>CAYNND010000032.1:0-1981 GCA_964398775.1 uncultured Candidatus Saccharibacteria bacterium | reverse complement strand
TAGTGAGGATAACTATAAGAACAGCAAGTGCTGAAGTCATGTTTCTCTGCCACATGTTTGGAAAGCCCAGCTGAGGGATGACAATGATAAGCGCACTGATGATGAGGATTGATGTGTGGTTGACCATGTATACATCATATCCTGCAGATGTTGAAACGCAACGAACCACCATATGTATGATGTTCGCAGTCTACCCACCAAGGCTGCTGTGCGTAAGATATCTTTTCCCACTCACCTCTTACTCCTACTACTTCTGCGATACATCTCCGAGAAAACTTCTCATCGCGACTTGGTCACTCAGCAACTCTTGGTAGCGTGCGTGGGAGACATAGCGAGTTTTGAGAGTACCTGCGATTAAATTAGATATTGCATGATTGTATCCAGGCCCTGATTTGAGTAACGACTGCTGAAATGCGTCATCAATATCTGATACACCAGCCTTATGCAGACGCGCACCCTCTTCTTTTAATGTAAGATGTTCATTATCCATCCGCACCATTCGCGCAGCTGCCATCAAAAATGGAATTTCATGTTTGTGGGGAACTTTCCATGCGCGGAGTATTTGGAGTACTTGTATCTGACTCCTGATTCGGGCTGGGTCAATTTTTTTGAGTTGCTCTTCTGGGAGGGATACCATTTCTAGTGTGCTTAGAGCAGCCTTAATAGAACTCAGCCGTTGACCCACAACACGCATCCCCGCTTGTGTGCGTCGTATGTCCACTATCTGAGACTTGTATACATCAAGGACAACGGGTGAAAGGTACCTTCGCTCATTTGAATCAAATTCTCCGAAACGAAGTTCAGTAATATCCTCGACACTACGTGGCCACACAGCGTTCCCTATCTTGATTGCGCCTCTCATTTGACCGAGCGACCACGAGCGAGCTTGCGAAAAACCTTTCTCGTCTTTTTTTGTCCAAACTTCTATCTGTTTTTGCACATGTTCGCGTATCAAGTCTGCATTTGTTTTTTTCCCGAACCAAGGTTCTGAAGTGCCTACTTCCTTTCGTGCAAGTTCAAGGGCTTCTGGATGAAACTGTATAAATTGATCATATGAAGCATGTGCATCAGTAAGTGTGGTGAGGAGTGCAGTTCTTAATTCAACATCTTTTTTATGCAACTCATCATGCGATGCTTGTACCACATTTTTGTCGTAACTGTAGAGCGCAGGAAATGGAAATTGAGGAAACGCTTTCATCCCTGCCTCAGGACCGTTTATATGCTGTGTTATCCAGACACCTTTTGGGTCAATTGTCACCGAAGCAAACCTGCCTGGCTCTACACCAGCATCGATTGTCAAAAGAGACTCGTAAAAACCAAGTAAGATATCCGGCGAACTCTCTGGGATAACTGAATGCTCGTCGTATCTGTAATATTCTGAAACCTCAGCACCACCGAGTGAGCGTCTGTACTCTTCTGTAACTCGCTGCTGGCTTAATCTCCATGGATGGTAGTGGGTCGGTAAAGCAATCGTGCCTTCTTGTGTGAGTAGTAATTCACGCGCCTTTGGAAAAGTGGGATCTGCAGAAAACCCAGCTCCTACTTTTCCATGTAACACAGACATTTCTCCGGGCTTGTGTGTCGCTGTAAGAACTGCCGTATGCCCTGTCTCAACTGTAGCTGTGTGTACTCTCCGCTTCATTTCTTGCATGTATGCTGTTGTATCTACTGTACCCTCCATGAGCACTGGCGCATCTGGTTGCGCTTGTGTCGGGGCTCCTTGTGCTATTGCTTTTTCCCATAGAGCTGTGGCCTGAGCGGCGAGAAGAACCCCAGGTGCTGCAAGTAAGTGTAGTCTTCCTCGATTCCTCTGAACGCGCAACTCTTCTTCCTCGGGAGTTTCCTGAGCATCTCTATGAATACCTGATGTATACTCTTTCATACGATACCTTGTGTCATGCATCAGTGCCACTCACAATAACGACAAATTCACCTCGTGGCTGTTTCTTTGAGAAGTAGTCACGGACGTCTGCAACAGTAC
>CAYNND010000031.1:0-2047 GCA_964398775.1 uncultured Candidatus Saccharibacteria bacterium | reverse complement strand
ACTTCTTCAAGTGCTTTCTTGCATTGCATGATAGCAACTCCTGTCTCGTCACGAAGCTGTTTTACGATATCCATATTGACCATAAGTCGAAAAGTTAAAGAGGTTAAAATGAGAACGCGGGCAGTATACCATACGGGCGATACCCCTGTGGAATACTACGCTGTCTTTGTTGCACCATTGAGTGCTCGAGCAACTGCCGTTGTGATAGCGCTGATACTCTTCTTTGTTGCGTCGTTTCCAGGGATTGGGAACTGGATGCGTCCGAAGTCACAGTCTGTGTTTGCAAGCGCAATAACTGGTACTTTCAAGTCATTTGCTTCGCGCACTGCCGCATCATCATGACGTGGGTCAATGATGAAGAGTGCCTGCGGTCGGTCTTTCATAGTAGTGATGCCGCCAAACATTTCTGTAAGGTTTGCAATCTCACGATCAAGGATAACTCGCTCTTTCTTTGTGTACTTTTCAAAACCGCCTGAATCTTTGTCTGCAACGAGCTTCTCAAGGCGATCAACACGCTTGCGAATCTCTCGGTAGTTTGTAAGTGTGCCACCAATCCATCGTCCAGCAACGTATGGCATTGCGCATGAAATTGCTGCTGAGCGAACAGAGTCACGTGCCTCGTTCTTTCCACCTACAAACAGAATCTTTCCACCTGTCTTGTAGATTGAAGTAATCGCTGCGAGCGCATCATCAAGTGAAGCGTGTGTCTTTTCAAGGTCGAAGATGTCATTCTTACCTTTTTGTGAATAGAGATATTTTTCTGCTGACGGGTGTCGGCGAGTTCGAGAAAAGCCAACATGAAGCCCTGCATCGTAGAGCTCCTGAACTGCGTGTGATACTTTTGTTACCATATAGGGCGGCATACTATCAGAACGGCTCCATATATGCAAATAAAAGCCTCCCGGGCGCCGCATCCCCTGGCTACCTGCCAGGGGATGCGGCGCCCGCTCACCCACTTCTTAAAACTCATAAAGAAAGAGCCGCGGTTTGCACTCGCGGCTCCCTTTCAATCTAACGGAAAAACATTCTCCCCGACACACTCCTGGCGATTACCCAATCACCGCCTTGATGCGCCGTATTCCCGCTGCCACTGCCTCTTCCTTCTGTATTTTAAACACACCCCCCTTCTCTATCTCTGCAGTGTTCGTAACATGTGGCCCGCCACAAAACTCTATCGAGAACGCACTTTCAAACTGTGGATTTTCAGCAGTAGCACCAACTGGGCCCAGTGAGTAGACGGAGACCATATCAGGGTATTTTGCTCCAAATTCATGCTCAGCATTGAGCCGCTCTGCCTCCTCCTTTGGTAAGGTCGAACGAGTCATCGGGAGATGCTCCTTTATTTTCTGATTGACGATTTCCTCCACCTTCTTTTTTTCCTCATCTGTCATCTTCGCAGTGTGTGAAAAGTCGATACGCAGCCGTTCACCAGTAATATTACTGCCCCGCTGCTTTACATGCGGACCGAGGACTATCTGCAGAGCTTTCAAGAGTAAGTGGTGGGTAGTGTGCAATCGTGTTGTCGCCTCAGACTGGTCAGCGAGTCCGCCCTTAAACTTCTGCTCAGCACCTGCACGTGATGCATCCTTGTGAGCATCCATCTCTTTCTTGTAGCCATCCATATCGACGCTGTATCCACGCTCTTTCGCAAGCTCTTGTGTGAGCTCTACGGGGAATCCATAGGTAGTGAAGAGTACAAACGCCTCATGTCCTGAAATGGTGTTTGATGCGCGTTTCTCAAACTCTTTCATACCGCGGCTCAGCGTCTCACGGAAGCGCGCCTCTTCTTCGCCGACTGCAGTCTCTATAGTAGCGGCATGTTCTCCTACTTCCGGGAAATGCTCCTTGTACATAGCGACAATCGGTGGGACGAGGCTCTTCAGGAGGCCTTCAGGCACTCCAAGCACATCGCAGTGTCTGACTGAGCGTCTAATAAGTCGGCGTGCGAAGTACCCTGCGTCAGAGTTACTCGGCATCACACCGTCTGCAATCATCATCACCGCACCACGCATATGGTCAGCAACGACACGGAAACTCGGCTTCTTTG
>CAYNND010000030.1:0-2175 GCA_964398775.1 uncultured Candidatus Saccharibacteria bacterium | reverse complement strand
CTCTGTATTACCGCTCCTGCTGGCACAGAGTTAGGAGCCCCTTATTCATGAGGTAGCGTCAAAATTTCCTCCCTCATAAAAGATGTTTACGTACCGAAGCACTTCATCCATCACGCGGCATCGCTCCATCAGACTTTCGTCCATTGTGGAAGATTCTCGACTGCGGCCTCCCGTAGGAGTATGGACCGTTCTCAGTTCCATCGGTGGGGGTCAGCCTCTCAGCTCCCCTAAACGTCATAGCCTTGGTGAGCCATTACCTCACCAACTAGCTGATATTGCGCAGGCCACTCCAGAAGCGATAAATCTTTACTCTTGCGAGACCATCACGAATTATTCTACCTTTCGATAGGGTATGCGTGACTTCTGGGTATGTTCCTACGTGTTACTACCTCGTCTGCCATGGGTCTAACCCATTCGACTTGCATGCCTTATCCATGCCGCCAGCGTTCACCCTGAGCTAGGATCAAACTCTGATTAAAGATTACTGCCGAAGCAGTATCTTGTAGAGTAGATACGGTGAATGAAACAAAAGAGACCACAACCGAAGTTGTGTACTTTGTATTCTTCTAACTCGGGGCACTCACTAACTTTTTACTTTGTGATTTTGAATTTTTGTGACTCGGAATCATTTGTGCATTCTGCAATTCAGAATGCTTGTTTACTTAATTCTATTCTCTTTGAGAATAGACGGTTCGGCGTCCAATCATAGACGCCGATTTGTACTCAGAACACATACGGAGTATGTGTTCCTATAACAACGTATGCAGTTTTCAAAGTGCAAACGTAGGATGTGGTTTCGTGGTGCTGTTGAGCACTAAAAAACCGTCATCACGACGTGGGCACAAGTATACTCATAATCAATACAGAGTCAAGCGGCCACCTGCATACTGCCTATTGCACTGACCAACTTTCAAAAAAGAGCTTATTTTTCGTCGCATTTTCTTCGTTTGTGCCAGCGTAATAGAGCCATGCCCCAGTCTCAGCGTCTTGTCCTGGTGTCCGAATGTACGTGACACCTGTAGAGGTACTCGTAGCGATATCTGGCGCGACGAGTGTGAAATTAATGCCATCTGTAGATGTAAGATAGTCGATGGCTTTTGCACCCTGGCGCTCGGCGAACATCTGATAGAGTCCGATGCTTTGACGGTATTCAACATCAGGATTCAAGTAGAAGACACCATTTGAAAAGACTACCGGTTCATACGGCGCAGGTGTCGTACCACTCTCCCCCATCTTGAATCGCACGACATTTCCATGCACTTTTGTTTCGTTCGCGTACAGTTCTACCTGTCCTGTTTTTCCAATCGTCGCAGATGGAAGCCATCCATTATTGATAACTTCTCGTGGTGTTGACCAGTTCACACCATCAGTTACAAATGAGGTGCTGTAGTAGATTTTATTGTTTGACGCAGTGAATGCATCAAGCCCTTGCACCAACCCAGTCATATACATGATGTAGTATCCTCCGGGCATCTTCACGAGTGATGGGTCATTCAAATGGTCAAAGCCATATGGCTGTGGGTCGAGTACTTTCGATGTATTTGTGCATGTGTCACCGAGGTTTCCGCATTGGCTGCGATATATCGCATCGTGCGTTTGTCCGGCAGTCAGCCAGCCGCCAAAGTAGAGATGGCGTACTCCATTGTGGGAGACCACATCCGGTGAATATATGTTTTGGCCGCCGAGCGCTACTTCTTTAAATCCTGTTCGTGTCACTTCGGGTAATGTTTTGCTACATGCAGCAAACGCATATGTTCCTGAGAGTGTGCCCTGATTGCATGTGCGCGTCTCCTGTTCGCAATTTTTGTTTGAAGGCACGATGCGCTCTTTGTACGCAGTCACCGATGTGCCTGATTGCATATCAGCACCATTAAAGAGGCATGTTGACACTACACCTCCGCCCGACGTACGGCACGAAGCAAAGCGATAAGTGCCGAGCAGCACGCCTTTGTCACAGACGCGCTTTTGTTTGACCGATTCACATGCCATACCAAAGTCCACACCTTCTACTTCGTAGGCATCAACAGAGGCACCATCCGCAATAGTCTTTCCATTAAAGGTACAACTGGAACTATTGGTCACACAGCGCAGAGTGCCACAGCTACATGGCGTACTATTTTCATACCAACAACCTTCAGGTGGCGCAGCACATACTGGTGCAATACATACATTGCC
>CAYNND010000029.1:0-2472 GCA_964398775.1 uncultured Candidatus Saccharibacteria bacterium | reverse complement strand
CACGTTCTTTCCCTCACGCTGAGGGAGCCGCCTTTAAGCTTATTTCGAAAAAGCTTAAGGTAAATCTGCCACACGACCGGCGTCGGCAGAAAGAAACGGATCAACTCTAGTGCTGGGGACGAGTTGATTTTTTCTTTGCATACGCTCTAATACTACACACAATGAATATACAAGAACATGTACTCCTTGCGCCCCTTACAACATTTGGAATCGGAGGTCCTGCACGGTATCTAATTGAGTGCACATCTATAGATGATATCCACGAAGCTATTGCGTACTGCGCAGAGCACAAACTCAAAAGTGTCGTACTTTCAGGTGGAAGTAATGTACTTGTTTCAGATGAAGGTTTTGACGGATGTGTGCTTCATATCAGAAATCAAGGGAGCAACCGCTTTGGGAATACGGTTGTCATAGAAGCAGGCTGCACACTGCTTGAAAGTATAGAGCGCTGCCATGAGTACTCGCTGGGTGGATGGGAAGGTCTTGCTGGGATACCTGGAAGTATAGGCGGTGCAATACGTGGAAATGTGGGAGCTTTTGGTACAGAGATTAAAGAGTACTGTACTGAGGTTCGAACCTGTCATATTGTGACGGGGGAAGAGAAGATATTTATTGCTGAAGAATGTGATTTTTCATATCGTTCATCCTTTTTTAAGGAACATCCAGAATGGATAATACTCAGCGCAACTTTTACTTTAAAGCATGTTGGAGCAGAAGCAGTTGAACTAAAAAACAAAACAATAGCTGAGCGTGAACGCAGGCATTTGCAAAATGTTCCTTGTGCTGGCTCATACTTCATGAACCCAGTAGCGCCACAGTGGGTGCAAGATTTGTTTACAGAAGAGAAAGTGGCAGAGGCACGAGAAGGTAGAGTCCCAGCTGGGTGGTTGATAGAAAAAGTTGGCATGCGTGGATATCGTTCTGGAAATGCTGCATCAAGCGAAATGCACGCAAACTACCTCATCAATACAGGGTCAGCTACGGCGCAAGATGTGCTTGCTGTTGCTGCAGCTATTCAAGACACAGTGCGGGCAAAATACATTGTCTCACTGCGGGAGGAGCCGACTTTGATTGGATTTGAACAGTAGCTGCAATTGATATTCCATGTGGGTGATATACTAAGCACATGAAAGAGCAATTGCATATTGGCGTTCTGAGAGGCGGCGCATCAACTCGATACGATATTTCACTTAAAAGTGGTCACGCTCTCCAGGTAGCACTGGATGGCTCATGTGTCATGCACGATATCTTCGTAGATAAGCGGGGAGTGTGGCATCGAAGAGGTGTCGCTGTTACTCCTGAGAAAGCGCTGCAAGGAATCGATGTCGCATTTAATGCTATGCATGGTACGTATGGCGAAGACGGCACGCTTCAAAAAATACTCTCATCCCTCGGTGTTCCCTACACAGGAGCAGATGCCTTTGCAGCAGCGACAGCCCTTGATAGGGCTCATGCGAAAGAGATACTGAAAAAAATTCCCGAAACACGCATGCCACTCCATCACGTCGTATCACACTATGCGGGTATGCACTACGCGGAAAAATCACATGAAATTTTTTCATATTTTGGCCCACCATATATCGTAAAGGCCTTGCATGGGGGTACACATGAACATGTCCGTGTTGGAAAAACATTGCATGATTTGCCTAAGGCGATTCATGCGGTTGCAACAGCAACACAAGATGATGTGCTTGTTGAGCAGCACGAAAAAGGTGTGCACATCTCATGTCATGTTATTTCTGGTTTTCGCGGAAAAACTTACTACACGACAGTACCATCACAAAAAGTGTACGATAATGGTGTAAATGTAAGTGCTCAGGCTCCAGCACAAGTAACAACTGCAATGAAAAAAAGAATAGAGGATGCGGCGGTCTATGTTCATACAAACCTCAACTTAGGACATGTCTCAGAATCACATTTTATTGCGACTGAGCGTTCACTTTTCTTTCTTTCGGTCGATACATCACCACTCCTTACAACTGCAAGCCCACTCCAAGTTTCACTTGAAGCTGTGGGCTCATCACTTGGTGAGTATGCACAGCATTTGATTGCCATGGCACTCGCAACGAAGCGATATGAGTAACGAGTGGGGACAACTAGAAGGTTCGCTGTACAAGAAATTTGCATTTAAGAACTTCACTGAGGCGTTTGCGTTTGCCTCACAGGTGGCTCTGTTGGCTGAGAAAATGAATCATCACCCCAAACTGACTGTGTCCTGGGGGCTCTGCGAGGTATCCTTGACGAGTCACGATGTGCAGGGTGTTACCGAGAGGGACTTTATTTTATCTAAAAAGATTGATAGTATACTGACCGACGTTTAAATGACGTTGCTATGGGCCCATAGCTCAGCTGGTAGAGCACCTCATTTGCAATGAGGGGGTCTGGAGTTCGAATCTCCATGGGTCCACCAAATATAAAAAACACCCACTGCTGGGTGTTTTTTATATTTGGTGGAAGCCGGAGCGATGTTTT
>CAYNND010000028.1:0-2560 GCA_964398775.1 uncultured Candidatus Saccharibacteria bacterium | reverse complement strand
TCAAAACCGAAGCAGAAGCGGAGAAAGCAGGTTACACACAAGCGAGTAATTGTAAGTAAGCTTACGGAGTCCACAGCTTTTCAGCTTGCCATGAAGCTATCCAGTCGAACTGATGTGCAAAATTTAAGAGATTGAGTAAAAGGCCGTCATGAATTGCGTACCCGACGATTGCCTCAAGGACGAGCGCAATTGCGAGTGTGATATAAGGCTTTTGCGTGTAGGCAATGAAGAGTCCGAGACACATGGAAACGGTATCGGAGAGTGAGTTGATGACACTATCACCCACATACCCCCGCGCGAGTGCTTGCTCACGGTAGTGCTCGATAACCCACGGAGTGTTCTCCATGACTTCCCATGCTCCTTCTATGCAGATGGCGATGCACATTTTTTGCACAGCGGATAGTCGTGGGAAGAAGAGCCCCAGTACGTAATAGAAGATAAAACCATGCAGCACATGTGTCAGTGTGTACCAGTCTGCAACATGCTGTGAGTTACCAATGGATGTCACTGCGCCTTCCCAAAATTTTACATAGCCACAAGTGCATGTGAGTGGTTGCCCGAGGAAGAGTAGTGCTGCAGCTTGGACACTCAATACAAGTCCGAAGACGGAGAGTACCGGTCGCCAATTGAGTAGTGTCACCTTTTGAGTATACGCTGCTTATCAGATAGTGCTAGAGGACTATTGCTGCAGTCAGTAAGTAGTCGGGGGGTGGCCATGTATGTAAAAGCATTGCAAGAATGATGTAGAACAAAAAATGAATCATGTATGTATATACGACACCGCCATGAACACGTAAGATGAGATATGGGAAAAAGATGGTGGAAATAAGAGCTGCTATCGTCATCATGAGCGCGTAAGGGACGGGTGCGCCGACGATGAGGTACATACTGAGATGGATACTCCCAAAGGTGAGTGCATAGATAAGGAGCAGTCTAAAAAGAGACGTCACGCGCTCGGAGAGTTTCAATATGAGTACGATAATCAGCACTTGCTGCACGAGTATCTCCGATGCTTTTGGAAGGAAGTACCACGGTGATGCAAAGAGTAGGTCAGAATACGGCGCAAGAGTCGGCCCAGTCAGAAGTGACATCTTTGAAAAAATGTATAGAAGAAATGTAGCAACAAATGCGTATGCAAAGGTGTGCAAGACATCCATCCATACACGCGACCGCGCAAGGACACGTGTACTTAAGATATCCCAGAAGTACACAGTGCAAAACACTGCCCACACGAAGAAATATGCAGCGATTGCAAAGGGCGCTGAGTTATAACTGAGGCTCAGTCCAAGCTCAGGAAGTATAAGGTAGTAGCCAACGTTAGAAACACCCCACAAAAGGGTAATTTTCAGCAGGACAACACCGAGAGATACATCGGTGTTGTTATTAAAATGGGAGCGCTTCACTTACTCAGTATACACCACTGACCATAACGCTCTGATGAAGTGTTTTGACAAGACGATTCTGGCGCGTATAACTCCTATACCTCGACCCTTAGTGAGGTGGATGGTCAACATGGGGACACATATGACCATGCGAAGCAGGGTAGCTACAGGCCTCCTCGCTGTAGTCGCTGTCGTGACGATTCTCACGGCTTCTGCAAACGCGCAGTCTGTGCAGCGATGTACGGACAGAAGTTCCTCACGGTGCTGGGTACCGCAAGGTGCAGCAGAGAGCTTTCTCAGCAAAGGGTGGAGCGTCGCTTCCACCAACTGCGCTGAGACGCCAGAGGGCACCGTCTGCGCGACAATTCTGCTTCCTCCGAGAGGCAGCAAGCGCAAGTAAGCACAAGCGTGTGCAGAAGGGCCGACTCTTGTCCAAGGGTCGGCCTGTTTTAATGCACTGTCTCAAGTGCCTCTACAGGTACAGAGATGTTTGAATGGTCATCTTGACTGTCTGCACGCTTGAGGAGTGCAAAGTAGTGCGTGATTCCTGGGTCTTTCACATCATCTGCCTCTATGATGCGCAGCACTTTGCAGTCTGTGTCAGTAAGTTTTGCACGAAGCCCTTCAAGCTGAAAAGGCATCACACGCTGAGCGAGAATATCCATATTTACACGAACAACTCTTCCAGTCATAAACTCAGGACGCGGCGGGGTTACTTTTTCGAGGAATGAAAGAGGGATTTGTATAACACCGCTCTCGTAGACGTTGACCGCATCATCGTGACTTCCTGCTTCTCCAGTAAGTACACGGACAGGGTAGCCTGCTTGGTCACGTGAGCGGATATAGACCTCAACCCCAAACTGCTTGTCATAGGCAGCTTTTTCGAGAAAAACATATGGTGGCTCACCAAGGGTGTCGTGGACACGCGCCATTTCGTTCATGTTGAAAGGTTGGATGGATTCCTTGATGCGGACGAAGTCGCCAAGTTTGAGGTGGGGGATAGTGTCCTTTTCCTTAGGAGCTTCTTTCATTCCTTTATTATACCTAAAGTTTGGAGAAACCTTCAAAATCAGCGTGCTTCATCGTTGAACATCGCAAAATGAGACTCACCGTACCCGAAGTACGCCTCGTCTCATTTTGCTCGTTCGCCTCGAATCCCATCTGATTTTGAGAGGTTT
>CAYNND010000027.1:2290-2691 GCA_964398775.1 uncultured Candidatus Saccharibacteria bacterium | reverse complement strand
TGGTGATAAATGCCAACTATTCCGCATTTCTACTGAGTTCAGATAATAACCTCATTAAGTCAATATCACCTTTTAAGTTTCCGGAACAAAAAACGATAGAACGAAGTGATTTTGTATACGACTACACTATAGGAAATAGTACGGCAATCATAATAACCGATAAACCCGCTGATGCAACTCTTACTCTAGTGTCTGAATTTTGTAACTGTAACCCGAACAGTATCCAAAAAGATTGGCGGAAAAATGCAACCGATGACGACCACACCCATGATGAGGATTTTACGGGTGATGGCGCTCCACCTGAAGAGTTAGGTTTGTAGCGCAGCTTAGCTCTTGAGGGGCATGACGATATGTTGGTAGCCGGGTTGTTTTTCGGAGCTGAGTACGCAGGGGCTGATTGA
>CAYNND010000027.1:788-2280 GCA_964398775.1 uncultured Candidatus Saccharibacteria bacterium | reverse complement strand
CGCTGAACCTAAAATTTATACTGTCGGTATCAAAACAGTTAAGCGCCTCAGTTAGGTATCGAACATTCAACACCACCTCGCCAGAGCCAATAATTTTACCTTTTAATGTTGAACTATTGTCGCCAACCTGCGAAGCAACAGAACTCACTACAACTTCTTCATTAATATCAGAGGCCTTAATTGTAATACTACCGCCACTTTCACGGGCAAATAAACCCGCCAGTTTTGCAGCAGTTAAAAGCTCTTCGCGCTCAACTGTAAATTGTATTTCACTTGTTTCAGGAATGAGCTGTTTGTATTCAGGGTACTGACCGTCAATTAACCGACTCACAAGGCTAGTTTCACCAGCATTCGTAGTGTGTCGAGTAACGCCTGAGCTGGAACTACACAACTAATTTCCGCATCAATTTCTGTTAAGAATGCTTCTGCGAGCCTATATCCATCAGTAGCGGCTATATACAGCTTCTTATCTACGGTATGGAAATATACACCACCAAGTACTGGTCTTGTTTCATCACGAGATGCTGCTAACATTGTACGCTGAAGCGCAAGCTTCAAGATTTCAGGCTTTACTTCTATAGTGGTACCTTGTGATATTTCAGGTAGTGCAGGGAAGTCATCCGAAGCAACGCCTTGTATGTGTGAGCTATACGACCCAGTACTAATGTATAATTTGTTTTTTTCAAATACCAAATCAACCGTGCTGTCTTTTGGAAGTTGAGCAACAAATTCGTGTATTAGTTTTGCAGGAACAGTTACTGAGCCTGATTCATTAATTTTCCCTTTTGCCCGGTGTGTGATTGCTACTTCTAAATTGGTTGCTGCAAGCTCTAGTCTGTTGTTTTCAGCCTTGAGTAAAATGTTAGCAAGAATTGGCAACGGGGTTCGAGAACTTGCGACACGTGAAAGTAGACTGAGCGCTCTATTTAAATTGTTTTGTGTAATTTGAATGTTCATACTCAAGCTCCTATGGTTATTGGTTTTTTATATAAAAAGAATGTAGTAGTAATAGTAGGTATTGTGGATACGGGGTATAAAGTATGAGTTTTCAGGATAGAAACTAAACTATTTAGTTTGTGGATAAAAAGCTTTTTGATTGTGTATATAGATGTGTTTGTACACACAGCTTCACCAATCATGTTTGTGGACTGTGGAGTAGTTATGGTTTTAAACAGGTTTATACAAAAAGTATTCGCAACTTGTACACATTTTTTACCCATGCAGCTTCTCCCGGATTTCTTGAATATGTTGCCTCGTAATGTAATCATCGTTGAGCAGACGTTCTACTTTGTCGATCGAATGAATAGCGGTTGTATGGTCTTTGCGACCAAGCTCACCAGCAATTTTTGGAAAGCTAAGGTGTAGTTCACTCCGCAATAAATACATTGCAACCTGGCGCGGCATAACAATAGATTTATCTCGTTTAGGGCTGAGTATTTCTTGCAACTGAATGTCAAAATGCTGAGCAGTTTTTTCAACAATCGTACGAGCG
>CAYNND010000027.1:0-778 GCA_964398775.1 uncultured Candidatus Saccharibacteria bacterium | reverse complement strand
TAGATGTCTCGGTCGATGTTGTTTACCCTTCATGAGTGCTTGTGCGGTTGCTAGGTCTGGTTCTAGATCACGAAGCTCGCAGTACGCAATTAGTTGATTGAGTGAACCTTCTAGTTCGCGGATGTTGGTTTGAATACTTTTTGCAAGGTATTCCACAACGTCATCCGGGAGTGTAATGCCATGACTACTCGCTTTTGTTTGCACAATCGCCTGACGAGTTTCAAAATCCGGCGGTTGTATATCTATTGCCATACCCCATTCAAATCGACTCCTCAGACGTTCTTCAAGAGTAGGTATTGCTTTAGGTGGTTTATCACTGGTTAATATAATTTGCTTGTTTGCTTGATGAAGGGCGTTGAACGTATGAAAGAATTCTTCCTGCGTCTTTTCTTTACCAGCAATAAACTGAATATCATCAATAATCAGTACATCAGCATTGCGGTACCTATCTGCAAAGCCTTGTTTTTTAAAGCGAATACTGTCTAAAAATTCGTTCACGAACGTTTCAGTTGATACGTACATAATTTTAGAGTCTGGGTGATTACTAAGGATACCGTTTCCGACTGCTTGAATAAGGTGTGTTTTACCAAGACCAACACCACCGTAAATAAAGAGAGGGTTATATTTAGTACCCGGATTCACTGCAATTGCCTGACAGGCAGCGTAAGCAAGTTCATTGCCCGAACCGACAATGAAATTTTCAAAATTATATTTTTCGTTCAGTAAAGGTGAAGCGTTTGTTGGTGAAGAAGGGAGTGGCTTAACTGGTTCAACTGTA
>CAYNND010000026.1:0-2972 GCA_964398775.1 uncultured Candidatus Saccharibacteria bacterium | reverse complement strand
GGTGACCCTACCGGGAATCGAACCCGGATTAACGCCTTGAAAAGGCGCTGTCCTAACCATTAGACGATAGGGCCAGTTATTTGCTCAAACTCGAATGCCTCCCAGGCATTCTCGTCAAGCTGCGATACTGTAACATTCTTCTGTGATTTTTCAACGGGTAGTACTAGGTGTTGCTGTGGTTACCAAGTAGCGCTGGTGTATGAGGTAGCCAGCTAGAGAGACTGCAATTGCGCAAATGATGAGGGCTGAGCTTGCCGTAGCAAACTCTGCCATCGCGCCGATAAGAAAGCTTCCGAAGGCGCGTGAGCCATCGGTTAAGAATGTTTGAATACTGCTAATTCTGCCGCGCATAGCCTCAGGAGAAAGGAGTTGCACTTGTGTGTGTAGTGTTGCGTTTTGCAAAATTTGTCCAAAACCAGCAACTGCGAGGAATATAAGCGCGAGGTGATGAGAGTCAGTGAGTGCAAATGCAAAGAGACCGAGAGAGAATATAAAAGGAGCGTAGAGCAAGCGAGCAGTTGATTTTGTGTGCATGAAGGCTGAGGCCACCCAGAGACCACTCACCACCGCACCTACGCCTACTGCGGTGTAGAGTGTCCCTAGTCCTGCAGCGTCAAGGCCAAGTGAGTCTTTTGCTATAACAGGGAGGATAGAAAGATATGACCACCCAAAGAAGCCGAACATTGCAAATTGGAGGAGGCATCCAAACAATCGCGTGTCGTTGTACACGTGGCGTGCGCTGTCTTTCAATGCCTGCAAGGGTGACTTGTCACTTTGAGCGACTGTTTCGGTAGAGAAAGATATTTTGTTGAGGATAAAACAGACAGGAAGGAACGAAAGAGCATTTGCGATGTAGCCAAGTGCAGGTGAGCCAAGCGCGATGATAAAGGCTGCACACATTGGGCCAATGATGCGTGCTATGTTAAACGCAGTTGAGTTGAGAGAGATTGCAGAGCGGAGCAGGTCGCGAGGGACAAGCAGTGGAGCAAGCATCATACGTGCTGGCTGATTGAGCGCATCTGCGATGCCGAAACAAAACGCACAGAGTGCGAGTATGTAGATGGTGAGCATATCAAGAAGAAGGAGCACTCCGGTCATCCCAGCTATGAAAAACAGCGCGAGCTGCGTGTACAGAAGTACCTTCTTTCTATCGAGTCTGTCGAGCATTATCCCGCCGAGGAAAACAAAGAACAGAAAAGGTATGGTCTGGAGTGCATCTATGACTCCCACCCAAAGCGGTGACCCAGTCATTTCATAGACAAGATACCCCTGGACCACGCGTTGCATCCACGTACCCAAGTCAGAGAGTATTTTGGTGCTGAAAAAGAGTGTGTACTGTCGAACGCTCAATGCTGGAAAAGTTGTCGTAATGCTCGCCCACATAAGTTTTGCACTATAGCACAATTTGTATCAGACGTATTACATCTACCTATACAAACAAGCAAACGTTTGTACAATATCGAACCTGGAGAGATGGCTGAGTGGTTGAAGGCACCTGATTCGAAATCAGGCATATGCGAAAGCATATCGAGGGTTCAAATCCCTCTCTCTCCGCAGTCTGTTATACTTTATATATGCGTATAGGCGATATTCATAAATTACAGGAGAAGAAGTACCGAAAAGAATTTGGGCTATATATCATTCAGGGTGAGAAGTCAGTTGATGAAGCATGCGCGGCAGGTATCGTACAAGAATTGTTTTGCATTGAGTCGCTCTATGGTAAGTACAAGAAAATCATCCCACAGACACATGTAGTGTCACAGCCTGCGCTGCAGCAGGCAGGCACTCAGGCTACAGCAGATGGTGTGATAGCGCTTGCAGAATGTTCATATGCTCCACTTACAGAAAGTGAGCTCACAGGACTTCGCAGTGCAGCTCTAAGTGAGTCAGTCCTGGTACTCGATGGGATTAGTGATCCAGGGAATTTTGGAACAATCATACGAACTGCTGACTGGTTCGGCATTAAGCACATTGTCTGTTCAATAGGTACCGTCGATGTGTATAATCCAAAGGTTATAGCTTCAACCATGGGTTCATTCTTGAGGGTACAGACCCACTACACTGTGCTCAGCCCATTCCTTTCTTCGCTGAAGCAGCAGGGAAGCGTGATAATTGGTGCAGTGCTTGACGGTGAACCACTTAACGCCGGTGCACTGCCACATCCTGCTGTGCTGGTCATGGGTAGTGAATCGCATGGCCTTGATGCTGATACAAACACACATATAACTAAACGAGTTACCATACCTCGCAAGGGAGGTGCAGAATCACTCAACGTCGCTGTTGCTACGGCCATACTACTTAGCCACATGGACAGTGGGAGGTAATTGAATTACCGTATAACATGTGGTACAAATACGCGCATTGTGTGTACTGACTTCGTAGGGAGCACTATGCATAAGTAAGCGCTTAGCTCAGTAACAGAGCAACCAGTTTACGCTGGTATCGTTACCAAGTTAGGCGTACCAAGTATGACAATGTGTCCTGGCTCAGTAACAGAGCAACAAATATGCTCTATACTATAAAGAGTCAGTCAGGTTTGTAGTAAAACAATGCGCGCTTAGCTCAGTTGGTAGAGCACTTCCTTGACGTGGATGGGGTCGGGGGTTCGAATCCCTCAGCGCGCACCAGCAATGCAGAGTAAAATGCAAAGCATTTTACGACACATTGCGTCGCGCGCTGGGGGATTCGAACAGCGCAAGACCGCGAAGCCAGTTTTGTATTCAAAACTGTGGTCGCGCTGCGTCCGACGATACTTATGTGTAATCACATTAGTAATCGTGGGACGAATCACGAAGAATTATTAGTGACCGAATCAGTCCTGTGATAAAATATAAATATCCGCCTGTAGCTCAGTTGGTAGAGCAGTCGCCTCTTAAGCGATTGGTCGAAGGTTCGAATCCTTCCGGGCGGACAAAGTAAGTGCTCAGTAACAGAGAATCACCACATATGCATTTGTAGAATGTTCTAATCTT
>CAYNND010000025.1:0-3060 GCA_964398775.1 uncultured Candidatus Saccharibacteria bacterium | reverse complement strand
AAGAATCACTAGCAGAGCCGACAAGTTGCGGTGGCTGCTTCCAGTACAATCGCGCAATCGGTGACGTATCCTCAGGTCTATCATAGAGCGCGACACCGAGTTCAGTCGTGCCACGTACTACAGAATCCATAAATGCCTCAGCAACAAAGGTCGCGAAGACATACCCAGTCAAGGCATCGCGACGCTCTGAGACAGTGTATGTCGATGCACCATCTTTATACACAGGCGCAAACATGATGAACCCCGGTGATTCTGTTTTATTTGTTCTGTTTGCGAGAAGTACTCGCTTCGAGACAGTAATAGAACCACTATCTCGCGCACGATGCATCGCATCCTGCCGCTCTGCATCTGTGAGCATATCGTACCCGATTGAGACATCTTGCACATGCGCAGGCGCGTTAAAATAAATCACTGCACTGTATTCGTCACGTTTTCCTTGTGGATGTACTTTATACTCTCCGTTCCCGCGCATGCGCTGCGAGTTGATATGCTGCGCGAGCTGGTCATCATCAAACACAGTGATGAAGCCGAAGCCTTGCATTCCAGGATACCTTCTCGTCACTTGTATCTCCCGAGTGTACCGGCGCCATGCAGCCGCATCGAGTTCACCCAATGTCTCAAATACCACCTTACCTTGCAGCAGCGCTTGCTCATAGAGCAAACTGCGCTCCTTTATGTCACGACTCAGTCGTTCACTTTGAGCAACAAATCGTGTCTCTGCGCGCTGCCCCATCATATCGGTCACCCAGGCATACCCTCCAAATGTCGCGCCGCAGAAAAGTGCGATGAGTGCAACTATTTCCAGCATATTCAGTAGGCGTGCGACTGCGGATTGGTGGCGCACAGGCAATACTTGTATTTTCTTCCGGAGTGACCGCATAATTCCTTACAGTATCTGCTGAAAAGCAGTTTATCGCAAGAGATTCATTCGGAAAACAAGGCAATACACTTAAAATAAGCCGAAGATACGTCTACCGAATATATATATACTGAGCAGTACCACAAGAATCGCATCGACTAAGAGCAAGATGCTCACGAAGTCGACTGGATACTCTGGAGTACTTGCCGATGCTGTAGCCGGCACATCAACACTCTGTGGACGCACTCCCGCAAGACTCTCAAGCACTGCGGCAGCACTCCTCCACTCAACAGGGATACGCACATCAGGTGGGACAATTGAGAGTGAGATTATTTTTTTCCCTTCTTGCACGGGATGCAAATATGCGCGCTCGTCAGTGCTGACGCATGCACCTGATTCATCTATGTATTGATCGGATGGAATCATTGGCTGCTCTCCGTCAATATTTGGACAATAGTCTACATATGCTGGCACACACCACCCGACGGTATCAGTTACAAAACCAAGTGGCACACTTGCCTGAAATCCTTCGAGGTTTGAACAGTAGTCAGTGAAGCGCTGTGTATACGGTTTCAGAAAATCTGGAACTGAGGGTGAGTTGGGATCAAAGATTGTTGGAATATCTAAGAATGAAGTCCCTGGTGGAAGTTCAGGAATATCGAGAATACCATCACCATCTATATCCACCGGTTCGATACGAATCGGCAGCGGCGCACCGCATGTTCCATCGGTGCGAATAATCATGCCCGTGGGTACTTGTTGCTGCACGCCAGCAATGTTGCCGCAGTAATCGATGGGGAGCACACACATACCCCCTTCATCAAATACATACCCTTGTGGCACGCCCGCTTGAAAGCCAGGAAGATTTCCACATGCGTCTACTGGGATTGCAGTACAGACACCACCATCGAATGTGTATCCTTCGGGTACTGTGAGTTGCGTGCCGAGCATGTTTGCACACAAGTCAGCACCACCTGATGGGGAACCATTTGGTGTCGGTGTAGGAGTTGGCGTTGGTGTCGGCGTGACAACCCCGCGAACACCAATCGGACGCCAATCAGTTTTAATACATGTTGCGCCAGAACTACAATCAAACTTTATCCATCCCCCATGTGGGCCTCCAGTCCATGCCCATCCATAGAACTCACCGCTGTTGTTTATCTTCACGCCTATCGGAATACCCAAAGAAGTCGTGCCGCTGTTTGCAGGACGGAAGTTTATCCACCCCGCGCCCTGTGCCCACGCTTTACCGGTGATTTCGCCTGATGTTGCGTTTATTGTTAAGCCTTCAGGCCCAGTCGGATCAAATGTAATCCAGCCAATTTCACTTCCCCATCCGATACCATCAATACCCGCTGTGTCTTCTATCGTGACCGCTGTCGTGCCTGTCGGACGGAAGTTGATGATACCCGGGGCTGGAGTTGTACAGGTCGTATCCTTGCACACTCGGGTGAGATGGAACCCTGATGTAATCGTTCCATTACTCTCTGATGCAAGCGCAAACGTTCCACTCAGAAAAAAAGCGAACACTATAGTCTGAAGTAACACTCGTGTACGTCTCATAGATGTATTCTACCTTATGGTTGCGCAGGTGCTACTACTGTCACCGTCCGTGTTGCAGTGCCTGTGTTTCCTGCAGCATCCTGCGCTGTGTAGATGATAGTGAAGACACCCGCTGCTGATGTATCAATAGTAGCAGGTCCTTGCTGTGGAACACTTCCATTGACTGATACAGTGATTTCTCCTACTGCGCCTACGTTGTCTGTTGCGGTTGCACCAAGGTCTGACCAGCTTGTCCCGATATCAACTGTCTGCTCAGCGTTTCCATTAAGTGTAACTGTTGGCGCTGCCGTATCAGTTGCGCCTTCTGTGCTGCCACTGCCTGAGCCATCACTTGCACTTGCTGGCTGCGATGCGCCATTAAGAAGGTTCTGGAGCTGCGTCTTGGTGACACAGACATTGTCGCTTTCTGTTCCTACACAGAGCTCCTCAGTCACAACTTTTTTCGCACGGAAGACATCTGCGACTACTTCAGTAGCTTTCAAGATTCCTCCGACAATAATCTCCTTCGTCTTCATGAGGTAGAACTTCATATCCACCACTGCCTGTCCGAGTCCTTCATCGTCAACTTCACTCTTCTTAATGGTCTGCTCCTCACCATCTACAATGACCTGTACTGACTCTTCAGCTGCAATTTCACT
>CAYNND010000024.1:0-4691 GCA_964398775.1 uncultured Candidatus Saccharibacteria bacterium | reverse complement strand
TGGCTACATACCGATGCGGGGGATACATTGCACGCGTTTCATTTTTCTGAGATAAGTGCATGGCGAGGGGCTGCGCCTGAGTATATGCACGAATCTGCCGTACGACGGATGAACGTACAGTTTCTCACTGATATAGAGCGAGGCGCCGTGCATGCTTCAGGAATTGCAAAATGTATGGAGCATTGGGCGCGTGTTGGGGACATGGGTATGTTTGAGAAAGGAATGCAGGCGCTCCAAAGTAGAAGCATTACCGCATACAGTTCGTATCTACATCCTGCGTTTGAGCAATTCACTGACATACTCTATACAGAAACAGATGCGTCACAGTATGTCTGCCTTGATACCTCGGGGCATCTTATAAATGCCTATACTTCTTTGTATGGAACGCATTAGACTACATATGGTAGCGCTCTATATTGAGCTGCGAAAAGACCGACAGTCTGCGTTTCTGTTCGTGCCGCGACATATGCCGTTTCTTACTCTTGCGCAAATTATATTCTACGAGTTTTTCTCTCGAGAGCTCTCCGATACTACGCTCGTCCAGTCTGTTCTTTCGGACTTGCAATCAAGAGGAATTGTACATAAAAATGCGGCCGTCATATATCACACGTACTCACTCAGGACGCTGACATTTCATGATGTATATCTGAGAACTTCTGATAATCAAATTTTCTGCCGGGGCACATCGATTGATAAAATGGAGGCGTATGCAAAAGCGTTCGGTGAAGTGTTTGAGCGAACAACGCTTAAGTATCCACCCGTGCATCCTGATGAGCGTACAACATCTCGCACACTGAAAGGAAGTAAACAAGGTTTTGTATCGCCAGATGCATTTGCGCGTCCTACAGTTGCGCAGTCTCAGGCATTTCCTTCCTTTCGTATAGATGATACTGATGTGTTTGCGTGGACACGTGTTGCGCACGTCGGTACTGATTCTACTGTTCTGATACCATCTCAAACTGTATTTTATGGGACCCACACGAGGTATACAGAAAAAGCTATCATTCAACAATCTACACATGGTGCCGGCGCCTCATTTAGCGCTGAAGGTGCATTTCGCTCAGGGTTACTTGAGATTGTGCATCGTCATTTTTTCCTGAAGGCATGGTACAAAGGGGGTGAGTTCCCACAACTTGATGTATCAACAATACCTACTGAGAGTGCTGTAGCGGTGCTACTCTCAGAGCTTGATGAACGTGGTTTCAAGGCGCATTTTCTCGACTGTACGAATGAAGCAGGACTGCCATCGGTCATTTGCTTGCTTGAGCGTGGGGGTGGAATGTACTGCGGTGGCTCATGTAGTACCCAAATGCTTTCAGCCTTAAACCGTTCGCTTTCTGAAGCGTTTGCTACATATCTGTGGGTGCAACAAAGTAAGATTCGAGGTGAATACGCACTTACACAATCAGTAATAGACTCAATACATACAGGTTTTGTCGATGCGTCTATGAAAGCGCACCGACGAGTTCATTTGTACGGTAATAGTTATTTTGTAAGCAAGTATGCAAACGATGTACTTGCGAGTTCGTCACGCACAGTGTATAGAACCACGTTCGATGTGTCCGATACCTTTAGTGCGTCCGGCTACGCTGTCGAAACTTTCCCCGATGTATATCATTATAGATGTCCGCATCCTATTTTGAGCGAGTATGGATATCACGCTGCGCGCGTCATTGTTCCTCAAAGTTATTTTTTCGCACTTGATGAGAAGTACTCACGCCCTGTCTTGAAAGATGGGGTACAACCGGTGCGAATAATCATAAACCCATTTCCATAGGTGGGGATAAGTGCATGGTAAGACATGCTGAGAGGAGTAGTATGAGTGATATGAAAAGGTCTAAACTCATGTTATTAGCATTTCCGTTTCTCGTGGTCGGGGCACTCGTCTCAGTCCCAGCGCTCATTGCCTCGCTAGTTGGTGTCAAAAAGTCATCTCCACTATTTAGCGGGGCTTCAGTTGCCTATGCAGATGATACTGTCGAAGGTCAGGGTCAGGGTGAAGGTCAGGGCGAAGCAGAAGGTGAAGGAGAAGGTGAAGGAGAAGGTTGCAGTGGCGAAGGTGAAGGTGAGGGTGGCGGCGGTGAAGGCGGTGAAGGTGGTGGAGAGTAGCCCTCCTGTACATAATTAATCTAAATAATCTATGAGAAGGATACAGCATTTATTCCTTGCGCTGCCGTTCATACTCATTGGTGCGCTTGTGTCGGTCCCGTTGTTTGTAGCTTCAATTTTCAAGGCTGGAAAATTGTCTGCAACGCAGAGTGTTGCATATGCTGACACACCATTTATTGAAGGCACGTCACAAGGAGAAGCGGGATGTAGTGAGGGAAGTGGCGAAGGAAGCGGAGAAGGTTCCGGTGAAGGCTGCTGCGGTGAAGGGGGTGGCGAAGGTGGCGGTGAAGGAGGAGGTGAGGGCGGCGGCGAAGGCGCCTGAGTGAGTGCATAATTTTATAACCTAATTAATTAAGTATGGGAACAAGCCTTGGAAAATATTATCTAATCCTCATCCTTGTTGCAGCGATTGCTTTCGGTGCATTCGTGTACTCGTATATTTCTATGCAGCAGGCTGAGCCTATTGCGCAGGTTCCAGTGCCCGAAGTGCAGCAAGTCATTACTGAGCGAAAGGAACTCAACGCAAAGATTGGTGACAGTTTACTGCGTGATGAACCAGAAGATTTGCAGAACTATTTCAGTGAAAAGGTAGCACATAACGTCAAAGATAACTTCTCAAAAGCTGCTATCTATTTCATTACGCACCGCTACTTTGATAACGGGGGCAACATCTATGAGATAGCTGACTATATCGAGAAAGATGCAAACCTTGCATTTCTAACAGGCGCGAGCGACATATATCCAGATATTTTCAGAAAGATTGGGCAGCGACAAACGCTCACTAAAGACGAGCGATTGCTTGCCTATCTTGCATATATTGAGATGCTCCAAAAGAGTGGATATGCAGATGCCGCGGCATATGGTACGGCGGCAGCAAAATATATCGAACTCTACGACATCAAAGTTGCCTCACTGAAGAAGGGTGCGCAAGTGCCTGCTGAGGTCGGTGCATTTAAAGAAAAAGCACTTACATTTGCAGCTGCAGCACAGCCACTCGTTGAATCATTTCGAGATGCAATGGGAGAGGCAGGTGAGGATATCTCGAAGGACGATATGCTTGTTGGGCTCAGTCAGTATGCAGTCACACTCGCATTTTTCAAGAAGCATAATATAGCTTTTGATAGTAAGTATCAGTACACAGATATTTTCTTCTTTGCGCTCCAATACGCAACTCGCCACGACCTAGTCTTGAAGCCATTTACAGCATTAAATTATAACTACGCGCTCATAATGGCAGGAGATGATACCAAGGAATCGATTGAAGCTGTGGAGCTCGGTAAGATTCTCTCTGACGTGTACAAAAAAACAGAGTACAAGAAAAATGGTCTTATCGACAGAATGATAAACGGAGACGCAAAAGGGTATAACACAACTGGAATCTATGGCAAAGCAACAATGAATAAAATAATCGCGCATGATACAGTCTTTAAAGCATTCATGGAGGCGCGAGGTTACTCAGCGAAGTAGCGCATTCAGCGAGTGGTGGCTTATAGCAGTACTCACCGTAAGGCTTTTTTCTGGTCGACGTCTTGAGCGTATCCGTTTCGCAGATACACATATTTCATATCTGTATAAATGTGATGTACGTTTTCGATTTCGCACTGAAACACACTATGCGTATGGTGTTGGTTTTTCAGTGCGAGAGGCTGTGCTCAAGGCATTGGCAGAAGCTACAGAGCGAAGTGTATCGTACGAAGCAAACGAGGATATGTGCACACATCATGAATCTAGAGATGAGAGCATTACATACAATGCTTTCGAGTATGCCCAGGTACGGACTGTCACTGCTGCAGCTCTTGATGGTGGTGCAGACATTAGGATTCCGGCACACTGTATACGACGCTGGAATCGTGCGCTTGATGGTGCGGGTCAGCATCTGTTCCCGTACACAACAAGTGGTATAGCGGCACATGTAGATGCTCAACGCGCAACACAGAATGCACTGAATGAAGTAATAGAACGTGATGCCTTTCTATGCTACTGGTACTCTCGCAGCGCACCTCTGCGGGTAGTGATGGATGATGTGCCGAAGCATATACAAACTCTATTGGTGGCATATCAAAACCTTGGACTGAGTATTGATATTTTATATTTACAGCATGAGACACAGGTTCCCGTTATTGCAGTGGTCGGTTCACTAAACAAAGATGGAATAGTACGTCGCGTGCTTTCGCTTGGCTGCAAAGAATCTTTTGATGAGGCAATAGTGAGTGCATTGCAGGAGTTTTGTATTGTAAAGTCACATCTGTACGCAACAGCAGATAAACCAGCTTCCTATGACGAGATAACTGCATTTGGGCGCGCACGTTTATGGCGAGGAGCACTATGTACTGAACTCGATTACTTTTTAGAAGGTAAGCAAGTCGCATATACTGAAATTTCGCAGTTAGTAAATGCGTCTCGAAAAGAAATACACGAACCGAAAGATGCAGTAGTGTATACATATTCTGCAAGCTGGAATTCTCCACTTGTAGTTGTAAAAGTAATCATACCGTCATACTTTCCGTTTTTCTTAAATGAGCGATACAAGCACTTCGGAAAAGAGCGTGTACGCCATTTCTGCGAGAGTCATGGCATCCCAT
>CAYNND010000023.1:0-5029 GCA_964398775.1 uncultured Candidatus Saccharibacteria bacterium | reverse complement strand
GCAGAAACCAGCATCGCGAAGAAAAGAGCGACAGAGATGTACTCAGTTGCGCCTGTGTACGGAACTGTGTTGAGTGCGATAAGGTTTGGGTTCCCTGTAACAGCATTTGTTGTAACAGTTACTACTGGGTTTACGCCGCCCTGTCCACTTCCGTATCCCACTGAACCAGATGCTCGTGCTGTGCAGTATGAGCCTGTACCCTGACTGTTCCAAACATGGAGTGTGTAATTACCCTGTCCAAGAGTATTTACAGTCATTTCTCCGTCTGCCGCAACAGCGCCAATACCGTTATCAATAGAGCCGAACATTGCATTTGCTGAGCCCCACACTAGCTTGGTCTTTCCATTCCCAAGGTTGATTGACTCAAATGAACATGTAACTGGGTTTGCAGTTTGTGCTGAAGCTACACTTGCAGAAAGTGCGAGTGCAACGAGAACTGTACGTGAAATAATGCTAAACATACTTGTATGTATTAATGGTGTAATGACCGATAGCCGAGGCATATCGTTAATCCTTACTACAACATTTTTGTACAAAAGTCAAGAGCCCTCGACTACTGTGTCATCTGGATACTCGGCAAAGAAGACTGCTTCCACGACGAAACGAGAGGTCTTTGCACCAAATGAGTCGCAGGTAGAAAGCGTTAATTTACGCTCTCCTTGAGCAACACGAAGGTCAACCAAAGCATCATTTGAGTCAACATGAGTCACTGTAGTTACCTTGTAGAGGTGCACCTTCCCCTGTCCGTAGAGCTTGATGATGCTTCCCTGTTCTAAGTTTTGGATACCATTAAACGCTTTAAAATACTCATTTCTTACAGTCCTGTACCCGGTCGAATGACCAAATACAAATATATTTCCTTCCTTCCCGAGAAGTCCTGATCCGGGATATCTCACCACAGCTTTCAGGAGTGCTTTATCGAGTACCGCAACATCACGCGACTGTGGGCTCGCGACTGGCAATACTTTTTTTAAACTTGGTATTTCCATACGCTCTGGAAGGTACCCTATAACTTCAGGAGGTGGTACGACTATGGGCATGTCATCTTCTAGGTCATCATCTACAGTGGTTACTTCAGGAATTACTGTCTCTCCTTGTGGTGTATCAATTTGTTCTTCGCCAGGAATATATACGTCACTGAGTGTTGGTGCTGTTCCATCGACATAGTACGGCACGAAGCCAGCAAGGTTGAGTAATGCGAGTGAACCAGCAAAAATCCATGAAAAAAATACAAGGAAAAGCAGCGGTGAGTGTTCTTGAGCGCGCGGAGTAGACATCTCCATACGATGACCTGAGTCTCTGCTTGTGTCAACTGAGTTTTACATGCTATATCTTGTGAACCGCCCCGCAGTGGTAGTGTATGATCTCGTTACTCGTATCTCGGACCGTTCACAATCGCTGACTCTTCTTCACCCCCTCGTTCGGTATTCACCTAACCGCATAGCTTGACAAAGAGCACATTCTATGGTAGTTACCTTGTACCAATACGCGTGCGTATTGCTTTATAACCATTACACAAATACATGGAATACACGCAGCAACAGCAGCAACGAGAAGAGAGCAACCCAGCACTCACCGTTTTTGCAATCCTCGGCTTTATTGCACTCTTGATTGCCGGTCTCTGGAGTACTATCCAGCTCGTCAAGCAAGGTTCGAACATGATTTCAGGCACAGGCACTCGTGGGGTAAGCTCATTCATGGGACTTACCAGTGCAGGCGTCTCGATGAAGCTTGATGGCAAAAATGTCACTCCTGGAGAGGCGTTCACTGTCTCATGGTCTTCGACCAAGCGTGATGATGCAACACTCACACTCACCTACGCATGCCGTGAGCACGTCTATCTGCAAATCAATGCAAATGAGACATCGTATGCAATTCCATGTAACGCACCGTTTACTGTTGCTCAAGAAGTAACATCTCTTTCTCTAACTGCTATGTCAGAGGCAAACGCACCTGTAGAAATTCCTCTCACACTCACACTCACAAATGCTTCGGGAGCTACCTCAAAGGATGCCTCGACAATTACCGTACTCACTCCTACTGCAGCACCTGCTCCAGTTGTCGAAGAGAAACAGGTCACTGAACCTGTAGTGGCTGAACCTGCACCAAAGAAAGTTGTAGAACAGAAGCAAGTTATGGTTCCTGTTAAGAAGTCAGACGATGCGGGCATTCCTGACCTCAAGCCAGTTATCACACAAATCGGCGTACTCGTGGACGGTTCACTTGTAGAGAAAACAATTTTCAAGCCAGGTGATACGGTCGTCGTCCGATTTGACGTCACAAACCATGGCACAAAAGTCGCAAAGGCATGGACATTTGCAGCAGTGCTTCCTTCAAGTCCTGTTTTCACATATACATCTGACGCTCAAGAAGACCTCTACGCGGGTGCAACAGCTCATCTCACTATGACGTTTGATAAGCTCGCATCAGGTACAGGCATCGTCTCTATCAGTGTCGATGCAGCACAGGCAATCAAAGAAAGTTCTGAGGCAAACAACGGCGTCTCACGACAGATTGTTGTTCAGTAATCAAAAGACAACACACACGAGAACGCCGCCCCTTGGGGCGGCGTTTTTGTTTAAAAGAGGGGGCGCTCGCATCGCTGCAAGCGCCCTCCCCGAGTGGTTCAAGGAACCGAAACAGCCTTACGTGTGCGCCTGCTCCTCCTGCTGTTGGAGTCGACGTTCCTGCCGACGACTTGGCTTGGCGGGCTTCGCCTTGCGCTCCTCGTACTGCTGGTGCCGCTTGGTCAGATTCGTTCCCTTGTCGCCTTTGGTCTTACGAGCCATAGGTCATAACCCTCGGTTGGATTGTGGTCCGCTACCTGTCAGTACCCCCAACAAGCCGTTACCAAGGAGAATGCTACGATATGACTTTAGTTTTGTAAAGTATTACTACACGTCGAGTGTTGCTTCAGTCGCATGTGACTGGATGAATGTCTTTCGTCCTGATACATCAGTTCCCATGAGCATATCGAAGACCTTGTTTGCACTCTCAGCATCTGCAATGGTCACCTGCTTGAGCACACGTCTTTGTGGGTCCATGGTCGTCTCCCACAACTCTTCAGGGTTCATTTCACCAAGTCCCTTGTACCGCTGCACCATGAGTTTCGGTGTTCGCTTTGTTTCTGCAACTTCCTCTTTCGGCTCCTCTTCATCTAGAGCCTCACTGACTTCCTCAATCTTTATATCTCCAGTGACTGCAAGTCGCTCGGCATCGTTGTATGCATAGAAGATCTCCTTACCTTTCGTGATTTTAAAGAGTGGTGGCTGTGCAATGTAGAGAAAGCCTCCCTCCATAACCTTAGGGAAATGACGATAGAAAAGCGTCATGAGTAGTGTGCGAATGTGCGCACCATCCACGTCGGCATCTGTAGCAATAATGATTTTGTGGTAGCGCAGTTTTTCGATGTTGAACATATCACCAATCCCCGTACCCATCGCAACAACGAGGTTTTTTATTTCTTCAGACGCGAGCATGCGGTCAAGTCGTGCGCGCTCAACGTTCAAAATCTTTCCACGGAGTGGAAGGATTGCCTGTGTGCGTCGGTCACGACCTTGTTTACTTGAGCCACCCGCTGAGTCTCCCTCTACAATGAAGAGTTCACTTTCTTCAGCGCGGTTTGTCTGACAGTCAGCGAGCTTTCCTGGGAGTGTGAGTCCTTCGAGTGCTCCTTTGCGCAAAATAGAATCTTTTGCTGCCTTTGCGGCTTTTCGAGCACGCATCGCAAGAATCGCTTTGTTGACCATTGCCTTTGCATCCTCTGGATGCTCCTCGAGAAACGCTGCGAGCCCCTCTGCAAAGACAGTATCGACTGCACCTCGCGCCTCCACTGAACCGAGCTTCGCTTTCGTCTGTCCTTCAAATTGAATTTCGCGGAGCTTAACAGATACGACAGCAGTCAAACCCTCGAGCACGTCATCTCCGGTAAACGCTTCTTCTGACTTTGCCCCTGATTTCTTGAGGTATGTATTGAGCGAACGAGTGAGTGCAGTTTTGAAACCGGTGACATGTGTACCCCCTTCTGGGTTATAGATGTTGTTTGCATATGCACTGATGCGAGATGAGATGTCGTCTACATACTGCAGCGCAACTTCAACGAGCACATTGTCCACTTCTTTTTGCACATAGAATATATTTTTGTGCAGGAGTTGTAGTTGGCGGTTCTGAAACGCGATAAGGGAGCGGATACCTCCTTCAAAATAGAACGCGTTTGAAGAAAGTTCGAGCTTTGCCTCACGCAAATAAAACACTGCGGTGTCGTCAAGCTTCCCTGCATACTCACGAGCATCAATGACTGTAATGCGCATTCCTGGTACGAGGTATGCCTGTCGTCGTAAGTGGTTCGTGATTGTTTTTATATCAAAGACAATCTCAGGGAAAATAGAAGGGTCAGGGGTGAATGTGATGATAGTACCAAGGCGCTTCGAAGGACCAAGGCGCTGTGTCTTTCCGACTGGCTTTCCACCATTCTTATATTCTTGAACGAAACGCCCACCATCGCGATGCACTTCAGCTCGAACATGTGTAGAGAGGGCATTGACTACAGATACACCAACACCATGGAGACCACCTGAATACTTATACCCTTCACCACCAAACTTACCACCAGCGTGGAGTACGGTGAGTACTGTTTCAAGAGTTGAGACTTTTGTCTTTGGGTGAATCTCAACTGGGATTCCACGTCCGTTATCTGCTACACGAATACGATTACCCGGCAAGATTGCAACTTCAACATCATTTGCGTGTCCACCCATCGCTTCATCGCGGGAGTTGTCGAATACTTCCCAGATGAGGTGGTGCAGACCATCAACACCAGTCGTACCGATGTACATTCCCGGACGACGTCTGACGGCTTCAAGACCTTCAAGCACCTGAATCGCATCCGCTCCGTATGAATCTTTTTTTGCTGGTTTTTCTTTCGCCATGATGGTAATCAACGTTACTCAATATGGCAGGAAGTATATCACAAAATAGTCCACGATTTACCTGCAAAGCACAGTTTTTTTGTGTTCTAATGAGTGCTCAA
>CAYNND010000022.1:0-6374 GCA_964398775.1 uncultured Candidatus Saccharibacteria bacterium | reverse complement strand
TTCGTGACGAGACAGGAGTTGCTATCATGCAATGCAAGAAAGCACTTGAAGAAGTAGGTGGTGATATTGAGAAGGCGAAAGTACTCTTGCGAAAAGTCAGTGCACAGGCTGCTGCAAAGAAAGCAGATAGAACGCTTGGTGCAGGAACAGTGCAGGCCGCAGTCAGTGCAGATAAGCAATCTGTAGCTGTCGTTGTGCTTGCGTGTGAGACTGATTTCGTAGCAAGAAACCCTGAGTTTGTTGCACTCGCGAAAGTAATCGCAGAAAAGGCAGTTGCGGCTCAGTCAGACGCGATGGCAGAGCACCCAGACGTAGTACAAATGCTCAACGAGGCTGTGCAGAAGTTTGGTGAGAAGACACAGGTCGCTCAGACAGTGCTTGCAAAGGGTTCTGTGGTAAATGCGTATGTACACTCAAACAACACCGTAGCGGCGATTGTAGCGCTCCAGACAGCTGCTACAGGAGATGCACTCTCAACACTTGCGTACGACATTGCGATGCACACAGCTGCTATGGCACCTCGCTTCGTGTCTCGAGCCCAAGTAAAAGAGGAAGACATTACTGCAGCTAAGGCAATCTTCGAGGAAGAGGCAGCAGGAAAGCCAGCTGAAATGAAAGAGAAGATTGTAGCAGGAAAGATAGAGGCATATCTCAAAGATAAGGTGTTGCTTGAACAGCCGTTTGTAAAGAATGGTGAGCAGACTATCAAAAAGGTGATTGAGACTGCGAGCGCAGCTGCTGGTGCACCGATTGAGGTCACGGTCGCAGAGCGACTCTCTGTCTAGTGCTATGTACGCACTCATTACATGTATATGCGCGTGTGCTGGTCTTGTACTTCTGTACATGCTGCAGCAGCGTGAAATTGCACATGGTGTGCGGTACGCACCACACTTACGAGAGCGAATGGATAGGTACACTGATGCACTCTTTGCATGGATGGAACGAAATGCGACACCAGAGGCACTTTGGGGCTGGTGTGCGCATAGTATGAACACTGTGACGCACTACTGTGCACGAGCAATGGCGCGTGTCGCACACAGTGTAGAGTTTCAAGCTCGCACTGTCGTACACAAGACATCAAAGCGTGTACGGAGAGAAATGCATTACCTTGAAGAGGTAATAGAGTCAAAACTGGACAGCGAGGAAAAAAAAGGTAATAATACCGCGTCAGAGAAATCTGAATAGTGTTCTTTACATATCGTAGTTTTTTTGGAGCCGGCAAGCTTCAGTTGGTAGAGCGCCAGATTTTCTTAATGAAGTAATCTCATTCAAGAAAATCCAGTGCACATGCCCTGATGTGCCAACTCGTTGAAAAATATATGTTCCTTAGTGCGCAGTGAGCCGGCATAGCTCAGTTGGTAGAGCAACTCACTTGTAATGAGTAGGTCGTCAGTTCAAATCTGACTGCCGGCTCACTGCGCATATATAGGGGTCATATATTTTTCAATCCTACTCACGAGCAATTACCTCACTCTGTCATGCGGTCTCCACAGTCATTTTGACTGCCGGCTCACTGCGCATATATAGGGGTCATATATTTTTCAATCCTACTCACGAGCAATTACCTCACTCTGTCATGCGGTCTCCACAGTCATTTTGACTGCCGGCTCTTAGAAGAGTGCATCATTGCATGCACTTCAGGATTTCTTCGCACTATTTCTTTTTTTCAGTCGTTGTCTTTTTTGCAGCTGCGTCCGCCTCCGTCATGTCTGCGAGTTCGGGGATGAGTTTCTCTACATCCTCAACAGATGTAAATCCACTGAGTGGTCGATCATTTATAACGAGTGCAGGGAGTGTTGTTCCAAGGTCACTCTGTTTGATGAGTGTCTGGAGCGCTGGCACATCAAGGTTGTAGTCGAAAGAATATATGCGTAGACGCGGGTATTTCTCTGATAGGGCAGTGAGTACATGCCCCTGCTTTGTACACTCAGGACAGACCTTTTCAGAGCCGTAGAAATAGAGTATGAAGACAGGCTCGAGCTTACATTTCGCGGAAACGCGTTTCATGAGGAGCATATCTTTGATTTCAAGGAGAGAGTATTGGCGCTTCAAGCGAATCACTTCTTCATTATCTGCACCGAGCTGAGCTTCTGTAAAAGAAAGTCTTGATGATAGATTAGCAAGCTCTTTTGAGAGTACTGAGTTTTCGCGAATATCGCGGCATGAGAGTTGCTCGAGGAGCTGGAACTGTGTTTCAAGTGAGAGAATATCAATCGCCATGTTTTCTTGAATAGCACGGATGTTGTTGATGCGTGCATCATTGATACGATTGCTGACAGTAAATGCTGTCATGAATATAAATGCAGTGATTGCAAAAGCGATGATGTAGCGTGACCAATTCATAGTGAATTATATAAGTACGGGTAAAACTATCTCCAAGGAGCCTGTGCTCGAAGTCCTGCGCGGATGACGGCACCAGTGAGCCAGATCGGCGCAAGGAAGCCGTAGCAGACAACATAGAGAGGTACGTCAATTGATTTAAATGAAGTCCCCGCGAGCGTTCTTCCGATAACGAGGAAAGTAAGTGCGAGGGTAAGGAAGAATGCGGTCAGGAGCGTGAGTGCTGATGTATTCATAAAGAATAGCTGGAAGTGTGGCATGTGAAGGTGGATGCCGACAATAGAGTATTTTACATATAGCTCACCAATGCGCATACACACGTGGATGAGTACACTCGCGGCGAAGTATAGAGCGATGAAAATAGAAAGAAATGCAGAAGGGAGTACGACCATACCAAGTGACCCATAGCGTGTATTGAAAAACATGTGCTTGTAGTCCAATGCATTCATGAGAAAGCCATATGTCCATCGTACGCGTTGTTTGTAGAGTTTGCGTATAGTTTCAGGTGATTTTGTGAGTACATGCGCTCGTGGTGTGTTTGTGAGTGTATATCCAGCATTTTGTAGGCGCAATCCCATCTCCAAGTCTTCAGTACCATGCGCGTGCCTCCATCCTCCAACCGCTACAATCACATCACGCTTGAAGAGTGAAAGTGGTCCTGGAGTGATGAATATTGAACCCATGGCAGAGAATGCGCGGCGTATGAAGATACCAAGTGAGTATTCAGCGCGCTGGATGAGTTGCAACGCATTGCGTGGCTCATGCACGACAATCGCGGGTGTTACTGCTGAGGCACCCGTGTCAGAGAGTTGTTTGATACTTGCTATGAGTGCATCTTTTTCAACAAAAGAGTCAGCGTCGAGACATCCAATAACTTCTGCGCTTGTGAGCTTCAAGGCAAAATTCATTGCACTATGCTTGCCACCGTTCTCTTTCTGTAAGACACGTACTTGTTTCGATGTAAACTGTGATGCAATTGCGTAGGTGCTGTCACGCGAGCCATCATCAACAACAAGAATCTCAAGTTTGTCTTTTGGGTAATTGAGCGCAAGGAGGGACTGTATGGTTCCCCCTACAGTCTTCTCTTCGTTGAAGCAGGGGACAATGATAGCAACGGTCGGGACTCGGGCAGGAAGCTTCAATGGCTCACGCACGTCGGTTTTCGAGTACCCTTCAAGGAATGACAACAAAATAAACACCTCGGCGTAGAGGGTTATAAAGAGTAAAATATAGGTTATAAGCGACGTTATTTCCACGGGGTTATACTACCACAGATTGCAAAGTAGTCTAGTCTTTGAGCCATTCTCTGATATACTGCTCGCCATGGAAACAAAGATAGTACACCCTATGACTGCAGCGATAAATGAGATACGCCTCATCTTCCAAAAAATGGGCTTTTCTGTTGCTGACGGTCCCGAGCTTGAGAGTATTCATTACAACTTCGATATGTTGAATTTCCCAAAGGACCACCCGGCACGAGACATGCAGGATACGTTCTTTGTGGCAGGAGAGCGGGTGATGCGCACACACACTTCTCCTATGCAGGTGCGCTGGATGGAATCACACAAGCCACCAATACGCGTCATTGTTCCTGGAAAAGTCTATCGCAATGAGGCAACGGACATGACACACGAAGCGCAGTTCTATCAGCTTGAAGGATTGGCGATTGATACAGACATTTCTCTTGCGCAAATGAAAAGTGTTCTTGCTCAGTTTTTCGCTGAATTTTTCAAAGGGGCAGTCGAGGTTCGATTTCGACCAAGTTTTTTTCCATTCGTTGAGCCAGGCGTAGAAGTAGATATGCGATTAACTGGCGACGCAGTCCCACCCAAACTCAAAGATAAATGGATAGAGATTATGGGAGCGGGCATGGTGCATCCAAACGTCATACGTGACGCAGGGCTTGACCCAAAGAAGTATCAAGGGTTTGCGTTTGGTTCTGGTATCGAGCGACTATGCATGCTCAAGTGGGGGATTGATGACGTTCGCTATTTCCACAACGGGGACCTTCGTTTTGTGTCGCAATTTTTTTCTAAATAATCCTCTATGAAAATATCGTACGCATGGCTTCAGACATATTTTGCAGAACCACTTCCACCTGCAGAGGATTTTGCGCACACACTCACATTTGGCGCATTTGAGATTGAATCAGTCGACGTTGTCGGTACAGACACTGTGGTAGATGTAAAAGTGCTTCCAAACCGTGCACATGATTGTCTTTCGCATCGAGGCATTGCACGAGAGTACGCATCACTGAGTGGTCGTAGACTGAAGGCAGATCCACTCAAAAAGCCAATGCCGGTATTTGCACCCACAAGCAAGACTATGCACGTGAAAGTGTATGACTTTGAACGGTGCCAGCAGTACTGTGCTGCGCGCATCGATGGGGTCAAGGTAGGGCCATCACCTGCGTGGCTTAAGGAGCGCATAGAAGCTCTTGGTCAGCGCTCCATCAATAACCTCGTAGATGCAACAAACTACGTCATGATGGATATTGGCACGCCACTGCACGTCTTTGATGCTGATGCATTCAAACAAAAAGATGGCACTGTGCATATCGGTGTTCGTGCTGCACGTGATGCAGAGAAAGCCACGATTCTTGGCGGTAAGGAATACACACTCTCGCCACTCGTCACGGTTATTACCGATGAAGTGACTGATGAGGTTGTGGCGCTTGGTGGTGTAAAGGGGGGTGCCCTCCGTGAGATTACAGATACTTCTACATCTATCATCATCGAGGCTGCACGATTCCACCCATCTATTACACGAAAGGCTGCACAGTTTGTTGGTATCCGCACAGATGCATCGAAGCGATATGAAAACATGTTTGCAGAATCACTCCCGAGGTATGGGCTCGAAGCAGTCACTGCGCTCATCCTTGAGATTGCTGGAGGAAGTGTAGAGGGTTACGCTGAAGATGGCGTCGTGAGTCAAGAGATGAAGCCAGTATCAGTTACAGCTTCCCGAGTAAACTCTGTGCTCGGTTTCTCACTCACCATTGAGCAGATTGCATCGTTGTTTGCTCAGCAAGATTTTGCTGTAGCTCAGCACGGAGATGTGTTTACCGTGACTCCTCCGTTTGAGCGACTCGATATAGAAATTGAGGAAGACTTGATTGAGGAAATCGGGCGTCTTCATGGGTACGACAAACTGCCGACAGTGGCGCTCCAGCAGAGTGCAGAAAGCTTTTTCCCTGAACCACTGTGGAATGCAAAAGATGCAGTACGGCGTGCACTCAACGGACTTGGTTTTGTCGAGATACTTACGTACTCATTGCAGAACACTGGCGAGGTGGCACTGCTCAACTCACTCGCGGCTGATAAGGGATATTTGCGTGCAAATCTGTCAGATGACATGAAGCGCGCACTGAAGACAAATGAATCACATGCTGGGTACTACGGTGAATACGATACTATAAAAATATTTGAAATCGGTAATATTTTCAAGACGGACGGTGAATACACGCATGTCTGTATTGGTGTTCATCCGCTTTCGATGAAGAAGCGCTCTGAGCGTGCAAATGCACTGCTGCTTCTCGCGAAAGATACAATACAAAAGGCGCTTGGAAATGCGCATGTGGACCATCGCATGGACGAAAATACACTTGAATTCCCATTGACTGCTGTGGTGATTGCTGACGCCCCTGCTGCTCAATCAATTCCACTTGCTGCCCCTGAGATACGCTACCAACCACTGTCGAACTATCCGTTTGTACTTCGAGATATTGCACTCTGGACACCGGAAGGAACGAGCGCAGACGACCTTCGAATGTATATACAGCAAAATGCGGGAACTCTCTGCATACGCTGTGACCAATTCGATACATTCACAAAAGAGGGGAAAACGTCATATGCATTTCACCTTGTATTCCAATCTTTTGAAAAAACATTGACCGACGAGGAAGTGAACGCGGTGATGAAAAAAGTCGAAGTGTCACTCACTGAGAAAGGTTATACAATTCGGTAATTCTGAGGCTCCGTTGAGCACTCATTAGAACACAAAAAAACTGTGCTTTGCAGGTAAATCGTGGACTA
>CAYNND010000021.1:0-6960 GCA_964398775.1 uncultured Candidatus Saccharibacteria bacterium | reverse complement strand
TCCCCCGCTTTGATTACAAAGCGCATCCTTACGAGTGCGGATAGGGGGAATCGAACCCCCGCCCGCTCCTTGGGAAGGAGCAGTTCTACCACTAAACCATACCCGCATGTACTGACACTATACCGCTAGCATTTTCTAAAAGAAAGGAATAAATGCTCGTATGCGCGACCATACTGTATCTGATGATGCATCAACACGCGGTGGTGCGTCCTGATCAAGTACAACAACCATCTCCTCTCCTGCTCTGCCGACATCATATTGCTCACGGAGTGCAATCTCTTCTCCTTTTTCAGTACCGATTCTTCCGAGGGTGGCGAGTAACCTATCGCGACGTTGCTCCATAGTGTGCAACTCACGTTGAAGAGTCGTACGGTTTTCGCGCGCTGCATCATTGCGTATATATAAAGAGTAGTTCGCTTTTATTAGCACAAAAAGAAAAAGTAGTGAAAAGAAAATACCGACAGGTGAGAAAAAAAGCTGGCGCAGTATATGTACTTCCCTGGTCCGTTTCATCGCTCCATTGTATACCACATGCTGAAACGTGCACAATGCAAAAGCCCCGTATGTGGCTTTTGTGTATACTATTATGCAATTCTTACTGGCACCACTTGCAGGTGTCGTTGCACTTAAGTGCCATAGCTCCAGCACCATTATTTGCTACGAGGAGCAAACCACCGATGATTGAAAGGTTTTTGAGTGCCATGAGGTAGTTTACATACCCCGTTGCTGGATCTCCCCATGTTCCAGGTCCATGGAAGAAATATGTTGCAAGCAATGTAAAGACTGCTAGCGATATAGCTGCGTATCGAGCCTTGAAACCAAGAGCAAGCGCCGCCCCACCAAAAAGTTTTATTGCAATTGCAATAACCGCTGCGAGTCCTGCCATTGGGATTCCAGCGCTGACTATCATACTCTGGTACCCATTAAATGCTGCTGCGCCACCGAAGACAATCCCTGCTCCAGTAACAAAAAAGAGTGAGCCGAGAAGTACTCGAGCTGCTGCTTGAACGTAACCACTATATTGACCAAACATATGCATGTAATTATTTATGCGCACTGACTAATACAGTAAGTATACTAGTATGCACTCTTTCCTTGCAAATGGTGCTCTACGGAAACGAAAGAAAATAGCTCTGCTGCAACGTTGAATGCAGTTCCCGAAGCTACACGATGGTGCACATCTAAGTATGGTACAGAATTACACTCGATAATTCCCCCACGCTGGCTTTCAAGCGCATGTTCGTGATTTTCAAGAATTACATCGAAGCCAAGTATCGGCGATTGCAGCAGTTGCGCTGCTTTCAAGATATAGGAAATGATACTTGGATGTACTTTACTTGTAACATCTGCTACAACAGTGCCGTTCCTTCGACTATTTTTATCACTTACAGTACAGTGCTCACCTTTTTGGAGGACTGTGTCCACCGTGTACCCTGTATGCTCTAGGTATGCGCGCTCATGCGCTCCAAACGGCATCTTGCGAAAGTAGATACCGTCTCGGATAGGGTTTATATTCTCACGTTCAACAAGGGCTGCTATGGTTGAGTGACCATCACCTACAACAAATGGATACTCACGCTTTCCTACATACACCGATGAACCTCCAAGAACAGTAAAACGATAGACAGTTCCCCGCAGTTCTTCTTGAATCACAACACGAGTCGACACCTGCAATGCAGTGATGAGACCATTTCTTAGTGATTCATTTGAGTCGAGATGCAGCGAAGTATGCCTTCCTCGTGTGCCAATACATGGTTTTGTAACCAAAGGCATTGTAGTAATCTGTAACTGCTCGAATTCTGCTACTGAACGCACACACCATGTTCGCGGAACTTGTACTCCATTTTCATGGAGAAATGTTGCCAATGCATACTTGTCGTCAATACAAATCGGTGAGTGATATTCCAACAATTCATGCGGTAAATGCGTAAACATTAGTATTCGGGCTGCTGCATCTTCAAGGAAAAAAGAAACGTGCTTACCAAGTATTTCATATGCGTATAACTGTAGACCTGCTTCAGCAGCTCCCTCAAAAAGTGCGTGCACTCGGCTATCATTTGTGTAGTGTGGGTCAGCGTGAAGTTGCGCAATACCAATTTTCTCGAAAAAGCGAGCAAGCGCATACTGCTTCCCTGCATCACGTTTTGCACGAGGTATTGTACGAAAACTTTCATGTTCAGTTCTCTCTTCTACCCAAGAAAGGAACTTTTCAAGAGGATGTATCACACGCATCTCTCCGCACGCATCACAGTGAGGGAGTCTCAATGGAGTATTTGAGATTCCTATCATTCCCATAAGTTGAAAATATACTTTGCAATTGGACTCGGATACCCCTTGAGAGGAAGATAGTGAAGGTCTATAAACGGGAGCGTGTTTGCTTCAATGATGCCCCAAGAACCTTTGCGAGGCTCAGTGAGCGGGTCTTGAAGAATAATGTCGAAACCTATAAGCGGTGCTGAAAGTGCTTTCGCCGCCGACTCGATTGCTGACTTGATGGACGGGTGTATAGCTTCACCATACTCTTCTGTCTCTCCCCCAAATAGTCTTCCGGTATGCAAGTTGAGTGATACCACTACATCTTTGTTCGGAATTGAACTCCGCGAGTAACCTTGTCTGCGCATATGTGAGTCATGGTCAGCAGTAAGAGTAATCTCTGCCACGCGTTCAGGTCGTACTGCATTTTTTTTAGCCACTAGCTGCTCTATTGTGTCCATACCATTACCAATCACAAATGGCGCTTCACCACGAAGGAAGCCCCGCAATACGCCGCCGACAGTTGTCGCTCGACACACACTACCAAGGAGATACTCTTCTATAACTACATTGAAGCAGAGTTGCTGAGCGCAATGAAACGCAATGAGAAGTTCTTTCTCTGTTGAGACATTGACCGTAGTATGTCGAGCGCGCGAGCCAATTCGTGGCTTTACCACAACAGGTCCAGAAAAGGTTTTGAACGCTGAAATAGCTTGCTTTTCAGTTGTGACTGAAACACATCGCGGAACAGGTGTTGCATGTTTTGCCAAACGTTCTTTAAGCAAGTATTTGTCATCCATCCATGCATAATCTGACTGATCCAGCCAATACGGCAACGGGATACTTTCAAAATACCACCAGTGCCCTTTTAATAGCATCCTGTATACATCAACAGCTCTTCCAAAGACAATCATTTGTTGCATAGGTATGCCACGTTTTTGAGCCTCTTCCCATATTACCTGAGAGCGGTACGTTGTAGCTTTTTCGAGAACATCCGAAAATTTGAGTACGCCTATGTACATTGCAAGTGGATAGTGCATTCGTTGCACCCATGAGAACACATAGCGAATCCCAAGTGTGATGACACGATACATCTTCAAGGAGACAAGGCGTTGGTACACAAGACCTACAAATATATTGAATGTTTGAAAGACAAATGTCGGTATGTGTGGTACTGGACTATTACCGCAAAATGAACATGACCCAATTTTTTCCTTATACTCAACGAAGTTCATACGCACAGTATACGCACAGAAACAAAAAAAAGAACCCTCTCGGGTTCCTTTTTGAATCAGTTTCTTGAGATCATGCACTCTCTGAGAAACGATATGCTGATAATTAATGTCCGCCGTAAACCATACCAGTAGTATGACATACTTTTTGCTGAGCAACACGAGTCTGTGGAAAAGTATGTGGAAGTTTTGTGGTACCATCATTGCATACATGATTGAGATACTTTCACAAAAACCAGTGATCGCAGCGATGCTTCTCGTTGCAATATTTCTTGCGTTTGAGTCGATACTCCGCTATGTAAAGCATAGACTCAAACTTGAATTTGAGAAAAGGAAAGATGAAGCTACTGACGCACGCGACGTAGAACAAATGTCTTTGCGATACAACAAGCGGGCACAAGTTGTAGACTTAATGCGCCTTGCTGCAGTTATTTTCTTGTTTCTTCTCGGAAGTTTACTCTACGATGTGCAGCTCTTCAGCTACTTACTTGTGGCCTTGGGTGCACTCATCCTTGCACTTCGAGAGACAGTGAACTCACTGTTTGGATATTTGTTTGTACTTTCCCATTATGACATCGGCGATGATGTGCGTGTGAATGGTACACTCGGTGAAATCGTTCGCATTAAGCCGATCCTTACATCACTTGCAGGAAAAGATGATAACGGTGAATACAATGGCAAGCTAATTCATGTCCCAAATTTTTTCTTTTTGAATAACCTCGTTGAGCGCCAGGAGCTCAAAACTGACAATTACCGCCGAGTGGTTATCCAAGCTGTATACAACTCTGAATCTTTCGGAGTTAATTTCTCAGATTGGCTTCAAAAAACAAAAGATTTCCTTGATGATGAACTTCCTATGCGCAGACTTGAGCATGTAGGTAATTATCGCGGCTTTTCAGGAACTCGGTACAAAATGAACTATGATTATGATGACGATGGTGAGGTCCTGGTTAAGATTAGCTTTATTGCAGACCCTGCAAAAGCACTCGCTCGAAAAGAGAAAATCGTTGCTTTCATCGAATCACTCAGATCTGTTAAAAAATCTAAATAGCGCTTACGTTCCCTCTTGCCATGAAGCAAGATACTTTTTTTGCTGAGGTGTCAGTGTATCAATTGCGATACCAAGTGTTTTAAGTTTTTCAAGTGAGACAGCATCTTCTATGAACTCAGGGACAGGGTGCACCTGCGCATCAAGTGAGGCATACGTCTTCACTATCCACTCTGCAGAAAGTGCCTGAGTCGCAAAACTCATGTCCATAACTGAAGCTGGGTGGCCCTCTGCAGCGCCAAGGTTTACGAGGCGTCCCTCTGCAAGGAGGTGAATCCTCGATGTACCTACGGTGTATTCATCGACATGTGCTCGCACCTGCTGTCGTACTTTTGAGGCTATTTTTTGAAGGTCTGAAACTGAAACTTCCACATCAAAGTGACCGGAGTTACATACAATCGCTCCATCTTTCATTTTTTTAAAGTGTTCTGCTGTGATGACGTCTTTATTCCCAGTCACAGTACAGAATATATCTCCTATAGATGCTGCGTCTTTCATTTTCATAACCGAGCATCCATCCATTGCAGCCTCAAGCGCTTTTACAGCGTCTACTTCAGTGATAATGACTCGAGCACCCATACCTCTCGCTCGCTGTGCGAGTCCTTTTCCACACCATCCATATCCTGCAATTACAAACGTCTTTCCTGCAATCAGTACATCAGTAGCGCGCATGATGCTGTCTATCGTTGACTGCCCAGTACCATAACGATTATCAAAAAGATTTTTTGTTTTTGCATCGTTTACAGCGACAACAGGAAATCGTAGTGCACCAGCGGCACTCATTGAGCGTAGACGTATCACGCCCGTTGTAGTCTCTTCGGTACCACCATATATCTCAGTGAGTTGCTTTGGGTACTCAGTATGGAGCGTTGAAACAAGATCTGCACCATCATCCATAGTAACGTGCGGGTGAGTTTTAATAAGAGTTTTGATATGAGCAAAAAATTCTTTCTTAGACTCACCTCGTTTTGCATATGTGGTAATCCCATAATGCTGATTCAAAGCTGATACTACATCATCTTGTGTTGAAAGTGGGTTTGAAGCAGCGAGGTGTACCTCTGCTCCACCTGTTTTGAGCGCCCTGACTAGATTAGCAGTCTCTGCGGTTACATGCAGAACTGCTGCAAGCCTCACTCCTCTAAAGGGTTGCTCCTTTGCAAAGCGCTCACGAATACGCTGCAAGACTGGCATGTCTGTATCTGCCCACTCTATTCTTGAAATTCCCCGTTTTAAAATATCAGTTTTCATGTTCAGTAGTATACCTGCATGAAATCAACTTGTCTTGGGCTATAGAGGAAACTGTCCTGCGTATGTGCTTTCAAATCTCGCAACAATTTCTGCAATAGGTGGGCGATGCGACTGGGTTCCTCGCTCTTCGACACAAAATGACGCTAGTGTACTTCCAAGATCAATTGCTGTTTCAGTCGGTGTGCCTTTTGTTAATCCATATACATATCCAGCCCGAAATGCATCCCCTGCCCCCATGGTGTCTACAGCTTCCACTGCAACTGCCTGAGTATGCAATTCTCCGTCACGTGTATAGAGCGTCGTGCCGCGCTCTCCTCTTGTCACAATAACGCGTTCAGCTCGAAGGAGAATGTCATCAATTGCCATCCCGAGTTTTGTACAAAATTCACCCCATTCAAATTCGTTCATGATGAGGGTGTGTGCTCCAGTCATACCTTCTATAAGTGCCTCTGGTGCGAGTGAGTGAATCATCTGCCCCGGATCATATATAAAATCAATTTTAAGTTTTCTATAGATCGCAGGAAGTGCATACATATCGGCATGATTTCCCGGAGCAATGATAGCAAAGTTGGCATGCTCAGTTGGATATTGTGCAGGAATATTTAATGCACCAGGGCAAAAGAAAAATATTTGATTTCCCACACTATCGGTAAGTGCTGAGGCATGTGCTGTCGGTAACTCCTTAACAACAGTGACGTGCGATGTATCGACTCCACGATGAGTGAGCCGATCCAAATATGCTTCACCATCAAAACCAATCGTACTGATAAGTGTCGGGCTCATGCCGAGGAGTGACATACTATGCGCAATATTCGCAGCCGTACCACCATCGTTTTTAAAAAGGGTGTCTGAGAGTATGCTGTGCGTAGCAACGCCATGCGCTGGAAATGATAAGCCACGTAGAGAGAGCTTTGTTGTCATAAGATGGTCGAAAGCAATAGAACCTGAGACGTAAATTGTGGAGGTCATATGCCTGCAAGCATACCAGATTATTCATATGTGGTCAGGCGTTCTATATCCTAATGACTTGCGCGACCTACTCTGCACTTGTTTGGTAATAGGATTACTTATACAAAATCACGCCGCCTTCGGTTTTGCGAAACGCAAAAGATACCCTTCGGGTACTTCGATGCGTCGTCGCTCCGGCTTCCACCAAATATAAAAAACACCCAGCAGTGG
>CAYNND010000020.1:0-7141 GCA_964398775.1 uncultured Candidatus Saccharibacteria bacterium | reverse complement strand
GTTGCAAACGGTACAGTCGATGCTGTCGAGTGTCCGTACCCATAGCCGAGTACTATCCCGAGGAATAGCGCGCCGAGTACTGTGAGTGTATTGGTCATTGTATCTATTCTATATGTATAATTACTCATCGACTATTTCCTCATCAACATCTGCACTTGCCTCATCTTCAGATGCCTCTTCATCAACTTCCTCATCTTCTGCTGCTGTGAAGGCTTTACTTGTGTCACTTGGGTAGACTTTTACTTTTACCGGTGGGCAACTTCTTGAGCCAGCTTCATTCTTCAAGATAAGTGAGTACGTTGTCGAATACTCAGGGAACTCAGTAATGACGTCAGTCTCGCTATTGACTGCTATAGTTCCTACTTTCGTGCGCCCGCGTTCATTGACGGTCATGTATCTGATGCGCATGGTGAGGGTCCCCTTCGATTGTGCAACCCATTTGAAATCTACCGACTCACCTCTATATATCTTTGTTGGCTCTACAACAAACTGCAAGCATGACGGTGGCTCTTTCACCATATCAGGATTACACATGGCAATCTTACTCGCCAAAGGTGATTTACACGGGTCTTCTGCAGGTTTTTTCGGAGGAGCCTGCTCTTCGGAAGGCATAGGTATGCACGGCATCGAACCGCCACCACCACCCTCCTTTGGACATTTACTACTCTGCCGACAAATATCACTGTTTGAATCACCACCATCTTTGCACTGAGTGAAGCTTTTGTTCAATCCAGTTCCTGATGTATCTGGAGTCTCAGAATACCCACCGCGACCGCATTTTTGCGCACAGTTTCCCGATTCTTTTGCAGCGATACATTTTTTTTGACCTTTCGAGCCTTTTCCACTATCTTTTCCTTTTGCGTCATTTCCTTCGTATGGAATCTTTGAAGCTGGGTTTGTATATTTATTGAAACTTTGCACGCAAGACTCATCTCCAGGAGCACACGTCATGTCGCGTGACTTTGTGTTTTCTTCATCACACTGTTTCGTCAACTCATCATTGCACTTATCATCACCGCCTCCCCCTTGGGGAGAACTGCCCCCGCTTGGTGCAGAAGAAGACGAGGATGTCGAACCGCTACCTGAAGCACCACTCACGACATCCGGAAGTATGTATTCAGGTACATCTCCTATAATGCTGTGTCTGAAACCAGAAATGATGTTTTCAAGATGCGGTGAGTCAGCAATCAGTCTCGCAAAATGTGTTGTCTGAGTAGGATGCACTGTAACGTGTTTGTCCCGAAGCACTATCGCGAACCCACACAACGAAGCAGCTGATGCGAGCGCGAGAAATGTTGCTGTTGTTGATGTGTGCTTCATACAGGACTTATTGGAATGTATCTTCTGCTTGAGACTCAGCATCAGTACCCTCTGCTTCAGTTGTATCTTTCACTGTTCTGCAGCTAAAAGATTGGTCAACATCGACCCCAAGCCCACTCTTAGGTGTGCAGCTCTCTCCCGAGCCACCCACCTTAAAGCCCATTCTTCCACATGCACCACATGTACCAGCAACTTTTACAGTTACGCAGCTTCCCTCACCTGAACCTTCAAAAGGAATGATGGATGCTTTTGTGGTGTATACATCAAATGCATGTCTGCATGAGCCGGACTTTGAGCCAGTACCGCATCGAACATTTTTTGTAGAGCGATTCTTCTTGAGACAATGCGCCGTGAGGTTGTCAGGAGTATTTGAAACAGTGCGTGCGGGAACTTGAGCTTTCTTCATACGCTCTGCTGCTTCCTGCCAGGAACCGGATGTTTCCGAAGAGCCGCTTGTTGCTGTAGGTTGTTCTTGCTGTTGCTGACCCTGACCACTTCCAGAACCACAGCTTCCACTACCACCACCACCGCCTCCACCACCGCCGCCTGATGCGCGCGCAACTGCAGTTGGCATTACAAGGCTATACAAAGTACCACTCACCGCAGCAGAAAAGCCGCCGTGGAGTGGCTGGAAAACACCGGTACCCAAGAGCGCAGTCACACACGTATTTCGAATCGAAACTTCTTCATCAATACGTGGATACACCGCAAGCCCGTAGAGAGCTGCTACTGTTGAACACGCTGTGATGACCGCACGATAGGTTGTACGAGTTCTACGCATGTTATTTTGTACGGCAGACGAATGGACCCTTTTCAGTGAATGATTTTCCGGCTACGCAGGGAGTACCCCCACTTCCTGTCGCTTTTTTGAAACCTTTCTTCCCGCACACGATTGAACATTTACCAGCATCTTTACCGGTCACGCATATCTTTTTACTGCCACTTTCAAAGGGGACCTGCCCTGAAGCATGCTTATACTTTGCAAACGAGTCCTTGCATCGAGTTGGGTCATCACTACTCGCACATACTTTATCTCGCTTTGCTGTGTGCTTTTGTGCGCATGTTGTGGTCAAGTTACCAGTACTCGCACCAACAACAGGACTATCGTTTATCTTGATGTTTTTCTTTCGGGTTGTGGGCGCTGCTGGCTGCTCCCAGCTCATATCTGATGCGCCACTTACTACGTCAGGCAAAATACTCCCGATGATACTGCTACCTACATCAGTAGTATAGCCTTCATGTATTGAGGCTGGGTTGAACGTCGTTGAGGTATGAGTACTCGTTGTGTACGGTGGTACAGACGCAGAGACGATCTTATCGAGCTGATATGCATACCCTCCGAGTGCTAGGAGTGCTGCCACTACAAGAAAAAGTTCACGAGTATAATCGCGAAGTCTCGATGATGCTTTCATTGTGATGATTATACCGTATCCCACTCATTCGCGTCACGCTTGTACACAACAATCTAGTAGAAGCGCGCAGAGAAGTGTTCTGAATGTTTTAACTTCATATCTTTATTCACTATGCAGTATTCAAATGGGGCATGCGTGAGGGCTTCTGGGTTTACAAAAAAGAGACAGGAAGCAAAGGCATCAGCTGCAACGGCACTCCCAGCAGCTACCCATACAGCTACAATATCTTGCGGCGATGTATGCGTATGTGGGTCAATGTAGTGATGATGTCCTGCCCAGCGCCTTCGATTAATCGCAGAGCCGCAAATAGAACCTCGCAACAGTGTAGCGACACCGACTAGTTTTTTGTCTTCCCAGGGATGCTCAAGTCCGACAGTAATAGGTTCACCGTTTTTCTGGTCATAGAATATATCTCCTCCCCCGTCTACCATGTATCTATCAACACCAGCAGCTTTCAGTATGGCGGCGCACTTGTCGACAAGATACCCTTTGCCGAGTGCTCCAAAATCAAACATGACTCGCTCTTTGAGTTCTATGTGCGTCGCATCGACAATACGTACTGCATGAAACAAATCCGGAACTGGGCGGCGCACAGATTTCTCAGTAAACGTGAGTTCAGCATCATATCCTGCATCAGTGAGCGCGACTCCAATTGCAGGATTTATTTTTCGGCGCGTCGGCATATAGAGCAAGAAGTACCACTGGAGCATTTCGTTAAAATCTTTTGGTACTTCCACGATACCAGTGGTATTCCCCAGCGCTGTCACCAGTGAGGTCGGACGGAACCTCGAGTAGAGTGCTTCAAAACTCTCGCAGTATGTCTCGACGCTTTTGCATATATCAGCAAATCGATACAACGTCATCTCATCCCATATCGTAATACGCCACGTGGTACCCGTCGCATTAAACTGATGTACTCGTGGCTCAGCACTCATGTCGGCTTGCGATTCGTGCTGTATTAATATGCGAATTTCTCATAGTGTATTTGGTGTTTCGGTACACCCATTTTAATAAGCAGTGCCCTGAGCGCAAGCATCATTGGGAGTGGTCCACAGATGTAGATATCACGCTCCGAAATGTCTGGAACATACTGATTAAAGACTGCTTCATCAATGACACCTTGGATGGCGACTTGGTCGGAAGGCTCCGAAGTAAAACAGAATGTACGTCGTGTTGCCTTCAGCAAGTCATCACGAAGTGCAAGTTCAGCTTTCGTGCGAGCACTATAAAGCGCTATCACATCATCAGGGTACGCATACTGTTCAGTGAGCTCTTGGGCTAAAGCGACTATTGGTGATATGCCGATACCTCCGGCAATAAGCAGAAACTTCCTTTTTTTTGCAGCATTCCTCGTGAAGCGACCGTATGGCCCCCCGACAGTGACTCGGGTACCTGGTGCAATCTTCCCCATTGCAGCCGTCCATGTACCAAGATTTTTAATAGTAAACCGTAATTGTGTTCCATTTTGTTTTTGAGAAAAAGAAAACGGATGTGGGTAGAAAAACCAGCGTGCGTGAAAGCGTAATGTCGCGTATTGTCCTCCCTCAAATACAAATTCTTCCATGTGACGACCGGTCAAGTATATTGAAAAAATAAGTGGGTGCTCTTGGACGACTTTCTCCACAACAAAGCGGTGATACCGTGAGTTGAGAAACGGCATAATCCACCGGTACCCGACAAACAGCAGACCGACAGCACCGTTCAAAACAAGCCAGTAGTACAGCGGGTAACCGACTGCAACATCGCCTGTCTCTATCTGGTGGGTAAACACCAAGAAGAAAGCTGCATACGTCAGTAGGTGTAGCAAGTACCATGTCTCGTACTGCATCTTTGAGCGAATAACTTTTACAGAGGTCAGTCCGACGATACAGAACACCAGAACGCCCATCGCGGCAAGCCGCACATCATCCCAATCATCGACAAAAGTTATGAGCTGCGCATAAAACGTAGTGTTCTGCTTGATGCTGTATGCGATAGTCACGAACCATACATGCGCAAAAAATAAAACGAGAATACCAAAGCCAATGTACCGATGCGCTGTCACCATCTTGTCGTTACCAAACCATTCTTCTATCCAGTGAATGCGCGCAACAAGAACTATCTGCAACAACAACACCACTTGAGCGAGCAATCCAGTAAGTCTCCCCAAGGAGATGGAGTACCCAAGAGTTGTACCTTGCATAAACAAGCCACCAGATACCATCCACCACAGTGCGCATGTAACGACAATATTTGAAACCAGCAACACTAAGACAAACAGTCGCGCAATCAGCGTAGGCATGATGGGTATACTATATCATCGCTTTTTGCACATCTATATTTCAGATATGCTGAAACATGGTACACTCATCTGCATGGAGGTGCACCAATGGCTTTCGTATATAAGCATTGAGTGGCTAGTGCTTATAGCATTGATTATCGCGATAGCATGCTGGGTACGATTATATAGTGAAGCTACGAACGATAGCGCCGCACATGGCGCACTCGCACTCATTTTGGGTATGTGCTGTTTTGCGACTATACAAGTAGCGTATATTTTCGCAGAAAACGAACTGATTGAACCAAGTACATTCCCCGCGCTCTGGCTCTATCGTGCCACTGTGTTTCTGTTTGCCATAGGTTCTTGGTTGCGCTATGCAGGCCGATAATTTTTTCTAATACTTTTCTGAGTGAGTGAAGAGGTGCTGTTGTGTTACTCAATATCTTCATCGAGCATCTCTTCATCAGGTTCTACGTTCGGAGTTGCTTTTGGAATTACAGGTGGACGCGCGACTGGCTTTTTCTGTGGGATGATAGGTGCATCTTCAGTGTCTTCGTTCTCAACAACTGGTCGCTTACTTTGCTTTGGTTCTTCCTTTTTTTTATTTTGCACTTGTTGTGGAGTTGATGTTTGGATTGGAGGAATGCCCGCAACAAATACGTTCATACTTTTGTGAACTTCCTTACCGCTGTGCATGCAACTGAGCTTGTATGTCGCTTGCCGCATGATGTTTTCATACATATATCCATTGACGCCTATGTAGCGCTCACAGCGACTTGCATCACCTTCTCGCTCGATACAGGTCATGTTTACCAGTTCACAGGTGTCAGTATTTACTGCATTCCATGTAACACGTGTCGCCGTGCCGTACGGGACTGTCTTTGGGTCGGCTGAAAGCTCAAGTACTGGTTTTGCGTTGAACCATGATCGCACTCGCTCGGTGAGCCGTGGTCGACTCACGATACTACACTGATCACGTGCCAGTTCCTGCACAGAGTTCTTCATGCATCGAACTGTATATGTAGTTGCTCCTCTCGGGAACACTTGTAGCTCGCCGCGTATACGGTGTTCAGTAGTAAAAGTGGTATCTCTATCACTCGTTGCAATACTAAACCGAGTACCGACAGGACATGACCAGGCAAGAGTTGCGTAGCCACCACCACCTGTCGTACCGCAGCGAAGTACTTCTGGAATTTCTTCGTCAACATCTTCTGAAGATTCCTCTTTTTTTTCTTTTTGAGTTACCTTAAGTAAGGCTGTCTGACCACATTGGGTAGTACCTGCATCATTGACCAACGTGTAGCCGTAGAGTGTTGTGGATTCTGGTGATACCTCAATACTTTCTTCCTCAACAATCCCCAAGCCTCCGCGGACATACCGTTTCGTATCAACATCTCGCGTCGCAGTCTTTATAACTGCATGCATCGGCAACTCACTTTCTCCTGACCAGCGCAATTCAGCACTTTCACCTGCGCTAATAGTCGCTGGCACTACTGTCAAAGTCCCGCACTTTGCTTTTTGTGGTTGACTGAACAGACTAGGGTCAGGTGGTGGCATGTACGCGGGCTGTGGTGAACTTTGCGGCTGTTGAGGCGAAGACTGACCGGGTGATTGCTGCTGTGGTTGCTGTTGTTTTGATGTTTGTTGAGGTGTGCCTTGCTGACCGGGACCTTGTTGCCCTGGACCTTGTTGTGCTCCTGGTCCTTGTTGATTTTGCGGTCCTTGTTGTTGTCCTTGTCCACCTCCTCGACAGATGTATGTCTTCCCTTCAGTTTTTTTCGCTGGGGTACATGTCTTGTGCTGTGCTGATATATTTGCCTGATCGACGGCAGGTACTTCTGCATATCCATTTTTCTGACAGACCTTTGCGCAGTCCCCCGCATCCTGCACAGTGACGCACCCAGTCGCTTTTGCATCAGGGCTACTCGCGTCTGGTACATCTTGCTGTTTTTTATCCTTTGCCTGTGCATCTTTTTTTGTACTTGTTGCAGGTTGTTTTTTTGTGGGATCTGCGTATTGTCCGGATCCTTGGTGTTGTTCAAACGGCACACGCCCTGCTGGATGTGTGTATTGTTGAAACTCTTGCGTACATTGCTGCTGTTGTCCTGCTGCGGTGCAAGTCGTGCGCATCGCTTGCTGGTGCTCTTGT
>CAYNND010000019.1:0-8007 GCA_964398775.1 uncultured Candidatus Saccharibacteria bacterium | reverse complement strand
CTGCTGTTGTCCTGCTGCGGTGCAAGTCGTGCGCATCGCTTGCTGGTGCTCTTGTTCACAGCGCGTCGTCAAAGCGTCTGCTGCTTGCGGTGGTGCTTGCTGCATATCCTGTGGTGTTGCTTTCGTTTGTGGAGCTTTTGTCTGCGTTTGTACTTTCCTCGGTGCTGACCGAGGTGTTGCACCACTGACGACATCGACTCCGACGACGCTGGAGAGAACGCCACACGTGTTTGAGAAAAAATCACCGGTAAAATAGCCAGAGCATATCCCAAGCGTTGGATCTATCTGTGTTATCGAATGCTCAAGATGCGCGTGTTCGCCTTGAACGCGAAACCCAGAGAAAAAACTGCAACACACTGTCCCGAGGAGAATTGTCGTTCGAGAAACCGCACGAAACATCGTGAAAGTATATCATTATAATTTTTGCGCAGCAGAAGATTACCACTGATGGATAAGCTCAGGCTCTTCAGAATTACTTCGGAGCATGTGTAGGCTCAGTGTTCCGTCGACAATAGACATGACAAAAATGACACGGCCCTTCAGTGATTGGCAGTATGCTGCAGTCTCAGCATCACCGAGCGTACGCAGCTCTTCTGAAGATATTTCTTCGCACCATCCATCATAGGTGCCGACTGCAACCTCAATACCGCGTGCGTTGAGCGACACTTCAGTCTTGCTGACCTTGCCTCCCAGTTCCTTAAATTTCCATTGCGGCGGTGTATACACAGCTTCAGACATATGTGGCTCCTCCGACACCACCTCTGCATCTGCAGGCTGTTCTACTTCTGCATCTTCGATGACACCCTCATCGAGCACTGCTACATCTGCATCTATATCTTCTTTAGGTGGCTCACCTTCTTCTGCAACTTCACTGTCTGCGTCTTCCGGTACCTCTTCTAAGTTCTGCGCCACACTTGGTTGTGCATGGATGACTGAAGGACCAAGTAAAGGAACATCACCGCGCCACACCATAACCACGGTCCAGAAACCTACACAACAAACAAGTAGAAATGCACCGCTCCAACTGATTACCTTTTCTCTCATGTGCACCCAAGTATAAACGGTAAAATGAGCAGAGTGCATAGTTATACTCAGTGAACCCTCTCGCGGCCACACGTATTTTCTCTAACGAGGAAATCTCGCGACCTGCGCTGCACTTGTTTTGTACTGAGATTACTCATACAAAATCTACGACGCCTCGCGGTTTCGCGAGACGCGAAAGATACCCCTTCGGGTACTTCGATGCCTCGTCGCTGCGGCTTGCACCAAACATAAAAACGCCCAGCAGTGGGCACGCTCGTGGTCACAGATAATTGTTCGCCGTCGCTCACAATTTCCGCGACCCCGCCTCGCGGTTTCGCGAGACGCGAAACATCGCTGCGGCTTGCACCAAACATAAAAACGCCCAGCAGTGGGCACGCTCGTGGTCACAGATAATTGTTCGCCGTCGCTCACAATTTCCGCGACCCCGCCTCGCGGTTTCGCGAGACGCAAAACATCGCTGCGGCTTGCACCAAACATAAAAACGCCCAGCAGTGGGCGTTTTTATGTTTGGTGCACCCAGTAGGACTCGAACCTACAGCCACAGAGGTATAAGCTCTGCGCTCTACCATTGAGCTATGGGTGCGTGCGGCGATTATAGCCATTTTTCAGCATTCCACAAATACTTAGTCAGTTGCCTCAATTATGGTTTGCGCCATGCGCATACATTTTTTCAGGCGTTCAATAATCTCTTCTCGTAATGTATCTTCGGTTACTGCGCGCTTATTGTCTGGAAGTACCAAGAACAGTGCCTGCGGTGTCTTCCCTGTAGCTTCGAGTGCTGCCCTGAACTGCTCCTTACCTTGAGGAGATGTGTACCACCGTATCATGCGCTTGCACTTTCTCTGCAGAATATGCGCAGCATCTTTTGAAATTGGCTCTTGCTCTACAGGTATCCGGTCATCATCCCAAAAACCTTCATAGGCAGTATCGAAATCAAACATGGTATGTCTCCCCTGTTCAAGTCGTGTGTTTTCCATGTGGATAGGGTCTGGTCCAGATGGCCGTGGGATAGTATGGTCATCATCGTGAAATACTTCACCAATCAAGGCGATGTCAGCACGGAGAGTGTTTCTACCAGTGCGTGGATATGAATCAATTGATTCTTGATAGGAAAAATATGTACCATTATGTGTAACGATGTCACTGACATGCACAAAACCTTTGAGTACTCGCGCAACAAATTGCTGCGTTTCAGGAAATTTTTCAATTTGATAGAAACGTTCACGTGTCTCAGGGTGCGCATAGATACCTTCAAGTACTGGATTTGTATCTCCAAGATGCTGCAGTGACTCATCTGGTCGAAGATGTCGTGAGAATGTGTGCGGGGGTATACCTTCAAATGCATTCATATGCATACTCTAGCATCATTCTGACAGCTCTCACTAGACAAGGAGGCCGATTGCCGCCATCGAAAGTATGACAGCAACGAATTTTCGCAGGTCCATGTGTTCCTTATAGAACCAGACGGAAAGAATGATTGGAATGATGATGTAGTGCGCTTGAATGGTATACACAAGGCTGATCTGCCCTGTACTCAGGGCCATGATAAGAGAAACATACGATGCGATTCCAATCAGTGATGAGATGACACCGTAGACATAGTCCTCTCGTGCATGCACATACCGTTCACGTGAATGACGTTCTTCATTTTTTAGCAATATGACTGACGTAAGGAGCCCCGCGAGCTGCGCTGCTCCCATGTAAAAGAAAATTTCTCCGTTGCTGATGCCGAGCGCTCCTTTTGCGATAAGCACGCTCGAGCTCGCCATCATGGTGGAGACAATCATAAGGATGATGCCTCGCTTCAAATTTTTCTGTCGCGTATCCTCAGCTTTTTGAATCAAGAGAACTGGAACCAAAATACTCAGCACAACGCCGATTGCATTCATCGGCGTAAGTGATTCACTAAAAAAGAACAGGCCGCCGAGCACGGTCAAGAGCGGCGCAAAGATTTTTGAAAGCGGGAAAAAGATGACGGTATCGATGTACTTCAGAGCTTCGATACGAGTATACGCACTAATGCCGTACGTAATCCCCGCAAACAGCGCAAAGACAATAATCTGCTGCCACAACGCTGGAATAGTAGCCCCACTCGCCCAAAAGCACAGGAAGAAGAATGGTGCCGCAATAGAATATGTAATGATGTTATTCCACGCAGCGTTAAGCTTTTTATGTGCGACGATTTTTCCTGCAAAGATATGGAGTCCTGCAAATACAGTTGCGAGTATCGTCCAGAAAAACGTGACCGAGTCCATAGGCGGCTAGTATAGCAAACCGATGGCGATAACTGAGAGCACGACAGCAGCAAATTTGCGAAGGTCCATATGTTCACCATAAAACCAAACCGATAGAAATATAGGTATCAAGATGTAGTGCGCATGAATCGTGAAAACAATACTCAGATACCCAGTACTGAACGCAAGTAGGAGCGCGTAAAACGAAGCAAACTGGAAGAGCCCCGTGATTACGCCGAGAAATACATCCCTGCCCTTTGGGTGGAGTACTTTTTTGATATGTTCAGTGTTTTTAAGTATAAGTGGGATTGAAATCAACGCACCAACAAGCTGTGATGCAAACAAGAAGAACACAAGATTCTCAGACTCTGCGCCTATCTTTGAAAGTGCGATGCCAAGCGCAGTAAAACAAACTGTGACCGCGAGCAGTGTCAGACCCATTTTCAAATCGCGCTGTCGTTTGTTTTCTGTGCTGTTTATGAGAAGCAGCGGTACTGACATGCCGCAGAGAATTCCAATCCATTGTGCAGGGCTGAGCACCTCATGAAACCATAGTACCCCTGCGGCGATAATTACTGTCGGCTGCACTATCTTGTATATCGGGAAAAATACTGCAGTGTCAATATACTTTAGAGCGTTAATGCGAAACATAGAACCAATTGCATGCGAACTCCCTGCGATGGCTGCAATGATTGCTATCCATAACCAATCTGAAGGGATACCCGACCACAGCAACATCACACCCCCAAAGAATGCGGGCACGCCATATGAGAAGAGTCCATTCACTGCAACATCGCGCTGTTCATGCGCTACCACTTTGTTCATAAAGATGTGTAGCCCTGCGAGGAGCATAGCTACGATAGCCCAGAAAAAAGTGGTTGAGTCCATGTGCTAGCTCACAATCTCCTTTGGCATTGGCACTACTCCTTTCTTATCTTTGAGTGTGATTCCGTTTTCTTTGACGACTGCCTCGTACTCATCTCGTTCCAGCGTTTCTACGTCGATGAGCTTCTGCGCAACCGCGTCGAGTGCCTGTCGGTACTTGATGATAGTTTCCTCTGCGCGCGCAAGCTGCTCCGCGATAATCTTCTTTACTTCACTATCGATGAGTGCAGAAACAGTTTCTGAGTACTCCTTACTTGGCATACCATGACTGCCGATAATTACACGTCCGCCATCATCTTCAAGAGCGACTGGTCCTATCGTGTCAGACATTCCCCAGCGAGTCACCATGTTTCGCGCAAGACTTGTAGAGACCTGCAAGTCATTTGAAGGTCCGGTAGTGAGGTCTCCAAAAATCATACGCTCTGTCACGTAGCCAGCGAGTGAGACCGCGATATCATCGAGGAATTCTTTCTTAGACTGCATGCGTCGGTCAGTGTCAGGAAGCTTGAGTGTGTAGCCAGCTGCGCGGCCTCGTGAAATCACCGATACTTTATGCACTGGGTCAGAATATTCGAGCACTGAAGCGACAACAGCATGCCCCGCCTCGTGGTATGCGGTAATTTTCTTCTCTTCTGCATTCATGATGTGACTCTTGCGCTCAGGACCGAGCATCACCTTCTCAATTGAACGGAGGAGGTCGTACTGAGTCAATTCTTTTCTGTCTTCTCGTGCAGCGAGAATCGCTGCTTCGTTCATCAAGTTTGCAAGGTCAGCACCAGAAAAACCTGGAGTACGCTTTGAAATCTCAACAAGGTTTACATCAGCATGGAGTGGTTTCTTACGTGCATGTACAACAAGAATCTCTTCGCGCTCTGCTCTATCAGGCGGGTCAATCATGACACGTCGGTCAAAGCGGCCTGGGCGCAAGAGTGCAGGGTCAAGTACGTCTGGTCTGTTTGTTGCAGCAATCACAATGACTTTTTCAGTCGGCTCGAAACCATCCATCTCAACGAGGATTTGGTTCAATGTTTGCTCACGCTCATCATTTCCTCCGCCCATACCAGTACCACGTGCTCGCCCAACTGCGTCGATTTCATCGACGAAGACAATCGCAGGAGCGTTTTTCTTTGCTGTGTCGAAGAGGTCACGCACACGTGATGCACCAACTCCGACGAACATTTCCACAAACTCAGAACCAGAGATTGAGTAGAATGGCACACCCGCTTCACCAGCGACTGCACGTGCAAGCAATGTCTTACCTGTTCCTGGACCTCCCATGAGCATGACACCCTTTGGGATCTTTGCACCAATCGCGAGAAACTTTTCTGGACTCTTTAAGAATTCAACTATTTCATTGAGCTCCTGTTTTGCGACTTTTGAACCAGCAACATCTGCGAAAGTGACTCTGTTGTTCTTATCATTTGGGTCTATCATGCGCGCACGTGATTGTCCGAAGGTAAATGCTTGCATGCCTGCGCCACGAATCTGCCGTGTGAAAAACCACAGACCAAATGCAATGAGGAGTATCGGACCCAAGAGTGGCAAGAACATACTCATCCAATACTTGAAGCCTGTCGGGTCTGCGATTTCAATCGGTACAGCACGCATATCCTCAGGTGTTGCGCCATAGTTTTTGAGTGTCTCAGTGAGCCCTGACTCTCCTTCCTTCTTTCCGTATTTGATGACCGCTTCTTTGTCGACGCCGTATGTAATATCTATTTGCTCACCACGTACGACAATCTTGCTCACCTTTCTTGCACTCATGTCCTGCACGAGCTGTGAGAGTGTCACATTTTCTGGCTTCTTGAAAGCATCTTTCAGGCTTGAGTACCCCCCGAGCAATGCAAGAAAAATGAGGATAGTAAGTACAACCTGTATACCAAATTGCTGGTTTACACCGTAGTCTTGTTTCATTTTTTCAAGTGGAGTCTTCTTCTCTCCATTCTTTTCCTTATCGTGCTTCTGCTGTGGTTTCTGTGACATATATGCAGTATACGTTCTAAGTACTAAAAGTAAACGACTGAGCTAGAAACGTTTGAGAGTCATGCATCTTACAAAAAAAAATACGCCCGCACGAATGAACGTGCGAGCGCGGGGTGCCGTCTCGATTGGTCAGGCAATTCGTACTGAAACATCGCCTCGATAGAGTGCGACAAATTCAAGCGCGGTTGTGACCATGTCCGCAGGAAGGATTGATTCGAGCTCCTCTCGCAAATCCCCTCTATTGAACGGAAACGGCAGATGGATGCATGCGACATCGCGCACGACAAGCCATTGGTGCCACTTTTGGCAGTACGTCCAGTCGAAATTGCTGAACTTCTGGGCATCAGGCTGTGACATTTCGGCCCCCTTTCTCCTGTGCGGATGTTTTGTAACACATTATTTTGGAAATGCAAGTTTTTGAGCGAAAAAATGTAGTTTATGAGCCAAAAAAAGAGCCGACGCAGGTGGGAGTACCCGCGGCGGCTATCGACACTGCGGCGCTGTTCAGGCAGCCGCTAAGATGTCTGGTCGCTGGAAGTTGTCCCGAAGCGCGTCGAGAAATCGAACGGCGGTCGCAGCGCGTTCAGCGCTGAAGCCTTTCTTGTGCAGCAAAGCGCATGTCTTTCCTGCATCATAGGGCACACTCAGTTCGACTTTCCGGTCGCCATCGACAAGGTACAACCTGTCACCCTCGTAGGTGACTGATATCGCAGGGTCCATAGTGTTCTCCTTTCCCTCTGCAATATGTCAGTTCTACCCTAATTCCTTGATTTTGCAACACAAAAGCCGCTCATACGGGCGGCTTTTGGCGCTATCAGGAGAGCCATGGCAGACTTTCGCTGGGTCGCGTCGCGTGAGTGTATATGAAAGTACCTCCTCCCGCAAATAATCCATAAACCCATAAGAAAATGGCTTGTTTTGGGGTATACTACGGCGATGTCTCTCATCGAGCACAAGAAAGCACACCTGCAGTACGAAATCCTCGAAACCTATGAGGCGGGGATTTCCCTATTGGGGACCGAGGTCAAGTCACTACGCGGCGGTCGCGGCAAACTTGAAGGCGGACGTATCGTTGTGCGCGGCGGTGAAGCTTTTGTAGTGGGGATTTCTATTCCTGCATTTCAGCCAAGTAATGCTGGCACAAGCTACGATGCTGAGCGCCCGCGTAAACTGCTCTTAAATCAAAAAGAGCTCCGCGCAATTGCAGCCGCTGAACAAGAAAAAGGATTGACATGTATCCCGCTTTCATTGTATAATAAAGGCTCGTATTTAAAGCTCAAGGTTGGTATTGCACGAGGAAAGAAGAAGCAGGACACGCGCGCAACGATTCGTGAACGTGAAGAGAAGAGACGTACAAGCAAGCTTGAAGGGAGAGGCTAATCCCCGCTCAAAAATGTTCTTTGAAAATTTGCACGGTCATTCGCAGAAAGGAGCAAACATCAAAGGTCCGACCTTTGACTATGTGAGACATTTTGCTTTTTTCTGGGGGTGACCGGTTTCGACAGAGAGATTCGATTGGTAGTGGTGCATGGGTGTTTGATACTACACTCAAAGATCAAAACCTAAGTGCAAACAAAACTGCACGTGGAATGGTATCACCATTCCAGTTCGCATACGCAGCATAACTGTTGAGCTTCGGCTCCGGTTCGCGTACGCGACCATCGTCGTAACGGACTCCGATAGGTTACTCACGGTGTCATAGCCAGTCGCAAGACTGGTCGGATAGTATTGGATAGCTGTTCCCTATCCAATATAAAATTCAGAACTCGTCCGCAACGATTTCGTATCGTTTTCTACGTTGCGTACTAAACTTCAAGCGATATCTAACCATGTAGATTCCATCATCAATCCTCTTTTGGAC
>CAYNND010000018.1:0-9834 GCA_964398775.1 uncultured Candidatus Saccharibacteria bacterium | reverse complement strand
TTATCTCAGAAAAATGAAACGCGTGCAATGTATCCCCCGCATCGGTATGTAGCCAAAAATCAAATGTGTCATACGCCCCCTGGAGCAGTGCTGCAGCATAGGGGAACGTTTCAATCAACCCAGGGCACTCGTGACACGCGGAAATAAATACATATGTTTGCACTGGGTACGTAAAAAGGTGTTCGTATGTGATGCGAGAGAATGCATCGACGCACGCGCTATAGTCTTCACCAAGATTTTTTAAAAAGCGCATGCCGTACAACTGCATAAACATTTTATTCCTATCACTCTGAGCACGCTCACTCTCTTGAAACAGTTTCCAGAAAAGCGTAACGAGCTCATTTCGCTTCTCGTGCAATGACTGAGGCGCGTGCCCTGAGGCAAGCACATTGGATAGAGCGTAGAGAATAAACGCGGCGCGTGGCAGGTCCACCCCTCGTTTCCCATTGATGTGTACTTGCACAGTAGCGGCCTCAAAATTGATATTTTGCAAGATGAATGCTATCTGTTTTTGCATGAGCTCATCAAGGTCAGGACGATTCATGAATGCAGTATACACTAGGAGCATCACTGGATGCATACAAGGGGCTCTCCGTCGTACACAGGGCTCTCCATCAATCGATGTTCCTGTGTAATACTAGTACATATGATGAAAAAAATGTGTACTGCTGCAGTCATCGCGATACTGCTTACTTTCAGTGCAGAAGCGTCTACATCTCCTGCATATCTAGACGAGTCAACAGATGCTTACAGCAATAGCAGCACTCTCCCGCAGAAGATGATTCCTCCGTTTGATTTTAGACACGCAACAGTACTCAGAAAACAAGGATGCATCAACCATGTTATCTGGTTTCGCATCAAAGATGGCCGAGAGCGACATGACGTATTATTCTCAACAAAAGTGTCTTCAGGAAACCCTAAGATTATAAAAGTTGGACGCCGTATCTCAGGTGAATACAACGGAGGCAAGGAATACTTTTGCATCGAATCTGTGCTGCCACTTGTCGTAAAGCCAGGAGCGTTGGTTGATTCAATATACTAGTTTCATTTCATTTTTTTTCAGGCATACTATCGGGCATGTATACTGTAAATGATCACCTCCGCGCACTACTATCTGCTGCGTTTGCGATGGTACTTTCTGGCACTATTTTTTACCGCTTTTCCGAAAATTGGGAATGGATGGATGCCCTCTATTTTAGTGTTGTAACTATGGCTACTGTAGGATATGGTGACCATGTACCGACAAGCACTGCAGGAAAGATTTTTACAATACCGTATATATTTATTTCCGTGACCATATTCCTGATGCTGGCAAATGCAATCAGTCACTACTTCCATGACTATCACAACAAAAAAAGGAGCTACAAGCGGCACGAGTAATGTACCTCGCAAAGTCGTGGTGATTGTCGGGCCAACTGCATCTGGGAAAACTGCGCTTGCGGTTGAACTTTCACGAATGTATTCCGGAGAGGTTATCTCTGCTGACTCTCGCCAAGTGTACAAAGGGCTCAATATCGGTACAGGTAAGGTAACACAATCAGAAATGAAAGGAGTTCCCCATCATTTGATTGATGTTGCGAGTCCACGCGCAGTCTTTTCTGCGGATATGTTTGTACATAAAGCATCTGCAGCAATAGAGCAGATATATTCGCGCAAACACCTCCCAATACTCGCGGGTGGCACTGGTTTCTATATAGATGCACTTATGGGTAGGGTTATACTTGGTGCAGTATCAGCAAATCCCCATCTTCGAAGTACTCTTGCGGGATACACGACCGAGGCTCTATGGGAATTATTGAAACGGAAGGACCCAAAACGATACGCAGACATTGTACAAAAAGGTGAACTCAACAATCGCGTACGGCTGATACGGGCAATAGAAATTGCAGCCAACCCGACGCCCCCATCCAGACAGAAAGATATACCCCGCTACAACGTACTGTATATTGGAGTGACACATCCAAGGACCGCGCTCCGGGAACGGATAAACATGCGTCTTGCGGCACGGATTAAGCGTGGCATGTTTCTAGAGATGAAACGCCTGCATGCGCGCGGTCTCTCATGGAAACGTATGCGGGAACTCGGACTTGAGTATCGATATGGCGCTGAGTATCTCACCGGCTCACTTAAGAGAGCTGAAGTTGAAACGATTTTGCAACAAAAGATATGGCAATATGCGCGAAGGCAGGAGACGTACTGGAAACGAAATGCAGAGATACACTGGTTTCATCCTTCCGAAATACAGAAGATACGCGGACTGGTTGCAGATTTCTTGAAAGATTAGTAGTAGTTGTGTTGACAGTTTGTGATGCACGTCCAACTTCCTGATTGCTCGCATTTATATACGGGCATTATCGCTGCGAGGCACTGCCCTGGTGTCGGGTCACTTCTTCCGGGTCCGATGCAGCCCTGCGTCGTTGCCCCCGGCTGATACTGCACTACTCCTGCTTTGCATCCTTTTGTCAGTGGCGTTCCATCTTTAGGTTGGGTCTTTGGAGTTGTTTTTGGTTGCGTCGTTGTGTCGGTCGTCTTTGTATCATCAAGAGTCGGTTGCTTTTGTACTACCGGTGTTTTAGGTTCTACCGCATCAGTACCTACTGTTGGTATGGTACACGCGTGATGTCTGTAGCTTAAATCTCCATCAAGTTGCCCATCGTTACATACTCGCACCATAGATGGGCATTTGCCACCGGTACGCGCGATTGTGTACTTATAGAGACGCACCTTTTCTCCATGTTTATACGTCTTCCCGCGATGCACACAGGACTGCACGGCAGTTACAGTTTTTTTTGACGCTACGCTTGCTACAGTTGGGACACTTTTGACTGTTGGATTGCTTGATTTTTGAGGAGTGACGACAGAAGTACCGACAGCTTTTTTTTGCACCGGCGCAGTACTTGGAGGATTTTTCCCAAGCCAACCCAATACAATTTTATTAAGTTCGTAGCGCGTCTTCGTTCCGACTATGCCATTTATTGGGACAATACCTTTTTTTGCTTGAAACGATGAGACGGAACGTGCGAGCGCGGGAGAAAATGTCTTCGTCAAATCTCCAGCATAAAAACCTTCCTTTTTGAGGACAATCGAAAGACGGTACACCTCTTCACTGTTTGACATACCCTCAAACAAATCTTTTGTGAATGGGAGGTCGACGGCGTGAGCGACCGACACGAAGCAGCAAATGCAGAGTGTGGCAAGTAGTGCTTTCATCTGACAAGTATACCCCACGGGATTGCCTCGCTTGCCACATACCCACAACCCACTTGACCGCTCCGTGTGAGGGTGTATTATATGAATATATGAAAAAGTCTTCATATATTCATGCAAACCCTCAGGCGAAAGTATGCACAGATGTACTCATCGTGAGTAAGATACTTTCAAACTGCGCTCGATACAATATTCTTGTTACGTTACTCCTCTCTGAGGAGGCGGGAAAGCAGGCGTGCGTCAAAGAAATTGCACATGCAATTGCACACTCCCCTTCTTCGACAAGTCATCAGATTGCGCTCCTTGAAGCACACGGCATTATCGAAGGAATAAAACGTGGGCAACAGGTATGTTACTCGTTTACGAAAACACCACTGGCTATTCGCATTAGAAAAATTATCACTGTATTTAACTCATAACAATCATGAAAACTGTCACAATCTACTCAACACCAACGTGCCACTACTGTAACCTTGCAAAAAATTTCTTGAAGCAACATGGTATCGCTTTTACAGAGCACAATGTTGCGACCGACCGCGCAAAGGCACAGGAGATGATTCAAAAAAGCGGACAAATGGGAGTTCCTGTCATTCTCGTTGACCAGGAGGTCATCGTGGGATTTGATGAACCAACGCTCAAGCATCTTTTACTCGCATAATATATTCATATGCACCATAACCCATGGCATCGGGCACTCGCACAACTCAAGAGTGCAGCTGAGCACGTGCCCGTACATCCGCTCGTACTCGCTCGTTTGAGTGCACCTGATCGCGTCACCGAAGTGTCACTCCACATACCAATGGACGATGGTAGTGTACAAACATTTACAGGGTTTCGTTCACAACACAACAATGTCCTTGGTCCATATAAGGGTGGACTTCGTTACCACAGTGCAGTTGATATGGACGAAGTGAAAGCACTTTCTTTTTGGATGACAATGAAAAACGCTGTGGTGAATGTCCCTTTTGGCGGAGGCAAAGGTGGCATCATTGTTGACCCAAAGCTCTTGAGCACTACAGAACTTGAGAGACTTTCGAGAGCGTTTATACGAGCAATTGCTCCTATTATTGGACCCACAGTCGATGTTCCCGCACCTGATGTAAATACAACACCACAAATCATGTCGTGGATGGTTGATGAGTACAGCACACTCATGGGAAAACCGAGCCCTGCGGTTATCACCGGTAAGCCTATTGCAAATGGCGGCTCACAAGGAAGAACTGAAGCTACAGGCTTTGGCGGTGGATATGTACTCAAGGCACATCTCGAACGCACAGGAAAGAACCCTGCGGGCATGACTGTGGCGATTCAAGGACTTGGTAATGTCGGCAGCTACCTTGCAAAGACACTAATCCAGAGTGGAATGAAGATTGTCGCTGTATCAGACAGTAAAGGTGGCATCTATGTGCCGCAGGGTATCCCTGATATCGATGCCCTCCTCCAGGCAAAAGAAAGACACGGCAATCTTGGTGAAGCACTGAAAGCCTTAGGGCTCACTGGTACACTCGTGCAGCCTGCTGAAGTGCTTGAGTTGCCTGTCGATGTTATCGCACCTGCTGCGCTTGAAAATGCTATTACGGCGGAAAACGCACCTCGTATTACAGCTCCAATCATTCTTGAACTAGCCAATGGCCCGACAACACGAGACGCTGACGCCATACTTGCAGAACGTGGAAGCATTGTTATACCTGATATTCTTGCAAATGCAGGAGGTGTCGCAACAAGCTACTTTGAATGGTATCAAAATATGCATGGAGAAACATGGACAAAAGAAAAAGTCCTGACTGACCTTGAGGCGCTGATGCGTGCAGCATACACTGACGTTGTGAAGGCTCACGAAACACACAACGTTACTCTGCGCGATGCAGCATTCATCGTTGCGATTGAACGCATCAACACAGCTAGCGCTCTGTAGTGTGGAGCGGCTCTATAGCAAGTAGCTCTCGAAGTGCGATTATGAAAATCGCAATATAGAAAATAAGACCGAGTGCGCACGTCGGAAGACCAAACATGTACGCAGATAATCCCTGCTCAAACAGTACCGGCAACTCACGAAGTGTAAAATAACCGGCAAATGCAATACCAATGCCTGCTGTCGAGACAATATCAATGAGCAATACCTTACGAGGTATGCGAGTGAAAATGATAAGCCCTGCACTAATAGTAAGTAGCAGAAACATCGCGAAGCCGAAATAGCACGCAGGAAAACCAAAAAAGAGCGGGCATGATTCCCCAAACGCGCATTGATTGGTAAAAAACTTTACACCACTCATGTACCCGGAGAACACGAGTCCTGCAAGGGTGCAGTAAAAAAGTACTGTATTCATACATACAGTATATACCTTTGATAGACAATTGGCTCGCGGCGTATTTCTTATATCTGTCTGCGCAGCGGTTGACGCGCACGAGTTGCCAGTACCTTATCAACGCGTCTTCCATCGAGGTCTACCACTTCAAACTTCCAACCGAGTAGCTCGGTCGATTCCCCTACTTTCGGAAGATGCTGCAGTCCTGAGAGGACGAAGCCTGCAACTGTCTCATATCCGCGCTCTTCAGGAAGTACTATTTCAAGCTTCTGTGCCATTTCATCGACTGCCATGGAGCCAGAGAGAAGCCATGTACCGTCAGGCCGCTCAGTTGCATGCGGCTCTTCACCTTCAGTATCAGAACGAAAGACTCCAACAATTGTTTCCAGAATATCTGCAGGTGTTACCAACCCTTCAAAGTTTCCATACTCATCATGAATAAGCGCCATTGGGACATCTGCTTCTCGCAATGTGCGTAATACATCAAGTGCATCAGTGAGCTCTGGGATAACTGGCGCCTTCCGCACATGCGTTGAAATATCAAGTTGTTTCCCGGCGAGAATGTCAGCAAGGATTTCTCGTGTTTGCACCACACCGATAAATGAATCGGGCGAACCTTCACCAACCGGCAGTCGTGAATGTGGAGTTGTGATTAAGCGCTCCTTAATTTCTTCTTGGGGAGCTGTTATATCAATCCAGTCAACGTCAGTGCGTGGCGTCATGAGTCCAATAACAGCACGGTCGGCAAAGCGCATAACGCCCGAAATCATTTCACGCTCACCTTTTTCGAGTACTCCAGCATTCTCAGCTTCGGCAATAAGTGATTGAATCTCTTCATCCGTAACCTGCTTTTCATTGACCATTGATATACCGAACGTATGAAATACGAGTCGAGTTGAGGTATCGAGTAACCAGACAGCAGGAGAAGCAACTCGTGAGAAGACAGACATTGCCGGCGCTACCATACAGGCAATCTTTTCAGGGTTCCTCAGTGCCAGCGTCTTCGGTACAAGCTCCCCAATGATGACCGAAAGGTAGGTGATGATGACAATCACAATTGCATACCCTATAGAATTTGAAAGATGTGGAGCAAGCCCGTATGCCGACAGAAGATGTGCAAGACGATCTCCGAAAATTGCACCCGAATACACACCATTGACGATACTGATGAGCGTAATGCCAATCTGCACCGCAGAGAGGAATTTGCTTGGATTTGCCGCTAGATCGAGTGCACGTTGTGCACCACGAGTACCGAGCGCAGCAAGTGACTTGAGGCGCGAGTGACGTGCTGAGACCACCGCAAGCTCAGACAGCGCAAAAAGGCCGTTAAAAGCTATAAGAATGAGCACAATAAGAAGTTCAGTCACGGCGTTTTCGGCTGAAGCGTAGCAGCTTCCATAACCGCCCATCATCATAGAACTTTTAGGGGTAATGTCAATTATGCAGTGCGGGTCGATTTGATGACCACAAGCTGTTCTGGTTTTTGAAAATCAACAGTTTTTACACGTCCGGAATCATCGAGCTTAATTTCAGCGATTGAAGTGTTTGCATTTGCAGCAAAAACCTGAACATCTTTCCAGGTATCAGCGAGCACGTACGCGATTGCATCTGCGTCCCTTCCACCACGCGCGGCAGAACAAGAGCCGAATATACACTGCGCATCGTCAGCAAGAACCTTACGAAAAGGAGCGAGGTATCGAGTACTTGTTGGGGTAAGATGCGTTCTTGTGTTCGAGTATGGATAGCCCATTTGAAAACAATCCTCGCTTCCATGACCATTAAACATAAGTAGGTCAATCTTTGACTCGTCTGTTTTTAGTATTGCATTCATATCCTTGAGAGCTCGAACTACGTCGCTTTTGGTCGCAACTTCATAGACGTACACTCGATACCCTGCACTGAGTTGCTCACACGTATCATGCATATACTCACCCGCACTACTGTAGTCCGTTTTCGCGCGAAGAATGCAAGCTACCCTCTTCGCCGCAGACTCATCATAACCTCTTGTCATTGACTCAAGTGTATGTACAGGATAGCGAGAAAACTGTGCAATATGATACCGTTCAATCAAAGGAACTAGGTCAGGCGGTATTCTATTTTCAATGTATGCACAAAGAATGATATGGTTCGTGGCAACATCACTGAGCACGCGCGCTCCAGTGGCGAGCAACAAATGCTGGTGCATATATTCAGGAGAGACACCAAACAACTGCAGGAGTTCTATATTGCACATATCATCTGGTGGTCGTTGTAATACTGAAAGATATGACGCATATCCATCATCATCCGAGATATCACCTTTAGTTACTGAATCAGTATGCTTCTGCTTCGGAAATTGCGTAAGTTCTGCAAGTGTAAGTTTTGGGTTTTCCTTTTTCTTCTCCGCTAGTCTGTTTGGTCCGTACCCTGCTACAAGCACTTTTTCATCATGCTTTAGATTGCACCATTCACGTTTAAAATCACTCATACCCCAGGCAACTACAGCTGGAAACATATGAAAATCTACTTCAAGTTCATGGAGAGCATCAAAATCCGCTTCAACTAGCCCCTGTGTTATGAAGTGCGTAATCTCTGCTGGCACAAGGTTATACTTTTTACAGATTCGCAACATCATTTGAAACTGTTCGGGCTTTTTTTGTATCTCAAGATATTGGCGCAAATGTCTCGCTTCGACAGACGCCCAAGAGACACCTTTTTTAATATCCCACACTCCTCGTGCAGCACGCATTTCCTCTGGTGTTATCTGCGCTGTATGCCATTCCTGAAGCGCACTCATGAGCGTGCTCATGTTTACTTCTGGCCATTTCCCGACTCTCAGTATCTTTTTGACATAGTGCATTGGCACAATCTCTGTGCGCATCTGCTTTACGAAAGCATATATGTGCTCCATAGAGGTGCACCCGACACTTTGGAGAAATTGCACCGTACGCTTGTTCCGCTTCACTTCACCGACGTACCACTGGAGCATGTCGATAGTGAAGCAATCTGTTCCAGCGAAAAACGCACGAATATCTGCAAGCACCGAGGGTGTGAGCGCATCGCGCATCTCTTTGTTTTGTAGACAGTGCAAAACTGTATGCCCCTCTTGCATAATAAATGGCAATTTTTGCGCGAATGCATGCGCCGCATCAAGTGGTATGTCTGATTGATAAATTTCAACAATATCAGACGGTTTAAACACAGGCGCATATTGAGCGCAATCATCAGCAAACTTCTTTGAGGTATACCCGGGAGTTTGTAAAAGCATAAGTACATACTCATGTTCAAGTTCATACGTATGTGAAATGGATAGAAACGTCTGCACACGTTCATGCGGTTCACCAGTCAGACTATCGAAAAGTACTTTACCAAATGGCTTTCTAGGTTTTTCCTCATCTTCATCATCATCTAAAGAGAAATAATTGTTACGAAAACTAAACGCGCCTGTCTGTCGTATGAGTGTCGCAATAAATTCAATGTACTCATGATTGTATGGGTCTGCAGCGATGGCTTGAGCAACCTCAACACTTCCAATGCTTTTATGCTTAACGGTCAGCTCGTGTTTTGAAAATAGACTCAGCAAGTATTGTGTCGATGCAACTGGTACACGAGCAAGTACAAACTCGATAGTAAACGCATTCAGAATATGCTCTGCACGATACGCTTGGACAATATCTGCTTGTATCTTCTTTTCGTGCACATTGCCGCGTGGAATCGTATGAATATTCTCCTGCCGAGCAAGGGTGCGCACGTCATATACATCAAGAGTTGCGGGTAGTGACCCGGCGTCAACATCAGGACTCGCAAAAATAGCTCCCCCAAGGAATGCACGGTAGGCATTTTCTATCCTTTGTAAAAGATGTAATGCCCTATCTCGCAGTAGCGATTCTGGAAGCACAGAGCAGCGCCTGTGCATTGAAGCTACTGTTCTGATAACAATGCGGATACGTTTGTAGTCAATATCCGCAGGAGCGTCCTTTATTCTTCTTTTTGCCCGTGGCGCTTGATGCTCGGCAAAAAACTCTTCCATTGTCTCCGCAAAGCTCGCAAGGCGCTCATGCTTCTTTTCTGAAAGAAAGAACGGGTGAATGACCTGTGAGAGCATTTCGATAATCTCTGGAAGATGATTCTCATCTACTGTGCGCGCACACTCTTGAAGAGCATCAAACCATTTTAGATTGTATGTGCGTATTTCTGGATAATGCTCAGAAACCATGCCGCATGATACCACGAGTGTACATGCACAAAATAAAACGCCACTCATGAGTGACGTTTTATCAAGAGCACCAGCTTACGCTGTGTGGACTTCAACAGGACTTGGGACAGACGCTGGCGTAGGCTC
>CAYNND010000017.1:0-10747 GCA_964398775.1 uncultured Candidatus Saccharibacteria bacterium | reverse complement strand
TGACTGAGTCTGCCGCGAGTTTTGCGAGGGTGATTGCACTGTTTGAGATGGTGAGAACTCCGGCGTTGGTGATAGTGGCATCTCCTGAAACTGCTTGTGCCGTTGCAACCCCTGAACCGTTCCCGATAAATACACTGCCACTTGCGAGCGCATTTGAAAGTTTTTCTGAATCAAGTTCGTCGAGTGCAGCCTGTACAGTTACGCCCGCAATAGTTCCTGCTGGAGTGTTTGTGATTTGTGTAGCAGTGTAGTCACCAGCTGTGGCGATGACTACACCAGTACGGCCGAAAACAGAAGAGACTGTCCCCGAAGGAAGTGCAGACCATGTTGGAACACCAGCGACAATCTGCAGGACCTGACCATTTGTTCCAGGAGCTACAGCTGCAGCAATATTGCTCCCATTACCGACAAGTATCGAGCCTGTTGTAAGTGGAAGTGACGGAAGTGTATTGAAAATTGTTGTACCGAAAAAAGTAGTTGTACCTGATGCATTGCCGATTGTGTTCACTGTGCCAGCACCCGTACCGAGTGTTGTGTTCCCTGTTGAAGTGAGTGTGCTGAATGAACCAGGACCACCGACATTTGTGACATAGCAGTTTGTGTCTGCAGGAGTACATCCGCCCCACGGCGTAGTACCCGCACCCGGGTCTTGAATGTTGTCGGCAGGAAGAATCGGATTTGTCGGATTGCCCGCGTACGCAAATGAACCACCGAAGAAAACTGCCGCAACTATCAGCACTTTCGCACACAGAATTTTATTCATCGAAATGGCACGAATGTATGTCCATCCGTGTAATCACAATAATACGGCTTAAAATCGAAATATCTGCATACTTTATCCCCATCCTTTTCCACAGCTTTTTTCTTGACACGCTTTCAAAAAAGTTCGTTTTTTGAAAGAAAAAAAGCGCTCTGTTGAGCGCTTTTTTTAGTGCTTTATTTGAGCAAAGTTTTTGACTGCTATTTCTTCCCTTTTTCCTTCACCGATTCAATGAAGTCTGCAGCAGCCTGTTGCCCTCCAATACCGAAAGAAAGACCAAGAGCGAGCGAGAGCGCGACGACGATTCCAGTGAACAAAATGCGAATCAAATCTTCCGCAATACCAAGCTCAGTGAGTGCAGCAAAAAGTGCAAATACGATAATTGACCACTCTGCAGCAGCACCGAGGAGCGCGGGACTGACACTGCCGATTTTTGTCACACTTCGCTCAATCGCTTTACGTACCCACTCACCTGCGACACCTGCGGCGACCATGATGAACACAGCGACAAGTACTTTCGGTAGAAAGCCGTAGACCATATCTTCCATGAAGTAAGTCACGGTATACATACCGAGAGCGTTCAGTGCCGCAATGAAAAATACAACCTGAATGAACCAACGAATACAGGTACCAATCCACTCGTGTACAGCAAGTTTTACTCCAGCCTTTTCAGCAAGGCGCTGACCGCCCACAGAACCGAGTGCATCATTTACTTTCAAAACATTCAACAGCTTCGTGACAGTTTCTCCAAGAAACTTTCCTGCAATGACTCCCACTGTCACGATGAGGAGCGCGGCGATAATCATTGGTAAAAATGTCATAAATGCAGCCCATACTTCGATGAACGCATCGCTGAGTAATGTTGTGATTGAGTAATCCATATGATGGTTTATGGTGCTTGCGCACTAATTACCATGCAGTATAGCAAGGGCTCAGAGAGCCCCGCATGACTTACCCACAGCCTGATATGCTTTATTTCTGTGGACGTTTTGTCTTATCGACAAGCACACGGTGTTTTCCTTGCAACAAATTTGCAATCAAAAGGTCACGCACATCAAGACGATGATAGAACTCTTCTTCGGTAAAGAGTGCACAGCGCAACTCTGCGCCATGGTGTGCCTCGAGTGGCTTGAGCACACGCGCAAGCATTTTTTCGTTCATTGCACCGACAATGAGCAAATCAAGTTCTGCTTCATGCTCACCGATAAGTACACCACTACAAACAAGCATCTTAAGTGGCCCGGCTTTTTTTATTTTTGAAACGAGTTGGTCATCAGCAAGCTGTGCTGAGTGTGTAAACAGTTGCTTCAATATATGCTGCACATGAGCATCTGTGACCATCATGCCCTTCCCTTCCTTTGTGCGAGTATCCGCAATGACTTTCGCACGCTTCAGAGCACCGAGTTCTCTCGTGAGCAACTTTTTCTTAAGTTTTGTTGTAGCCGCTATATCTTCAAAAGAGAGCGGTCGTTCTGCGGCAAGTGCAAACGCACGGAGTATGAGTGTGCGTGGTTCTTTTCCGAAGAGTCGATTCGCTATATCGTTCATAGTGCATGAGTGTATCACAGGGTACGCATTGACGGGAATAAAAAAACGTACTGAGAAAAAATGACTAAGCTGAGCCACAACAAAAGCCGGCAATGCCGGCTTTTGTCTGAACACGTACAGTACAATTATTTGACTGTAACTTTTGCTCCAGCCTCCTCGAGCTTCTTCTTGAGCTCATCTGCTTCCTCCTTCTTGAGACCCTCCTTGACCATCTTTGGAGCTGCATCAACAAGTGCCTTTGCCTCACCGAGACCAAGACCAAGTACTTCCTTCACAACCTTGATAACAGCAATCTTCTGAGCACCTGCCTCTGTGAGCTCGATACCGAATGAAGATTTCTCTTCAGCAGCCGCGCCACCTGCAGCAGGACCTGCAACTGCAACTGCAGCAGCAGACACACCAAACTTTGCCTCAAAGAGCTTTACGAGCTCGTTCAAGTCAACAACTGACATTTTCTCGATTGCATCGACAATAGCTTGAAACTTTGCCGGAACTTCTACGTTTTCCATTTTTTAAAAATTAAATGATACTTAAAATAAATTGAACAGAACTACGCCTTCTTCTCTGCGATCTTTGAGAGCGCAACAACAAATCCCTGAATTGGAGAATTGATGACGTTGACGAACATACCACGGAGTGTGTCGACTGGTGGGATGGTTGCAAGTGTCTGCATCTCTGCAGTAGGTACAAACTTTCCTTCGACGATACCGCCCATGATTGCAAGTTTCCCGCCGAGCTTCTTGACGAATTCCTGAATACCGCGTGGAGAGAGCGTGATGTCTTCCTTCGCTGCATCGTTCGTGCCGTATACAACAGCGACTTCACCTGAAAGTGTTGGTACCTCCCCCGCGACTCCCGCTGCCTGCGCTGCGCGCTTCATGAGAGATTTACGAGTGATGAAATACTTAACACCAGCAGCAGTGAGCGCACGTCGCATTGCGTACTCCTCCTCCATGTTCACTCCTTTGTAGTGCACGAAGACAGAAGAGACAGAACCCTTGAAGGCCTCCGCAAGCTTCTCTACGATTTCTTGCTTTTGTGCTTTTGTTTTTGCCATAGCACAGTAAGTATTAGCTGATAATACTGGGCTAGAACCCGCGTCTAAACGCGGAAGAGTTCGACCTCGGCAAGCGTGAGCAGGGCTCACTTGACCGCCTTTCGGCGACTCGCTGTCTTTAGCCAGTGGGAGCACTCTACACTACCCCTGCCCCGTTTGCAACGGTATATTATTGACAAATCATTAAAATATGGTTCAATTGCGGCGGATTGCGCATTATACGGGAATGCGCTTGTTCCTTCACATATGGACCCGTCTTGGAGATGACGACGATGAACGTTGAGAAAACAGAAACAGGTGACACAGTCTACACGTACAAGGGAAGAAATATGTACGAGGGACTCTCACCAACAGAGGAGGCGTTTGTTCGAGTCATTGAAAAGGAGCTTGGCGAAATAGTTGCCTGCTCGGTATCGTGCGTACTCGCGAAAGAAACCCAGCAATTGGTCTGCGTCACAGACCTGCAGTTGAGTCTTATCCGTGACTATGCGCGCATGCATGAGTTCGCGCTACCACCCAGCCTCGAAAAGTAACCGTAACGCGTTGACCCAGAGTAACGAGGTCACCCGATACAAAGAAGCCGCAGCGCCCAGTGCGGCTTTTCCTTTGCACCACCATGTTCAAAATTTAGCAATTAGTGCCGTCAGTCGTGCACGGCGCAGAGCCGCCTGAGTCCCCTACCACCTCTACGGTGCGTGCTGACATTTCAGATTCGTTTTGACGCAGTGAGTTCGTCGCGATGATGATGAGAAAAGACGTCAGTATAATCACACCGAACGTGCCGAGCATACTGAGAAAGTCTCTATCTGAATCTGTCACCACCTGCATAGCCCTCGTAGTATACCAATAAAACAGCAAAGAACCGCCTGCTTATTTCCCTACAGTGGACTGCCATTGTGTGTCACTGCATCCCATGTACACAACACCTCAGAACCACTCGTGCGAGCGCTCCGCACACCAGTAACGGTGATATTTGAAATGGTACACACTGGTGCGCCCGTGATATGGAAGCCGAAATCTGAGAAATTAGAAAGCATACCTCCATTGAATATAAATTTGCCTCCGCGAACTTTTATTGCATTTTCAGGATACGTGGCTGTAGTGATGGAAACATTAGTAAGTGTTGCTGACCCATCATCTTGGAAGAATCCGTTTGGCTGAACATCAGTCATTGTGACATCGGACAAAACGACGACTCCCCCTCTGTTTTTGACTGCTCCAGTATCACTTCCTGAATTTCCTATACCCGCATTACTTACTGTGGTATGCGTTGCAGAAAGGTTACCTCCGGAAGCAATAGTAAAACCACTCCACCTGTCAGCACTTGATACGACGACTTGATTTGTAGCTGTGCCGTTAATTATAAGAGTTCCATTAACATGTATACCTGCTCCTGAGCGCATAGTGAGAATAACTCCTGCGTCTATGGTACCCGTTGCACCTGCTGGAACCTCCAACGCATGAATGTAGTATGGACTGTACTCTGTTGAGAGCGTATTACTGAGGGTACTCACGACATAGTCTGCCGTATTCCGACGACCAGGAGAACCGACGAAACGAGTCGTGCCACTTGTAAACACAAATTGAGTGTTGTTCTGCTCAAGTGAATATGCATAGTCTACAGCGGAACTTCTTCGAATAGACCGCTCGAGAGCGAAAGGATGCCCAGTGGTATGACATGTCGTTGAGAGTGTTGGGCACGACAGCTCAAGTGAGTCAAGCACAGCGGTTCCTTGCTTAAGAAGCAGTTGATGAGAGAGGGTGGAAGTATTCGCTAATCCATTTGGCCACGACATAGTCATATCCTCTACTGTATCTGCTATATCAAAATCGTTTGTTATGAGGAAATATGAATGAGGTTGAATCGTGCCAGCAAGAGGGAAGGAAAATTGTGGGAGCGCTGGGTCACCCTCTGTGCGAGAGCTCTCAAGATGAAGAGTGCTTATATCAAGCGCTGTGTTTGTTGTATTGTAAAGCTCAACATATTGATGAGCTGTATCTTGCGGAGTGTCGAGAGGATACCCCACCTCAGAAATAAGGAGTGGCGTAGCATCACTTGTGATTGTTATATTTTTTGTTGCCACATTGCCTGCAGCATCTACCGCTGTCAGTATTGCACTTGTAGCTACAGACACGCTCGTATCCGTTACGACTACGTCATTGAGAGAGACAGTACTCCCCGCTTCCGCAACCCAAGAAAGAGTGGGTGTTGGTGAAGTATGCGCAAGGCATGACATTGTCGTATCTGTTGCTACAAGAGAAAGACACCCGGACAAAGTTACAGCAAGTGTAGGAGGTGTTGTATCAGGAATGACACACGCAGTACTGTCAGCATTTAGAACTTCAGGTGGTGCACATGTGAGCGGAGTAAGTACTGGAGCGCTCGGCTCTAATGTCGGAGCTCCTCCCCCGCCTTGCCCTGCTCCACCCATCAGAATGATAGGTTGCGGCAAAGGAGGTGGGACATCAATGTATACTTCTGAACCGCCTGGCGCTGAACCAGTTACAGGTGTGCTGACAACTGTGTGTGGTGCAGCAACAACAGGTATATATGATGCGTCACGTTCAGGAATGTATTCCCAGGTTATAGGCTCCTCACTGAGTACAGACTGTGGTGGTACAACTTCTGGTTGCACATTTGGGAGGGGCTCGAAGGTGACTGGATGATATAACTCAGTTTCTGGAGTGGTGATTGACGGAACAACGGCGAGAACTGCTGCGGATGACTGAGCTTGAACTGGTGTAGAGAATAAGACTGAGCTTGCGAGGTTCATACTTGCTCCGACGATTGCGCGGGATGTGTTGTATGTGAATTGAGCAGCGCCAATCGTTGCGTTACCGAGCGCAATGAGCTGGTCTGCACCACGAGCTGCAGCATATGTGGTCATATCGAGGGTGGTGGTGGAGAAGGTGCTAACACCCTTTACACTATGATAGGTGCCATTCACAACAGGTGCACTGACCGCAAGAGCTACTCGTTTTGTTTTTTCCCATGAAATTGCAATTTCAGGATCAATGCATTTTGGTCGAGAGATAGTATCAACAGAGAGCCGCTGAATGGTGTCGTGAATAGAACGGACGATTTGAGCACCAGCATGCTCAAGGTATACCTCAGTAAACTTATGCCCTGCTGGGTCTATATCAGTATAGGGAATATAAATGTTTGCCGGGAGTGCGCCACGTAAACATGAGAACTGCGCAGCACGAGCAGCATTTATGACTGTATCGTTTGTTGATGTTATATAACTGCCACCACCAGGAACATAGTGGGACGGGGTTGCTATATTGATGAGCCCGAGCGACTGTGTTGGAAGCTGTTGAGCGTTCACACGGTTATAGAGCGCATTTGTATAGAGCGTTCCTTGTGAATGACCCACAAAGACCACACGCTCTGTGGTGATTCGCTCATTGAGCTGATTAAGCATATCAAGGAGGTCAATATCTCCCACGTCATTACTTGCAGAACATGACTGCATAATTGACTTCACCAAGTCCATACCTTCTCCGCGTGAGGGGTTGTATGCGTATTTGAAAAAAATATTTTTGTTATTCGGATAGTTCAAGGTATATTGATCGCCCAATGTTTTTGTTTGCAGTCCTATAGCATCCTCACTCACCGCATTCATTCCATTCACAAACACAACAGTCGTTCCTGTCTTGCTACAGTGAGGTTCTGCCTGCGCAGTAACTATGCAGAAGAGCAGCGCTGCGATGATTGTGGTGGAAAGTCTTTTCATTGTTTTGGAATTGCAATGTCGCATTGTTCACCACTAGGGAGAGAGTATCCAGTCATATGTTTTCTAAACAAATCTTTATAGGCATTTTTGCGAGAAGAAGTATTTTGTATCATATTACTAAAGGGTTCTTCAAACATGTCTCTTTGCCTACTATACTGTCTCGATAATTCGTTTATCTCTTCATCGGTCAACCCCATATCTGCAAGACCGATTGCTGGTCTATTTAAATCACTTATACACATAAACGCCTTACTATCCTTCTCCAAATACGCCTCCATCGATTCTTTTCCGATAACCCATCTGAACAGGAGCTGCTCTGCCTGAGCGTACTGGAGGGCCGCGACACGTTCACGCTTCTTCCCCTCTCCTGGGTACATCGCAAATATTTTTACCTCGACATCATCTCTGATTGAGTTATCGTTTGCATCAATCCCTAAAACTGTTGCGTCGTTTTCTGTTTGGTTTGGCAGTGGTGGCAGATATGTACCTTGCACATCATTTTCGGAAAGGCGTGTGCCGCGGATACGGTCAGCATATGCTGTATCGTATATATCATCCCCCCACATATAGAAACTCCATGCGATAAAGCATCCAAAAAGAAAGAGTGGCGTAAGTAGTACTGCTGTAATGTACGGGTGCTGCTTTATGATGTTCATGCCCCTAAGCCTGTACCTGTTCATACTAAAATGCAATATTTCAAATTATCCCCACATGGGGACATCGCGCTCTCACCGCTGTACCTTCCCTTCTCCGTCTACCTCAATTATTTCAAAATCTTTTGCAGTAAGTCCCCCAAGAGATACTTCTTCAGGGAGACTCGCTACGGACTCAGTCTGCAGAGTAGGTTGCGCAAGTAGTACTGGCGCGAGCGCTAACAGCACAAGAGCGACTATTCCCGCATACCACGGACTCATGCTAAAACCTGAAGAAGCTGTTGCGGCTGCCTGAGCTGAAGATACCTCTGCGACCTTTTCAGGTACATCTACCAGTTTAGTACTCTCTGAAGGAGGAAGTACTTGCTTAGCTCTCTTGCTGTAGCGGGGCGCAGTTTTTTCTGGTAGGAACTTTGTGACAGCTGCTGCTTGCGCTATGTCATGCGTTGCGACAGTGGCTTGCGCTGGTAGCGGGACATCTTCATGCCGAATACCAGCAAGTCCAATTGTATTAACTGTAAATGGCTCTTGAGAGAGTGCTGGCTGCGTCGATGCTGTTGTATTTGTAGTCATACCACTTTGAGCGAGGTGCGCATCGGCGACACGTTCACTTGAAGCACTGAGGAGTTCAACATACCGCACATGCACTACTTCGGTAAGCTTTGTTACACTTTGGACAAACTTAACGGTTGTCTGGGGTAGTACGAGTGTGTTGTCGGGAAATATATAATATTGACTCCCTGCACGCAATTTCCATGCGGTAAGGTCAAGAGTACTCGCAGTTGCGTTTGTGACACTGACAATCTTACCATCAGCTGAAATTCCAAGTGACGCAGACAGAGGAACTACTTCAATATGCCCGACCGCCGTATCATTGAGCCCATCGGTTGTCGCTTCTACATGCACTGCGTACGCTCCGTCTGACAGAAAGGCATGGCGCACATCACTCCCTGAAGCACTTGTTCCATCACCAAAGGTCCATTTTATTTGCGCTTTCACTACCTGACCTTTTGTATTATATGCCTCAGCGGTCATCTTTGTGAGCACACCCATCACCGTGTGCTCAGGAACAGTAATTCGAACAGTCAGCTTTGGCGTTGGCTCTACTGTTACTGTCTGAAAATTTATAACTGACGCGACACCGGAGGCGGGAGTGGCAGTGTTTCCATTTTGATTCACTTGCGAGCCATCTACATTTCCAGTATCAGTCCCGCCGCCACTGATTGGTGCGGCAAATCCTACCTCACTTCCTGGTGATGCAGAAGCTGCGGCGTAGGTACTCCCACTTCGATGCAGTGTATTCCCATCCCCCTTCGCAGCAGTTGCTGGATATGTCGTCACATCTATGTCTGCATCAGTAGCTGAGCGCAAGATGAGCTGCTCGCCTGAGTTTGAGAGTGAGAAGGATGAGTCAAACAGTGCACCACTAAAACTTGGATAATCCACTTTGAAACTCGTCGGGTCATCAGCGACCACCCCACACTGCCCCGCTTCAAGTGAGCTTCCACCGGAGAATGCAACGATGCTGTGATTTGAACTGCTTTCAAAGAGCTTAAACGTGGTGAGGTCGAGTGAGCCACTACTTACATTGCACACTTCTACCCATTCACGCTTTGTATCAGTCCCTGCAGGGTCATACATCACCTCACTGATTGCTACCTGCGCAAGCGCATAGACAGGAGAGAAAATAATTACCATAACGAACGCAAGTGCGCTACGTACAGACATGCACCAACTCTACAAGTAATATAAAACTGAACAAAACTTGAAATCCACAGCTTGTCTAAGGTCGGACCTTTGACGTCAAAGGTCCGACCTTAGACGGTATCTTGCGCACGGTCTTCGTAGAACAAGAGCATTTGTTCCGGTGAGTGAATATGCTCATTCCAAGACACGCTCGCGTCTACCTTTAAAACTGACCTCTCGTTGCGCTCTTTCACAAAATAATCTATATAACTTGAATACATATACTTGGAGAGAAATGGGAATATACCTTTTTTTGTTGAGGATATATTGTCCCTCCATCGAGGAAATTTGAGCTCAACTGGATTGAGGTGAACATAGGAAAATATATGGTTTAAATACCAAGTATCACTTACATGTTTTGACTTGAACCTTCCTTGAAATAAAGTTCCTGTTCTTTGTGTACTCTTATTAAAATACATTGAATACCCTGTGGCAATTTTTCTCATAAATTCCGAAATGCCGCCTTCGACTTCCTGCCGCAAGATAATATGAAAATGATTAGGCATAAGGCAGTACGCAAGCACAGAAACGAGCGGACTCCCACGCTTGCCCTGAAAAAGCTTGCCCATCTTTCTTTCACTTCTGGAAAGAACTGAGAGTTGTACAGTTTGGCTCTGGTTGCAGACATACATAAGTTGTACAAAACGCTGATAGTCCGATTCGGAATTAAATATTTCCATTTTGTTTGTGCCACGATTGTACACATGATATATCTCACCATCTTGAAAAGGAACATCTCTTTGCATCAGAAAATTATACTTAAAAAATCAAAGGTCCGACCTTAGATTTTTTTCTGTTGTGGAAATATCAGCACCTGTGTATCGAGTTTACAAAGTCAAAGGTCGGACCTTGTACTTTTTTCCAGTCTCATGACTGAGATGCCAGCCCACAAAAAACACCAGCGGGGACTGGTGTTTTTTGTGGTACCAAATACTCTACGGCACACTTACTTCAGACGATTGATATCTTCTTGGATTGCTTTTATGACATCTGTGTTACTTGTCTTCTTTGCACGAGCGAGCGCCTCTTGATATTGTGCAAGTGCTTCGGACTTTTTCCCCAACTCAAGATAGTAGCCGGCGAGGACATAGTTTAGGTAGTGCTCAGAAGAATCTGCGGCAATACCCTGCTTAAGGACATCTATAGCGCTCTCAGACTTACCCTGTGTCTTATAGATGGCGTATAGGTCACTGTATGCCTGCAGGTATCGCGGCTCATTTGCAATCGCTTTTCTAAGGTACCCTTC
>CAYNND010000016.1:1174-12022 GCA_964398775.1 uncultured Candidatus Saccharibacteria bacterium | reverse complement strand
CCTCCGCCCCACACTCTGCAAGGTATGCAGCATCTCCGACTGCGCGACCAAGCACCCCGAGACCCATGACTGTAATTTTTTTACCTTTAAATTGCGCCGCCACATCTACCATTTTCAAAGTGTAGCACAGTGCAGTGTGAGTATGCGAATATAATCGTAAGACATTTATTTTGTGGGTATGGGGAGACTCGAACTCCCAATCGATTAAGAATGCGCTTCTGAGGCGCACGCGTATACCAGTTCCGCCACATACCCAACTCCGGTATTCTATATTTTTTTATACGTATATCCAGCGCGCCTCAGTGAGACGCACGCACTGTAGTTATCTTGCCAGTTCCGCCACATACCCAACTCCGGTATTCTATATTTTTTTATACGTATATCCAGCAACCTCGGTGAGCTGCATGCACGACAATCTAGAAATGAAGAGGTGTACAATCGTACGAATTACTTCCCTCGAAAACTCTTGTAGCGAGCAATCGTTGTGCGAACAAGTGCCTTCACTGCATGCGCTGTATAGTAGCCAACGAAAAGTGTGTTGAGGAGGAGTATCACCCACAACAAAATAAACAGGAGCGTCGGAGATGGGGCAAGTACTGTATGGATAGCACGCATGAAATCCCAGAAATAAATCATCGTCATCGTAGCACCGAAGGCACCTGCAAGCACAAGACCATCATGGCGTGTCGCCTCTTTGTATTTGAACGCGAGCAATGTGGTGTACAAAGTCACACACATAATAAGCAACATAACCAAGGTGAGTATCGCAATAACGTACTGACTGAACTGGTTAAATGTTTGTGCTGCAAGCACAAGTATATCGTTTGTAGCACCCGGAAGGCACCACGAAACAAACTGCTGTTGTGCTGACGCGAGCGTGTCTTGTACTGTTCCTTGCATGGGAACATCATACGTGAGTTCGTCTAGACTGCAATTGTCTTGTTGTCCACACTGTTGTGCATTGTGCAAACGTGACAAGAATATTCGTGGGGTGTACAGTAGTGGAAGTCCTAGGTAGAGGCGTACCGACATCTTCATTTAATTGAGATGCCAATATCACGTCCTGTACTTTGGGGCATGCGTCAGCTGGAATGTGGCTGCCTTGGTCAGGCACGTAAACAATCGACCTTAAATCCACTTCTACGCGACTTGTTCTTATCGTTGGCTGCGCTGGTCACGCACGTAAATAACTGACCTTAAATCCAATGATTAGTAACAGATGCCATTGTCAACGCTAGGACTATCCCTCACCAAAGAGGAGAATGACAAAAAATTGTTCGGTATAGCAGGAAAACATCCATTCCTCGCTCAGAACTCTCAGAGGTATCGTATCCTCTTAAAACAACGTAGAGTTCTCCGATGGTTTACAAAGAAAAAATTGGAATCAAGAAAAAAGACGGTGGATGTACCGTCTTTTTTCATAGCTGAGGTTTATTTGATATAGTAACCTGAAATGAGCTTCGTTTGAGTATGATTTAAAAAAAACTAACTACAATTACATGAACCAAAAACAGCTCATTCAAATTATTTTTTGTTTCGTTGTCATTGTCGGTGCTCTTATGTGGTACTACTACCAACAGCCACACACAGTAGAGCCAGTGCCAGAACAAGAAAAATTTCAAAGTAACGAATTAGGACCTACCGAGTCCGGATATGCTTTCGAAAAACTACTCCAAACCGATTCTAAAGTGTTCTATTGCCGCACTCGAACCGGCACAGAATCAGGGTGTGCCCTATTTGTTTCAGATATAGCAGGCACTACTATGCAGGATCTACATGCGTATATTGATTACGGATCTTTGGGAAAAAATATCTTAGTGGCGCCGGATGGTGCCCATCTACTCTTTGTGCAACAAGACCATGACAACCAAGCTACACTACTTACTACTGAATCACTCGAGCAAGAAGTGATTTATGAAGCGCCAGTCGGATATGTGCTTGGTACGTATACTGACTTCCCTTCATTTGTACCTTATCTACAATGGATTTCAGAGAACCAGATAGAAGTATCCATCTTTCCACAATACACACCTGAACCACACAGTACTGAACCAAAGGCCGTCCCTTTTGCCACACATATAATTGAAATCAACTAGTTCTTGCTGGGTAACTATACTTTGCGCTTATAGTACTGAAAGCTGCGCAACGATTTTTTCCAATCTGAGTGTACTTACATGCACATGGTTAGATTTTATACAATGCAAGTAACTCAAGAAGAGGAGCGCACATTGCATCATTGATAGTGCGGGGGTCGAAGGTGGATGTGGCGAGAAGCGTTTCGAGCGCCTCTATTTCCCTACTCATGGCGCGAAAGCCTGCATCGGTTAATGTCACACCATCATGCGTATTGCCGTAGCGCACTTTTCCATCGGCAAGGCGTTCTTGTATCGATATGAGTCCTTTTGGTCCAATGCGCAAATCTGCATAGTTCGTAATCTGCTCTTCTCGCGTGCCTGTCGCGATGTTTGCATGTGCCTTGGTCATACCAACTGCACGGATGCACCCCAGTACCGCATCTGAGACACCAAGTTCATCGCATATCATGAGCGTCGCGAGATGCTCGTCAGTGCCATACTTCTGCATGAAGTCAGCTTGAACTTTTTTCCAATATTCATACCCTTCTGGTTCAAGAAACTCTGGGAAGCGGTCGAGCTTAAACTTGATGATGTTCCCCATGTCGTGTAAGAGGCATGCCGAAACAACAGTGTGCTCATCTGCATGGTGCACTTCAGCAACCAACTTCCCTACTGCAGCAACTCTGAGCTGGTGCAGCTGGAGATGCGGCGGGATGGTGTACGTTTTATAGATATCACTGATTATCATGTGCCTGTGTACGACTGACGCACTTTGATGCAGTTCGAGGCGAACGAGCAAAAGTGCGCGAGGCGTACTGGGTAGTACGGTGAGTGCACTTTTGGGAAGTTCAACGATGAAATGCGCGATGTGCGTCTGTTGTACCGAAAGTGTAGCATGAGAGCTGCTCTACGATGGGCGCAATGTGTGCATCAGTGATATCAGCAGGCTGCAGAGAAATGCCTGTGAACAACACCTGCTCGAGCTCATGTGCACGACGCACAATCTCTGCGTGTCGGTCATGGTCAAAGATGCGGTCAGTGCGATACATGTAGCGCCGCTTCGCTTCCTCAAGACGTTCTGCCAAAGAGAGTACGCCAAAGGGACCGACGCGGTTGTCTGCGTATGCACAAATCTGCTCCTCAAGTGTCCCTTCGAGTAAGACTTTCTCAATATGTGAAAAACTCATCATGTCCGTGCAGTGCAGGACCATATCACTCACGCCGATTTCTTTTGCAATCGCAACAGTTGCTTCGTGTTCATCCTTACCATATTGCGCAATCATTGTCTCGCGCACCCCTTTCCAATACTCAACACCTTCCGGTTCCCAAACTTTGGGAAAGGTATCAAATTCCACCTTGATGATGTTCCCCATGTCGTGTAAGAGTCCGACTTGAGTGACCACTTCAGCGTCACAATCCCCTGCATGTGCTGCTGCTATAGTACGCGCGACAGCGGCCACACGAAGCTGGTGCGTCTGGATGACGGGTGGGATGTGGTAGTGGGAGTAGATGTTAGAAATTTCTTTCATGTCTGCATATTCTACTGTTTTTATGTTTTTTTTGCATTACTAGACTATTGGTATAGGTCATGTGTGTTACTTCGAGCAGTTATTGAAAAAAGGGGGTCTTTCTGGTATAGTGCGGCACGCTTGAAAAAGCTTGTTCCTATATGCACGCATAGCTCAGCTGGTAGAGCATTCGACTGATACTCGAAAGGTCCTAGGTTCGATCCCTAGTGCGTGCACCAAACTCAAAAAACTCCCCTGCAGCAGGTTTTTCCCTACTGTGAAAGTATACTTTTTTCAATAAGTCAGGACTCCTGTGCTATGCTGAAGCCTATGAAATACTCAGGAAGCTGCCATTGTGGCGCTGTACGATTTACTGTTGATGCTGACCTCGCTCAGACAGGTACTTGTAACTGTTCTCACTGTGGACGGAAAGGATTCATTCTTGCCTTTGTTCCCGCAGCAGCATTTACCCTTGAAGCTGGAGCCGACGCGCAGACTGAATATCGTTTTAATACCAAAAAGATTCAACATCTCTTCTGTAAGACCTGCGGCGTACAATCTTTTGCTCGTGGAGAAAATCCTGATGGTACACCGACCGTCATGGTCAATGTGCGCTGCCTTGATGGCGTTGCTGTTGAAACACTTACACCGCAGCACTATAACGGGAAGGAGTTCTAGCGCTCGATAGTCACCACGTCTGAGGCATCACCTGCCTCGCCCGTACACTGGATACTGAAATCTATTGAGCCTTTGCCGCTTTTAGCGAGACGTAATTTTACCGTGCCATTTTTTGATTCTCCGAGCGTCTTTTCACTTGTCTCTGTCGTCGCAGTAACGACACAATCATAGTCTCCGTCTCCTGTACTCTTCCATGTCACGGTGACAAGCTTCCTGCCACTTATGGTACTCTTTTTTGCTTTAATTGATGCTGTTGGTGGTTTTGATTTTGTTTTATTTTCACCGATACCAGAGGAAGATGTTGTAGCTGCAAATGGTTGCGGCGGAGGATACTGGGGTGGCTGTTGCTGCGGCTGTTGCTGCTGCGGTTGTGGCTGTTGTTGCGGTTGCTGTGTTTGTGAACCACCTCCCGGTGACTGTACGCCAGTACCTTGCGCAGGTGTAGCGCTCGGTGGAGTGACTTGACCTGGCTGAGCAAATGGATTGGTCTGAGGTTGCCCTGTTTGCACCCCAGTAGGTTGTGTTGTGAGCGCTGCAGGCGGTGGCTGTGCAGGAGGGGCGACGCGTGTCGTACCGCTGTTTGCGATGTATGCGGTTGGTGTCAGGTGGCGTTCGTCTGGTGCCCAGTGTGCATCGGTAATCCAAGGATTATTCTTCATAAACGTACGCAAGTCTGCTTCACTGATAGGAGTCTCATGCACTCCTGGCGCTTGAGCACCAGGGAGGAGCTTTCCAAACCCGATGAGCCGAATAGGAATATTAAACTTTTCTTTGATTTCTTTTGCGGCGTTAATTTGTGTCGGATCGCCGGTTGCATTTTCAATCCATAAATAATTTATAACGTCAGCATACTTTCTGTTTGACTGCAGTAGTGTGAGGAGATTTTTCACATTGTTTTTCATTGCAATCGTGCATGGCGTACCTGCGCGCTGACATATTCCTGTCACCCCTTCTATCATCCTGCCGAGTCCCGCCGCATCGAGGCTATGCACGTTATCGATGTGCATTGTGAGCGCTCGTGGTTTTCCAAGCTGCTGAATATATCGCGGGATATCTCCTTGCAGCTGTGTCAGCATTTGCGGCAGTGATATTTCTTTTTCTCCCCATATCGCTCCCCCGCCCATACCTTGATGGTACACAGCGACTTGCCCACCCACTGCAAGAATTCGCTTCGCTGCCGCGAGACCTCCTGATACATTAAAAACATCAAAGTCATAAATAACACCCGCTTTTATCTCGGCAGCGCTTGGTACTCGCTCAAGATTCAACCACGAACCAGGAACTGGCTGAGCTTGGTCTTGCGCTGCATAGGCGCTATACCCGATACCCGCTATCACTACGGCACATGTTGCAAGCAATCGCTTCATGGTTACTTCTGCGCTGGTACTTTTGTTGTACTTGTTTGTTTTTGCGTACACTGATTTAGCGCGGCTCGTGTCTTACCATCAGTGGTTCCTGATTGTGCAATTCCTTTTTTCTTTTGCCACTCTTTGAGTGCTTTTTCTGTTGCAGCTCCAAAATAGTTCGTATTCTGCACGCCCTGTAATAGACCCTCTGCGGAGAGGAATTTCTTTAGTGCGATGACTTCTGCATCTTGCGTTCCTACTTTCAATTCTTTTGTAATATTTACGCACTGTGACGTGGTCGTGTTTGCGCCTTGCTTTCCGGCTGGTGGAAAACCTGCTTTCACAGGCGCAGCAGGAGGTGTTCCTGCTGGAGGTGCTTTTACCTTTCCTTTCGTTGGGTCAGTTATTTTTGCATTTGCATCACTCGGTGGAGGCGTGGTCGGTGCCGGAGCTCCTCCTTTTGGAGCATTCTTTTTCATACACTCTTGCAATGCTTTTACTTCTGCACTGTTAACGTTCGGCTTCGGCATCGATTTTGGGTCCTTCCCTGGCTCAATTTTCGGCATATTTTTCATCGCAGCTTTCATCTCAGCATCGCATGGTCCTTTCGCAACTGCTCCGGCTGGTGCTTTTGGAAGTGCAGCAGGAGGAGTTTTCGGCATCGTTGCAGTCTGCGCGTGAGTGAGCACTACACTACTGAGCAAGAAAACAATACTCATGATGATGTATTTCATAGCATGAGTATACTATGAAAATACGAGTACTCTTTGTGCGTACCAACAGAGCAGGATAAAAATTCAGCCGCGGTACCCGAAGGTGCCGCGGCTCAGCGTATATCTTCCCCCATAGACACCCCTTAAGACAGCCACGGGAACCAGAAGCGCACCGCGAGGCGTTGTGCTTCAAGTATTCCGAGGTGTGCGTCGCGCACATCTTTTACAGTCCCAATCCAGAGCTGCATCGCAGCATCAAGTGGAAAGTGCGAGGCTTGCACTGAAGCAGCCCACAGGGTCCGATACATTGCTGCATCGATTGAATCAGGCGCATGCATGAACATGGCGCAAACCTTTCTTCAATCGCCGGCAGGAGCGCCGACCCAGTCAGTATACCGAAGCTTCTTATAGATGCACTTACGCGAGATGGCGGTTGATATCGAGGAGTCGGTTGTACTTTGCGACGCGCTCACCGCGCACCGGTGCTCCCGCTTTTATGTATGGACAGCCGAGACCAACCGCAAGGTCTGCGATATATGCATCAGTTGTCTCTCCTGAGCGATGCGAGACAAATGGTTTCCATCCATAACTCTGCGTCAGCTGCACCGCACGTATCGTCTCTGTCAGAGTACCGATTTGATTCAACTTGATGAGCACTGAATTGATAGCCTGTTTCTCATGCGCAGTTGTGATGCGTGCTGTGTTTGTCACAGTGAGGTCATCGCCGACGACGAGAATCTTATCTCCAAGTGTTGCGGTGAGTTTTGCAAATCCTTCCCAATCATCTTCAGGGAGCCCATCTTCTATCGAAACAATTGGGTAGCGCGTAATCAAATCCTTGTACCATGTGATGAGCTCTTCCGGTGCAATACACTGCACGGTACCGTCAATTTTGAGCGTACAGGTCTTGTCACTGTAGAGACTTGATGCAGCGACATCCATCGCAATCTGCACTTCATCATGTGAATATCCCGCTGCTGCTATTGCCTCTACAATGTACTGGAGTGCCTCTTCGTTTGACGCAAGTCGTGGCGCAAAACCACCTTCGTCACCGACGCCAACACTATACCCTTTTTCATGGAGCAACCCTCGGAGTGCATGTGTGATTTCACTTGCTGCCTGGAGCTGCTGCTCAAATCCTTCGATGCCACGCGGTGTCACCATAAACTCCTGCACGTCGAGACCACTGTCTGCGTGTTTACCACCGTTGATGATGTTAAACATTGGCATCGGCAGTTTCAGTGGTGCAGTATTCCCTGCTATTGATGCAATGTATTCGTAGAGGTGCTGCTCATGCACGAGGGCTGCAGCTCGCGCAAATGCGCACGAAACACCGAGGGTAGCGTTTGCACCAAGTCGAGACTTGTTTGGCGTGCCATCAAGCGTAATCAATGCCTCATCGAGTGTTTGCTGAGTATGTCCCACACCATGCACGTGCTGCAAAATAGTCGTCTGCACGTGGTTAATTGCAGTCCGTACACCATGCCCGCGGAAACGGTGCATGTCGCCATCACGAAGCTCTACCGCCTCATGTGCTCCCGTACTTGCCCCTGATGGGACTGATGCAACACCACGCTGTCCTCCTTCAAGTACACAGACTACTTCAAGTGTCGGGTTACCTCGTGAATCTAGTATTTCTCGTGCAGTTAGTGTATGTATATTCATGATTGTCGTGTAAAGGGATGTAACACAAACGCCGGTCGTGCATGCTGCTCCGCTTCAAGTGCAATGCGCTCCATCATGGCGACCGCCTCGACAGGATAACTCCCCATCGCTGTCTCATCTGAGAGCATGATAGCGTCTGTCCCATGAATCACCGCAAATGCAACATCAGTTACTTCTGCGCGTGTTGGGAATGGGTTCTTCGTCATCGACAGGAGCATCTGCGTTGCGGTAATAACAGGTTTCTGTGCCTTATTACACGCTTCAAGCAACTCCACCTCTATAAACGGTATTTTCTCGAGCGGTATCTCTTCACCCAGGTCACCACGTGCAATCATGATTGCATCTGCTGCAGCGATAATCTCAGCATGCGTGTCGACTGCAACTTGTCGCTCAATCTTCGCGATAATCGGCTGCGACCCTCCTGCTGCAGTGATAGCATCGCGTGCGATTGTAATATCTGACGCGCTTCCGACAAAGGAGACTCCAAAATAATCAACACCTTCTGCAACACCGAAAGCAATGTGTTTTTTATCTTCTTCAGTGATTGCTTGAATCATCTCCTTGTCATATGAGTGACCGACTTCGTGCTGAATGCGTGGCCCTGGGAGGTCAATGAATAGTGGTATGTGTTTGCCGAGCTTCATCTCAAGTGCACGCACCGCCTGGATGTAGCCACGATGTTCGTCGTAGGTGCCCCATGAAAAATTGAGGCGCACAATATCGAGACCTTTCTGTATCATCTCTTCGATGATGGCTGGAGTTGCACACGATGGACCGATGGTACCGACTATCTGGACTCTTGATTGTTGTGTATTCATATCTGTTCTATTACTTTGTGTATCATACGTCCATTTTCATCGAAGGTATAGGTGATGACCTCTCCGAAAGTAAACTCCACACTTGATACTGCATCATCTGAGAGGTTTTCGATGTACTTGGTGAGCGCTCGCAGTGAGTTACCGTGCGCAACGATAAGGACCGTCTCTGTGCGCTGCAGCCGCGGCACTATATCACTCATATAGTACGGCACAACGCGCTCATACACATCACGCAAAGTTTCGCCGTTTGGCACTGGTTCATTCCAACCACGGCGCAACCGAAGAAACGCATCGTCACCAAGTATCTTCTGCATTTCCCATTTATTTTTTCCGGTGTAGTCACCATAGTCACGTTCATCGAGCGCAGGCGCATGTATGACTGGGAGTGTTTCTTTGTGCGCTGCTGTGAGCATCGCTGCAGCAGTTTCATGCGTGCGTGAAAGTGTAGATGTGTATACACATGCAAGCGGAACGTGCGCGATGAGGGTTCCCATCAAGGCTGCCTGTGCCTTTCCGTGGTCAGTCAGATGCCTATCAGTTCTTCCCTGCCATTGCCCGAGCTTGTTCCAGTCAGTTTCGTGATGTCGCGTGATGAGTAGTTTCCCAAACATATTACTGTACGCGGTTAGGGAGCTCGTGACCCGCTGTATATGCAAGCACGTTTTTGAGTACAACGTCACACATCTCAGCCCGTGCTTCGACGCTTGCTGAAGCAATGTGCGGGGTGAGAATCACAGTAGTAAGAGCGCGGAGCTGTTCACTCATCTGTGGCTCATGCTCATACACATCAAGCGCTGCGCCTGCGATGCGTTTTTCTGTAAGCGCTGTGATGAGTGCATCTTCATCGACAACTGCGCCTCGCGCAGTGTTGACGAGGTATGCCGTTGGCTTCATCAAACTGAGTCGCTCTTTGTTTATGAGGTGGCGCGTCGTATCGAGAAGTGGCACATGGAGACTGATAAAATCAGCCTGCTTCAATACATCTTCGTTGCTCTGAAGAAATGTAGCGCCCAGTGTCTCCTCAAGTTCTGTGTCGTGGTTGATGTCGTGATACACGACTGAAAGTCCGAGCGCGCGTGCATAGAACGCAACGCGGCGTCCTATCTTCCCTGCGCCAATAATGCCAATCGTTTTTTTGAAAAAGTTTGTTCCAATAAAGAGCATGGGGTCCCATCCTTCATATTTACCTGCTTTTGTGTAGCTATCCGCTGCGACAACATTGCGAGAGAGTGCAAAGAGAAGTGCGATGGTGTGTTCAGCGACAGCCTCTGCGGATTCTACTGTTGGTGCATTTGTTACCATCATGCCTCGTGCTGTTGCAGCGGCGATGTCTATATTGTCGTAGCCTGTTGCATAGTTTGCCCAGAGCTTTACAGACGGTGCGGCGTCCATCACTGCGGCGGTAATCTTGTCAGTGAGTAGTGTAATGACAACGTCGTACTGTGCACGCCCGAGTGCTGCGATGAGCTCTTCTTGTGTTGGTGGTTTTGTAAATGTTTCTTGCGCGACGGTATGTCCTGCTGCTTGCAATGTATCTGCCACGGTCTGTGGGAGTGTGTGTGTAATCAGTATGTGTGCCATAGGTGCAGTATACCATTCTGTTTAGGATGCCAGCGATATTACTTCCCGACTCGCGCATTGTGCGTGTAATTATATGCACCACAGCTCGCTCGTCGTAATAAAAAAACCGCAGAGCGGTAGAGAGAAAGGTGGGGTCACCCCCGTTTGCCGAAGCGAACGTGGATGACCTCCCGCTCACCAAACGCTGAGCCTCGAATATGCTCAACATGCTGATGAACTCGAACAGTGCGAGCCCACGCCTGCCAGGGCGCGAGTGCCATGTTCCACCATAGCTGATAGATTCCAAACGGGTCAAATGGGTTCACCATGACACAGTCCTTCTTCTGCCAACACTCACGCCAGAGTACTCTCGTATGTAGAGATGTCAAACAAAAAACCGCCTTTCGGCGGTTTTGTTTTTACCTTTTGAAAACTGCATACGTTGTATTTGTCTCTTTTGTTTCATCCACGCGACCGGCTTTGTA
>CAYNND010000016.1:0-1074 GCA_964398775.1 uncultured Candidatus Saccharibacteria bacterium | reverse complement strand
AAACTGCATACGTTGTATTTGTCTCTTTTGTTTCATCCACGCGACCGGCTTTGTAGAACGGTCTCGTATCTGAACTCTGCCTGAAATGGGGTTACCATTCAGTAGTAGCTGTCTTTCCAGCGTCACATGAAGTTAAAGTGTCATCATGATTCTTATTTTCTGTGCTCAATTGTGGCACAGAAATCGCCTTGCTTACTGATGCTTGCGCAATCAATAGCTATTCCAATTGTGGAAATAATTCATGAGCAGCTTCCGCTACCCATGCCTTGTTACGACTTACTCCCTGTCACCGAACTTACCGTGGACCGCATCGAGTGCGGGCTTCGGGTATTCCCGGCTCCCTTGAGTTGACGGGCGGTGAGTACAAAGCTCGAGAACGTATTCACCGTAGTATAGCTGACCTACGATTACTAGTGATTCCAACTTCATGAGGTCGAGTTGCAGACCTCAATCCGAACTGACGCTGGTTTTTAGGATTTGCTCCACCTTACGGTCTTGCGGCCCATTGTACCAGCGATTGTAGCGCGCGTGCAGCCCAGGACGTCAGAGGGACATGCGGACTTGGCGTCATCCTCACCTTCCTCCCCCGTTAGGGGGCAGTCTCGGCTGACACTTGTAACAGCCAACGAGGGTTGCGTTCGTTACCCCACTTAAGGGAACAGTTCAAACCACGAACTGACGACAGCCATGCATCACCTGTCCAGCACCTTCGAAAGAATCCTACTTTCATAGGAGTTGCAGCTGGATTTCTAGCCCTGGTAAGGTTCTACGCTTAGCTACGAATTAAGCCACGCGCTCCACCACTTGTGCGAGCTCCCGTCTATTCCTTTGAGTTTTAGCCTTGCGGCCGTACTACCCAGGTGGCCTGCTTAACGCGTTAGCTTCGACTCAAAGAGGGTCGATACTCTTTAAATCTAGCAGGCATGGTTTAGGGCGTGGACTACCCGGGTATCTAATCCGGTTCGCTACCCACGCTTTCGTGTCTCAGTGTCAGAAAAATGCCAGTATGCTGCCTTCGCTTTTGGTATTCCCCTAGATATCAACGGATTTCACCCCTACACCTAGAGTTCTACA
>CAYNND010000015.1:0-13324 GCA_964398775.1 uncultured Candidatus Saccharibacteria bacterium | reverse complement strand
TGAGTTTCTTAATTGTACTCGTAAGGGTGAGGCTGGGGTGGGACCCAGCCGCAAGACCTCGCCGTGCAGATGAGCGAGTACTCTCGCGAAGCTGCCGCCGAGGTGTACCGTTTCCGTAGGGAAGAGTAGCAAGAGCGCAACACAAAGTGCTTACATATGAAAGACCCCTCCTGGGGGTCTTTTTTGGCATGAGTATTGGCTGCTGCTGTGCTGAGTAGTCAGTACGAGTTGCCTCACGTTCAGCAACAAATCGATGTATGTCGATCTCTGCCACGCGCACTGTTGGGTGCAGGTGGCGAAAGACACGCATGAGGTCGCCTTGGAGCTTTCAATCTTTCTGAGAAAATTCGTACGACGCGGCAAGTAAACAAAAAAGTTCCGATTCGCGTGAGCGTTCCGGAACCCTTTGGTGCTCGGGCATGGTCTAGTTCTTACCTTCAGTCAGGCGTCGTGTCACGTGGTCTACGACATTACTGAGTGGGTTGTCTGCTTTTACGAGATAGTCGCGCACTCCGTACTGCATGACATCTGCGAGGAGTGATACGCTTGATGTATTCGTAAGGAGAAGAACGTATGGCTTTATAGAGCCCGTTTTCTCAATAAGTTGCTTCAACATACCAACGCCGTCTAGGTTCGGCATTTCGTTATCAAGTACAACAGCATCAGGTGACTCACTTTGAATCATCTTTAAGCCTTCGAGGCCATCTGGAGCTTCTATGACTGTATACTTTTGTGTTTCAGTAAACGCCTCAACTATAGCTTTTCTAAGTGCTTGCTCGTCTTCGATGATGAGTATTTTCATAGGTCGTATTGTAGCAGAATCACTATTATTTGTCTTTGCCTGGTCGGTGGATTGGCCCTCGATGTGCAGTGCGCTGCAGACATCGCGGACGATAGTATCAAGCGATGTATTTGCTTTCACGATGTACTTTTCGATTCCAAGGTTCATGTATGCATGCACTTTGTTCTCACTTGCTGTGTTTGATATCACAAAGATTGGCATATTTTTTCTCCCAGAATTGTCACTCTTTATTTTTGAAGCAAGGACAAGACCATCATCTTGCCCGAACAAGTAGTGGTCCATCCAGAGCGCAGCAATTTCAGGGTGCGCTTCAAGTTCTCCAAGTGCAGCAGTGACGCTTGTAGCGGTCAGTGTCTCTACGCCATATTCATGGAGTCGAGTGCATATCATCTCAAGAAGTGCTGTATCGTCCTCGACGACGAGCATCACTGTCTTTGGTGCAGTATCGTTCATACGCTATAAGTATATCACAGGGTCTTTTCGGGGCTCGTCTCATTTGCAAAAGGGAGGTACACATAGAATGTTGTTCCCATATTTTCTGTTGATTCAAACCATATTTTTCCACCAAGCGTCTCCACAGCAATTTTAATAGTGTAGAGTCCGAGTCCGGTACCAACAGCTTCCGCATGGCGTGCGTTATCGGCGCGGAACATCTTCTCGAACACACGGTGCTGCTGTTCTTTCGGTATGCCAATGCCGCTATCCTGTACTATGAGTGTGATACCAGGTGCGGTAGGAGTACCACCGAAGACCTCTGGGGATTCAGAGAGACGTACAAAGACACTCTTGCCAGGTGGTGTGTACTTAAGTGCGTTTGAGATAAGATTTTCAGGAATCATGCGGAAGAGTTTCGGGTCAGCATGCAAGAACCCACTCACAGTGTCTATTTGGTCAGTCATGGTGATGCTGCCTTGCTCGGCGAGCACACGGTGCTCTTTCAAAATATCTTTCAATGTTTCGGCGATATTGATTTGCTCCTTGTTCTGCATAATCGAGCCGGTTTCAAGGCGTGAGGCATCAAGCATCGCGTTGACGAGTCCGATAAGGCGTATGGTAGAGCGGTGCACTTCCGAGAGCTTCTCAATCTGTGCAATGTTCATACTTTTCGGCTTTTTCAAAAGTGCTTCAAGATACCACCGCATCGCTGTGAGTGGTGTGCGAAGCTGGTGCCCTGCGATGGAGACGAATTCAGTCTTTGCGCGTTCAGCGCGCTTGCGCTCGGTCACATCACTTTGTATGCCGACGAAAAATTCAACATCTTCACCATTCATGATGGGGTAGACAGAAAGTGACGCTTGGTACTCTCGGCCATCTTTTCGCTTGTTTACAAAATCTTCACTACTAAAGACTCGTTTTTCTTTGATTGCCGCAAAGAGCCCTTTGTAGACCTCTTCAGGTGTTTTTCCGCTGTGAAAGATTGATGGTGTTTTTCCTATGAGTTCCTCTGGTGCATAGCCGCTGAGTTCTTGCAGTGCTTTGTTCGCGTAGATGATTGAGAAGTCGCGTTTTGTGATGATGATGCCGCTCTGCGTCGCCTCAACGGCACGCTTGAACTTCTCAGTCTCAATAACTTGCTTCTCAGCGCGCGTCTTTTCTTCTTGGAGGTCTTCGAGCACGTTGATCATGGCACTCCTGAGTGCCTCAAGGTCAGTTACGTGCGCACGGCTTTCGGTCAATGCTTTTACCTCGGCTTGGAGCCGTTCGTTTGCAGCTCGCATTTCTTGTGATGCAAGTGCAAGTGAGTGCTGCGTGAGTGTTACATCCTCATCGCCGCGGGTATATGTAGCACTTATCAGGTCGAGCAATTTTTGCGTCGCATCATCAAACACTGGAGGGGTGGTCCCGTATATCTTCTTTAGCTGCCGCTCGAGTGTTTTGTGCAGGGTCATGCTTCTTCAAAGGTAGTTATAGTCATTGTCTGGTTATGGAGCTGACAGACACCGCGTGCATTCGTCGTGTCAGTTGTCGGGCAGAGTTCGCCGTATGAATAGAAGCCAGTGAGAGTTGTCTGTGCACCAAATACTGCAGCAATTGCTTCAACCTCGTCTTCAACACGCTCTCCGAGGACAAGCTTTCTTCCAACGCAGCTCACAAGGAGTGCGTACTGCGGGTGTATGACTTCCGTACTTCCAGTTACGCCTTTTCGTGCAGCACCATCTGCGCCATCGACTAAGCGTTCAAAGTTCGCGCGCATCATGCGTGCTGAGATGCCTTCCGGCATATCACCAGCAAAGGTCATGCTTTGGTCAGCCTCATGAACAGCAAGGAGTGTCCGCACGAGTTGCTCGGAGTGTCCGCTAGCCGTAGGTACAGTGAGCTCAAGCGGGAACAAGAGGCCTGAGCTTGGCAATTCTTTCGCCTTATCACCGAGGTATTTTTTGTAGAGCGCGAGTGCAGGCTCATGGTCGAGCTCGTAGAGTACATTTCCTTTTGAGCGTGTAATGACACGGTCCGGTCCAAATGGGTCCCAGCCTCCGACAGAGCCATAGCCGATTTTCATACTGGTGCCATAGAACCCAATCATCACGACAGTGCCACTGACTCCAGTGCCGTTGAGTCCGACTGCAGTACTTACAAATGCCGCACCGTCACCAGCGAGTCCACCTGTTGCGGCGACATGTGGGGGGAGTGCCTTTGCCATGCCTGCAGCGCACTGAGAGCCGTTTACCAAAAGACCATCAGTAAAGACAAGCACATGTTGTAGGTCAGGTGCTACCAGTGTGCGCGCAAGCTCCTCCGCTTTCTGTGCGCTCTCTTCTTGGTGGGCGATAGTCGTGTGCGCAACTCGCACAGTCGTTTTCTCAAAGTGGCATGCCGTTACAGTGACACTTCCATCGTAGACATGAGTGCCAAGGATTTCACCGGAAGTCGAAGCAAGCAATATATCTCCCTGAGGGTAGAGTGCGCGCACTTCAGTGTAGGTAGTAGGTTCTGCAATGCGCTCTTTTGAGCCAAATACATAAATAAGTTGCGGCGTGCCCGCGCAACCTTTCCCAGGGAGTTGCTCCCAAGCGCCTGGTTTAATTGAGAGGTGTTGTGTTGTTGTAATCATAGTATTATTTATTACTTGTAAGTGCTTGTAATTGCTTCTTCATCTCAATCATTTTTAGTTCTCGCCCAATCATTATCTTATTCATCCGGTCGAGTTCTGTCAGCTTCGCCTCGATATCTTTTTTCACCGCTTCAATTGCGAGTGTGCGCTCCTCAACTTTCTTTTCGAGTGTGTTTGTCAGTGTATCTGCAGTGATGGTCATATCGTTCACTGCCCGTGTCAAAATATTTATTTCTTCAATGTATGACGTGTGGTCAATGCGTTCTTTCAAGTTTCCTTTCATGACTGATTCTGCAAAGATAATGAGCGTCCGCAACTGTCGTGCGACGTGGTCTGAGATTGCCCATGTCATCGCGATACAGAGAAAGATTCCGGCGCTGCCTACATACGCAGGGACAACAAACCAAGTTGGTATACCTGGGTGCTGCAGGTGGTAGTAGAGGAAGGCAAGAAACGCAAGGAGAAAACATCCGTAAATACTCATCACGGAAAGTGCTATGATTCCTGGTAGTTTCATATCAGACCATTCTACCTTGCGGATGTTCATACGTGGTGCGACTGTCAACACCTCAGCGTGAGTGCCGAGTTCTTCTGCAGGAACATTTTCTACTGCACCCCATGAGACTTTAGCTCGTTTGAGGTATACTAGTGACATCATGTCTTGGGCGGGGAAAAAACGTTTTCTGTATGGATTCGCAGTCGTTGCGTTTGTTTTCATTTTGACACTTCCTGTTATTTACGCGCTACTCTCGACACCTCCGACTTGTTTTGATGGGATTCAAAATCAAGACGAATCATCAATTGATCTCGGCGGCCCATGCGCACTTCGAGACCCGGGGACACTGAAGCCCGTCTCGGTCCTCTGGACACGCTCATTTAAAGTCCTTCCTGGAATCTATAGCTCGGTTGCGTATCTCGAAAATCCAAACATTGATACTGGTTCAGAGTTCATCAAGTACACACTATCGATGTATGACGCCCGCGGTATTCTTGTTGCTGAGCGCCACGGAAATGTATTTTTGCCACCTCAGGCTATTGTGCCAATATTTGAATCAAATATTCAAACAGGTAATCGTGTCCCGGTACGTTCAGTCACGACACTGGAGCCTGGAGCGGACTGGTATCGTATGAAAAAGTTTTCAGGAGATATGGAAGTGCGTGACCAGGAAAACCAGGACATGGATTCGCGACCTCGAGTGCGAGCGCTACTCCATAATATTGGTTTCGAGCACCTTCGCTCCATCCCCGTCATTGCAACTGTTTTTGATGAAGCGGGGAACGCAGTTGGTGCATCGAAGACAATAGTCGATGACCTCGACGCGGGGACATCGGCAGAAGTTGTCTTTACTTGGCCGGCGCCTTTTACTGAGTATGTATCACGTGTTGATATTCGACCTGTATCGCTTCCAAACAGTGCACGTCGCTTATGATGCAGTCTGGTGGACGGTATTGGTGGAAAGGAATTGATGTATGGACGCTGCTCCCAGCGTGTCTCCTCACATGCTTTGGCCTGAGTTCCATGTACTCTTTTGATGTAAGATATGTTTTTTTTGAGCGACAAATCATCTGGTTTTCTGTAGCCATCGTTGTCTACTTGTTACTCCAGCACATACAGTATCGTTTTCTACGCGCAACACGTCCGGTACTTGTTATATACGGTGGTGTCATATGCTTACTGCTTTTGACGTTAGTACTCGGGAGTGTTTTTAAGGGTGCTCGTTCGTGGATTGACGTCGGGTTGTTTGCGATTCAACCGACAGAACTTGCAAAGGTTGCACTCATTATTTTGCTTGCCAAGTATTTCTCACGTCGTCACATAGAAATTGCGCACCTCCGGCATGTGCTTGTTTCAGGATTATACGCTGGATTCATGTTCTTCTTGGTCATGCTCCAGCCAGATTTTGGTTCAGCACTTATCATCGGGTTCATATGGTTTGGTATGATACTTTCTTCGGGAATCTCATGGAAGCATGTCGCGGGGCTCATAGTGCTCGGTGCAGTCTCACTCTCTATGTTGTGGCTCTTTGTATTTGCTGACTACCAGAAGGATAGAATACTGACGTTTATAAACCCGACTCGTGACTTGAAGGGCGCCGGATATAACGCGCAGCAGTCGGTCATTGCGGTGGGTTCAGGAGAGTTCGTCGGAAAGGGGATTGGCTACGGGACCCAAAGCAAATTGCGATTTCTTCCGGAGCATCAAACTGACTTTATTTTCGCTGCGTTTGCAGAAGAGTGGGGGTTTGCTGGTGTGGTAATTATTTTCTTACTCTTCGCGATTCTCATTGGGCGTTTGCATTTTTACGCGTGGCGTGGGGAGTCAACGTTTGAGTCGCTCGTAGTAATAGGATTTGTTGCCATGATTGTCGGCGCATTCATTATCAACGTCGGTATGAACCTTGGAATTATGCCAGTCACTGGAGTTGCGTTGCCGTTTATGAGCTACGGTGGTTCGCACTTACTTGCAGAGTACGCACTGCTCGGTGTCGTCACAGGAATGTATCACTATGCGCGTACAGCACATGCCGATGATATCGACAGAGAGATGTTTGACGCATAAGAATAGCAAATACTTCTATCGCTGGAGGCAATAGTAGGTAGCCGCTGGAGCTTCAACTGAGGTACAACCACTATCTTTTGTAAGCAGCGTCGCATCTTCCGGCTGCATGAATAGTTTGTAGCTTTGATTTCCTGCGTCAGGAATATAGAAATAACAACGAGTAGTATCCAAATCCTTTGGAATGTTTGAGATAAATTGTGTACCAAGTATGGTGCTCAGCTGTGCATATGTACTGACACAGGCACCGGTACCTGTAACATATGCAGTCGCTGCAGTACCAGGATATACCTTATTTTCATTCTGTGAGAGTTCAAGCGCCTTCGTCAATGTCTGGAGGTCCATAAGTCTGCGAGCGTCACGTCCTTTGTTGCGTCCTTGGTTTACATAAGCCCACACAACTCCTGAGAGCATGCCGATAATGCCGATAACAACAAGCAGCTCAATGAGGGTAAAACCTCGCTCAGAACGTTTCATCTTGTGAGTGTAGCAGTGATGTTCATTTTCACATACAGTACAATCCACAGCTATTGCAGCATGCAGCTTTTGTGTGCTTATGTGCTGCGCTCTTGATTCGGGACTCGCTATCGCTATACTTTCGCGATGAATACCGTGCGCATATATGCCCTCGCCATCCTCATACTTGGTGGCTTGACGGGCTGGTTTTTAACAGGTGACCAAGCTACATCAAAGTTTCCGTATCGACTCGGACTTGATTTGAAAGGTGGAACACACCTTGTGTATCGAGCTGATATTACTAATTTGCAGCCTGAAGATGTGCAAGAGTCACTTGCCGCACTACGTGACACCATTGAACGACGTGTGAACGTCTTCGGTGTTGCTGAGCCACTCGTTCAGGTGGAAAAGAGTAGTAGCCTTGTGGGGTCAGGTGACCAGCGTCTTATTGTTGAACTCCCAGGAGTTACGGATACACAAAAGGCAGTCGACATGATTGGAAAAACTCCCGTACTCGATTTCCGACTCATGAAGACGAAGACAGTCGATGGGAAAAGTGAAGCAACCTACGTACCAACACAACTCACCGGGCGATTCTTGAGCGGCGCGTCACTCTCTTTCGGAGCACAGCAGGGAGGGGTGAATGAGCCAGTTGTGAACTTGAAGTTCAACAGTGAAGGCTCTGATTTGTTTGCGAAATTAACAAAAGAAAACATTGGACAGGTGCTTGCAATCTTCCTTGATGGCCAGCCAATCTCTACACCAGTTATCCAGGATGAAATCATCGGCGGTGAAGCAGTTATTTCGGGGAGATTTACTGCGCAAGAAGCGAAAGAATTGGTGCGAAGTTTGAACCTCGGTGCATTGCCAGTTCCTATCGAACTCCTTTCGACTGAAACTGTCGGTAGTACACTCGGAGCGGATGCTGTCGCGAAAGGTATGCACGCAGGATACTGGGGCTTTGCGCTCGTCGCACTCTTCCTTATCGCGTGGTACCGACTCCCGGGGCTTCTTGCTGTTGTCGCACTCGCACTCTATGTTGGGTTGCTACTCGCTGCATTTAAGCTCATATCAGTGACGATTACTGCTGCAGGTATTGCTGCACTTATCCTCTCTATGGGTATTGCAGTTGATGCAAACATTCTCATTTTCGAGCGTATGAAGGAAGAGCTCCGTGCAGGCAAGCGTACTATCGCTGCAATCAAGGAAGGCTCATCACGTGCGTGGACAGCGATTCGTGATGGTCACGTGACGAGCATCATCTCTGCAGTCATCTTGTTCTGGTTCGGCACATCTATGGTGAAAGGATTTGCGCTTGTCTTTGGTATCGGCGTGCTCCTCTCGCTCTTTACTGCAATTACCGTAACGCGCACCTTCATGCTTCTCTTTGGAGACCATGAGTACAAGGGCCTTGCGAAGTGGTTGTATGGAAATGGATTTACTAACCTCCGATAATTACACTCCTATGTACATCATCAAACACAGAGGTATCTTCTTCTCAATCGTCGGGGTCATTACGGCGCTCTCACTTGCGGCAATTGCTATCTTTGGTCTGAACCCAGGCATTGAATTTACAGGTGGAAATCTTGCAGAAGTAAAATACACAGGTATTCGCCCTGACCAGCCACGTGTGATGACACAGCTCATCGCAGCAGGTATCACAGAGGAAGCTTCGATTCGTCCTGTTGGGCTGGATTCATACATTATCCGCATGCCATCGCTCTCAGCAGAGCAACAATCAAAACTCGAATCAGTTATTTCTTTTGAAGATGCAACCGCAGATGTCACACGTATGACAGACGTCGGACCAACTATTGGCTCTGAGTTGTACCGCAAATCATTTGTCGCGATTGTTCTTGTAGTTCTTTCCATTCTTGTCTACCTTGCGTATGCATTTCGAAGCATTGCACCTCAGAAAAAGGGTGAGAAAAAAGAGACACATGAGGATGTATCTTCATGGTGGTATGGATTGATTGCTGTCGTAACGCTTGTCCACGACATCATTGTCCCGACGGGCATGATTGCCATCCTCGGGCACTACACGGGCGCGCAGGTGGATACACTCTTCATTACCGCGCTCCTGACTATTCTCGGATACTCGGTGAACGACACTATCATCATCCTCGACCGTGTTCGTGAAAACATCCGAAACAATGCAGCAGCAAAAGAAAAGCATGCATTTGAATATCTTGTTGGTAAGGGATTGACTGAGACATACGGTCGTTCAATAAACACATCAGTCAGTGCATTGCTTTCACTCATTGCGCTCTACATCTTCGGTCCGGTCTCAACGCATATGTTTGCACTCACCCTGATTGTTGGTGTGGTCGTCGGTACCTATTCATCTATCTTCCTCGCAGCACCACTTCTGGTAGAGGTTTACAATAGAAAAAAGAAGCGGGAAGCATAAGTGTGTGGTTGCCCCAGTGTGCAGTAGTATCAAAAACGCGCCCCGCAGGGGCGCGTTTTCAGTACTTGCGAGACACGAAGCAGACGATATGCCTACCGTGCAGATATATGCGAATCTGGGGTATACTTACCGACATGGAATCAAGTTTTGAAAAAATCCGCAAAAACTTTTTTGGAACAGTCATCCCGTTTGCCATTAAGGCGCTACTCATCATTGCGCTCATTGGTATGGTGCTCTACATTGGCTCACAGTACGAGCAGCTCCTCGACGGTTCGACCTTCTAGGCTATACTGAAGCCTATGGCAGATAAGTACAGTGCAGTCTGGGTCTCACACTCCTCAATGGGTGATTTTCAGAAGTGTCCACGCATGTACTATTGTAAAAACATTTACAAGAATCCTCGCACCGGGAAGAAGATAAACATTGTCTCGCCGCATCTCACACTCGGTGTTGCGGTCCATGAAGTGCTCGAAGGTCTGGGTCAGTTTCCCTCTGAGACGCGACTCAAGAGAAACCTCAGTGAATGGTTTGAGAAAGTATGGGAGAATTCACGCGGCAAAAAAGGAGGATTTACCTCAGATGAACAAGAAGCGGAATTTCACGAGCGCGGAAAAAAGATGATTGCCACAGTCGAACAGAATCCACGGTTCCTGGGGAGCAAAATTGTGAAGCTGCCGCGCGAAACAATGAACCCAAATTTCTATCTGAGTGAAGAGAAAAATATTATTTTAAATGGTCTTATTGACTGGATTGAATATCTTCCCGAGACAAACTCACTCCACATCGTCGATTTCAAAACAGGGAAGCATCAAGAGAAGGATGATTCCATGCAGCTTCCGATTTATTTACTCTTGTGCGATAGGTTGCAGAAGCGTCCAGTGACGAAGGCGTCATATTGGTATCTTGAAACAGATGAGATTGTCGAGAAAGCACTTCCAAGTGTTGCCGACGCGCTCGCAAAAGTTATGCCCGTCGCTGAGCGCGTCGCAAACGCGCGCGCGATGAAATACTTTGATTGCCCCAAGAAAAGTGCTGAGGGAAACAATGGTTGTATTCACTGCATACCGTTCAATGCTATCCTCGACCTGCACGCAGGAAAGGTGCTGGAGCGACCGCCTGAATACATAGGTATCGGCAACTTTGGCCAAGAGCTCTACCTATCCCCATAGGTGCTGCTCACGAGACCGCAAGGCGGTATACTGACAAGATGAAACGATTTGCGGTCTGTGCTCTGCTGGTAAGTCTCATGCCAGTTGTAAGCTCCGCCCAAACCCTAAACGTGCAAAGCACGTCGGGCGACCAGCAGAAAGCTGGTGTAGCCTGTCCGACCATCACCCAATACCTCACCACTGGTTCTCGTTCTGCTCAGGTCATCACCCTCAAGAAGTATCTCGCATCTCAAGGCCTACTCTCTGGAGTTTCAAACACCAACTACTTTGGTCCAAGTACTGCAACTGCGCTCAGGACATGGCAGAAGCAAAAGGGAATCGACGCAACAGGAGCAACCGGTCCGAAGACGAGAGCAGCACTCAAGAACTGTAAAGGAAGCACAACAATCAAACCACCAGTCACTCCACAACCAAAACCAGTACAACCAGCACCACTCAAGCCAACACCACCAAGTGGCGGAGGAGGAAGCACTCCATCCTGCACCCCGGAGACACAGACCAGAACCACAAACTGTCCTTCTGGACAAACAGGCTCAATCACCGAAACGAGAACCGCAGCATGTCCCGACAAGACGTGGAGTACGTGGGTATCATCTACCAACACTTGTACGACACCCCCAACCGGCGGAGGACCCACTCCTGAACCAAAGTCCTGTACGTTCAACGGTACTACCATTGCACACAATGCATTAGTAACTGCGTACGAGAAAGCCACTGTCCCTAGTGGTCAGAGTTGTGTGAGTGAACTACGGAAGTGCACTGATGGAGTGTTGAGTGGGACGTATATGGCGAAGGGGTGTGTTGTAGCTTCGCCCGAGCATGAGATGCTACGCGTCACTCCAGGCGGTGCACCATACTCACTCAAGTCTGCACTTGAGTACATTCAGAAAAACGAAACAAAAGCAGATCGCTTTACGATACAACTTGCTGATGGTACCTATGACATGAGGCAACACAGTAACAGCATGTGTGGGCAGGTGCCATGCATTACGTTTGTTGGTATTCAGAGTCCACAAAAGATTGCGATTATTGGAAATAGAGAGCAGCCAGAGCGCGTCGTGTTGCACTTTAAAAAACCGACAGATACATCGTACTGGATGGGAGGTTTCTATCTCTACGAACCGAAAACATACGGCACCTTCGATGGATTTACCATGAAAGGTGATTACTCTGGGTGGGCAGATAAGCTGGCACATAGTCCAAACACGCAGCAGTTTCCAAACCCGGCAGATATCCGTTTTACCACCATGGCATTATGGGCACGAGGTGGTGCAAAGGTGACCTTTGGACCACATGTCCGCATCGAAGGTTTTTATTTCGGTGTTGCAGCTGAATCAACGGGCACTGAGGTAGTAGCAGATGGGGTGCGCGTCACTGATTGTGGAGATGCAGGGTTCATTGTTTGGTCAGGCGCACGTTTGTCTGCTCGAGATACGCACGCTGCATGGTGTGCAGCACACGGGTGGGGCTTGGGCACTGGCTATGTCGCGGAAACCGCAGACCCGCACAAGATTGGGTCATACAGTGACGCAGATCCAGCGACCGACGATGCAGCAATACGGACCTATACATATGAGTATGCAAAAGGTGTGCGCAATAGTGTTGAGATACCACTCTTTGCATTTATCCAAAAAGAAATCGCGCTCTACAAAGGAAGGTCAAAACTTATCGCAGATGGTGCAGTTGCACACGATAACCTCATGGCAGGATTTCTGGCAAACGTTGGCGGTGAGGTGATAGCGCCACGCGCGCATGCGTATCGAAACGGTATTAGTTCAGTGGCAAATCCCGGACCCATCCAGAAAGGTGGTTTTGTTGCGCAAATACAGAGCCAGCTCTCCGCTGAAGACAGTGTCTCGTATCATAACGCAAACACAGGGTATGTTTCTTTGCTGCAGAGTTCACTTTCAGCAGCTCGTGCTCGTGCATTTGGAAATATACATCACGGATTCTACAGTCTTGAAGCTCAAAGTGTGATACATGCAGCTGCCGCTCGCTCGTTTAGTTTCGGCGCACCACAACAGTTCGGTTTTGGAGCAGAGAGAAATGCAAACATATACATTGACCAGCTCACACGCTCGGGTGTCGAGACAACAAGCGAGACATTTTTCAATGACATGACGCAAACACAGGTGACCATTGTTCCAGAGAAGAATGTTCAGTGGGAATATTCACCAGCGATTGGTGTAGTGGGGAATAGTAACGCTCAAATAATTAAACAATAACAGTATGAAGCATCTATACATTGCGTTGTTTGCGTTGCTACTCGCGTTCGGTGCACAGAGTGCCTCAGCGCAAACCCTAAACGTGCAAAGCACGTCGGGCGACCAGCTGAAGGCTGGTGTAGCCTGCCCGACCATCACCCAGTACCTCACCATCGGCTCGCGTACAGCACAAGTTGTTGTATTAAAAAAATATCTTGCTCAAGAAAAACTGCTCACCGGAGTTTCAAACACAAACTACTTTGGTCCAAGTACAGCAGCGGCACTCAAGGCATGGCAAACGAAGAAGGGAATCGAAGCTACGGGTGCAACTGGTCCAAAGACGAGAGCGGCATTGAAGAACTGTACTCAGACTATGCAGCAGCCCGTGCAGCCTGTTCCAAAGACTGTACCGAAACCTGTGACGCCCGTGAAGCGATGCATTGTAGGAGGATGCAGTGGACAGCTCTGTGTTGATGCAACGCAGGGTGATATCGCTTCGACTTGTGAATGGAAAGAAGAGTATGCATGTTACAAAAAAGGTACGTGCGGGACCTTGCCAAATGGTGCCTGTGGATGGACTGATATGCCGCAGATTAATCAATGCATCGCACAGGTTCGCGGCAATGTATGTATTGCACCAGTATGTGCTGCGCCACCTGAAGGTTGTTGGTATG
>CAYNND010000014.1:10391-13430 GCA_964398775.1 uncultured Candidatus Saccharibacteria bacterium | reverse complement strand
CTTCTTATAAACAGGCACGGTGAGGTCACAGAAGGTACGCGTACAAACTTTTTTGTACTTGATGGTATGACAATCGTCTCGCCGCCAGCTGCGGAGATTCTGCTCGGGGTTACACGAAAACATGTTCTGGATGTTGCAGTTCAGCAAGGATTTACCTATCGGGAAGAGCCTATTAAGCTCCAGCACGCGCATGAATTTGATGCGGCATTTTTAACGAGTACCTCGACAAAGATTGTACCGATTCGATCGATTGGTTCAAAGCAATGTAATCCAATTCCTGAGACTTTGAGAGCATTGATGAGTGCGTTTGACCGATTCCATGATTCTGTGGCATAAGGCAGCTGATGCATCTTTTCCACTTTCATTCAGAATCCTTTGATATATCATATATGATATGTCAGATGCGATTAGTACAGACCAAAGAGATGTCTATTTCACTGAAGTAATAGAGTCACTCGAGCTGCAGGGTAGTTTATATCATCTGCACAGAGGTCTCTCTCGTGTATCAGTCGAACAGCTACAAGCATACTCACGAGACATGCTCGACACAGAGCTGCAGAGTGCTACGTCAGATTATGAACGGTTCGGACGTGGTTCATACGAAGAGTGGTTTTCAAAAGGAAGAACTCCATACGCACTTCTTGATGATGCGACACATACTCTCGCTGCTCTTGTATGGTTTGGACCAAAGACGCTTGGGCGTGCATCGCTAAAGCACTTAACACCTGAAGAGCGAATTGCAGAACATGAGCATACAAGCGGAGATTGGCACACTGTTTCGTATAGAGCATACGGTCAGTATCGCGGTAAGGGCCTTATGCGTGTATTTACTGAGCACGCTATTGCTGATTATCTGAGACTGATCCCCGGTGTACGGCTCTGGCTTTCAATTGATACTGAAAATGAGGCGAGTAGAACTTTTGCAAAAAAACTTGGGTTTGTCGAGGAAGAGCAGTTGAGTAATGCCGCTGCGCACCATTACGTGTATACATACGCACATCATGGCTAGAGCACCACTTACAGAATGGAAAGCAAAGAAGATATTGCTTGGGGAGCGGTATACAGGCATGCAATATATTTCAGATAAAAAACTACCACAACTCTCCCCCAAGAAGAGGTATGTTGTTAAGGTTGACCAGGGTGTAAAGCAGCGCATGAAGAAGGGTCTTGTTCGCATTGATTGCACTAAGTCTGATATCCATCATGCCCTTAATGCATGGAAGATGCTTGGGTACACATCTTTTTTAATCGAGGAGATGATTCCTCACGCGTCAGATACAGAGCGGTATATAGCACTTGAGCGCGTGCGAGATGGTATTAGAGCAACATACAGTCCGCAGGGAGGTATAGGTGTAGAAGAGGCAAAGCATGTACTGCAACATGCACTCATCACAAACGCATCCGACTGTGAGAGGGCAGCGCGCGACTTTAATCTACCACAGTCACTTATCTGTGCGCTCTATGCACCAATAGCTTCAGGAAGTGTTGCATACATTGAAGTAAACCCATGTGTTGTCGTCGGCGATACATGGATACCGCTTGATGCAGCCATGCTCGTTGATACGACTGCACCAGATGCTCTTTTGTGGACGCCCGAAGATATGCCACAGACTCGAACAGTACACCCAGAAGAGTCTCGTGTGGCAGCGCTGCAGCAAACAACAGCAGCATCACTCAAGCTCACGGTACTGAATCGAAATGGCTCGCTTTTTCTCTTGCTCTCTGGCGGAGGCGGTTCTCTCGTGGTGATGGATACAATCGCAGTGTGTGGTGATGCAGAGCAGATTGGGAATTATGGTGAGTACAGTGGTAACCCAACCCGACAAGAAACACTATTGTATGCTCGTGAGGTGTTGCAACTACTCCTCGCATCGCGTGCACAGCACAAAGTGTTAGTTGTTGCAGGTGGAATCGCAAACTTTACTGACATTAGAGATACGTTTACAGGCATCCTTCAAGCTTTTACCGAAATTGCACACAAGCTCGTGCGTCAGCACGTTCATATTATCGTGCGTCGCGGCGGACCATATGAAGCGGAAGGGTTACGAATGATGAAAACTTTCCTGAAAGAACAAGGTATTTCTGCATCAGTGTACGGTTCAGAGGTGTCACTCACGCATGCGGCTACTGAGGCTTGTTCATATATTCACAAACGAACATGAACAGTATTTTTGAGACAATACGAAAACATGATGCACAGGTGCTCCTTATTGGGCATCATCCGCAGCTTCTGCAGTCAATACTCGACTTCGATGCGCTTGCAGGAAAGAAGGTGCCAAGCGTACGAGGGATTATTACAAACGGACGAAAATCCGTTAAATGTTTTTTCGGTAATAGTGAGGTACTTGTCCCATGTTATAGACATGTGCATGACATGAAGCAGAAGGACCGCGCAAAACTTACATGGATGATAAATGTACAATCTGGGCGACGTATCAAAGCAAGCACAGATGTATTTTTTAAGGAATGTCCACGCGCACTTGGTGGAGTTATTTTCGCTGAAGGAGTTCCAGAGCGTGATGCAACTGAACTAATTCGTACATACGGCAACTCGGTGCTCCTCCTTGGTCCAGCATCCGTGGGACTCATGGTAGGGGGTGCTTTGAAACTGGGCGCGATTGGGGGAGTGACCCTCGAGCAGCTCCATGCGGTACATGGGTGGGATGCAGGGAATGTAGCAGTTATATCAACAAGTGGTGGCATGACAAATGAGCTCATGCATGTCGTCGTATCATCAGGGCACCGTGTATCAGTTGGACTTTCAATCGGCGGTGACCGATTTCCAGTTGCTTCACTGACACAAGTTCTGACGCAGCTTGAAAGGGATGCCGCTACACGGGCTATTGTCTATTTTGGTGAGTTAGGAGGAGTTGATGAATATGAAGTGGCAGCACTAATTAAAAAGAAAAAACTTACGAAGCCATTTATTGGATATATTGCTGGAACTATTGATACGGCATTCAATGAGCCGCAACAGTTCGGCCACGCGAAGGCACTTGCACAAACTCCTGATGAAACTGCACAATCAAAGCGTGCAGC
>CAYNND010000014.1:0-10291 GCA_964398775.1 uncultured Candidatus Saccharibacteria bacterium | reverse complement strand
ACGCGAAGGCACTTGCACAAACTCCTGATGAAACTGCACAATCAAAGCGTGCAGCATTGACTGCGGTCGGCGCAATTGCGCCCGAAACATTTGACGGCATCTCGGTTGCACTTTCAAAACTCCACTTAGCAAAACCTAACGTAGACGACGCGGCAGTGTGGATACGTCCTGAGCGAAGAGTGTCACTACTAAGTACACGAGTACTGCGAAAGGGAATTCCTGCATCGGTTGTCAAAAATGGTGCACTTGTCGGCGCTGACTCATACGCACTTGCCCAGAGTGTTCTTTTTGCACTTACAGGTAAGAGTATGTCTCGAGATACCGCGGCACTGTTTGATATGTCATATCGACTCTTGCTTGACCATGGTGGACACGTATCTGGTGCAGTGAATGCGATGATTACTGCTCGGGCAGGACGTGACCTCGTTTCAGCAGTCTCAGCAGGGCTACTGACTATAGGTCCACGGTTTGGTGGTGCAATCAATGATGCTGCACGGCAGTGGTTGCTGCTGCGTGATGGGGCAGAAAGTGTTGGTGCATTCATCGAACGCCATGCAAAGGCAGGCATCCCACTTGCAGGTATTGGGCATAAAAAGTATCGAGTAGGCATCCCCGATCCACGAGTGGCAGTACTCGCAACATTTACTGGGCTGCTTAAAAAGACACCGTGCGTAGATATTGCACGAAGTGTAGAAGCGATTACTACCCGAAAAAGTGGCTCACTTATTTTAAATGTTGATGGGATACTTGCTGCACTGTTTCTCGACATGCTTGCGGAAAAAGAAAAATATAATCAAGAAGACTTACACATACTCATATCTCAAGAGTTTTTTAATGCACTGTTTATTATTCCACGAACCGTTGGGTTCATTGGGCATGCGCTCGAGCAAAAGAAAAACGACGAAGGACTGTTTCGACTTCCTGAAGATTTATTATTTACTGATGAATGAAATATATGGCTAAACACGTTGTAACTCTCGGTGGAGGTTCAGGAAGCAATGCAGTCTTGAGTGGTTTGGTAACGCATGACGGATACAATGTAACTGCTTTGGTAACAATGGCAGATGACGGTGGCTCAACAGGAGTGCTTCGTGATGAAATGCAGGTGCAGTCAGTTGGTGATGCGCGACAGGCTATAGCTGCGCTTGCTCAAGGTGATGAGGAGATTAGACGACTCTTTCAGTATCGATTCCACGATGGACCATGCAAAGGACACTCCCTTGGAAATATCATGCTTGCAGCTGGCGAACAACTCTTCGGTACTTTCGAGCAATCAGTCGCATGCCTTTCAAGGATGTTGCAAACCAGGGGAACGGTTGTACCCATTACAAACGACAACCCGCGCATACAAGCAAAACTCCAGACAGGAGAAATTATAAAAGGGGAAGGGGAAATATACACACGGTCTTATCCTCGTGGTGCACGACTCGAGGTTTCTTTTACTGAGAAGACAATTATTTCACCACTCGCCCGAGCAGCGCTTGAAAGTGCAGATGCTGTTGTGATTACCCCAGGCACGTATTACTGCACGTTATTACCTGTGCTCATGGTTACTGGGGTAGCTGAAATACTCCAAAAACGAAATGTACCTATTATCGTAGTACTAAATTGTCTTAATCGTGCAGGGCATACAGAAGGATGGAGCGCGAAAGATTATATCGATGGTTTTGAAGAAACACTAGGGAGAAGGTGCACACATATCATAATGAACAATGAGCCACTAAGTACTGTGCAGATTCAACAGTATCACCTCGACGCTCATCCTGAGTTGTGCATTGAAGACAATCTTGGGACAGACAGTAGAGTCATGCGTGCACATGTCTTATCACATGACACAATCCACCGTAGCAGCACTGACGTGCTTGCTACACATCGCGCATTCATTCGTCACGACTCGAAGAAAGTCGCAGGTGTTATCGCCAACATTCTCTCCTAGCATGTTCTAACACATTGCATTCCTGGGTATTCGCCTCTCAATCTTCATTCTGTGTTCACGATGCTTCGCTAGAGTACTAGAGTCGCAAGTGAACACAGCACCTGGGTCACAACTTATTGGTCGATACCACAGATAGCAGATCACTTGCCACAGCGTCTTTGTGCGTACGTATGTACTTTGCGCTTGTTCATTATCACTTTAAAACATTTATATGAAAAAAATTGTACAAATTACTTTATTTGCAGTTCTCTTTGCGTGTGCACCGTTTTCTGCATATGCAGATACCTTAACAAGGCAACTTCAAGTAGGGATGAGAGGCTCAGACGTTAGTTCACTCCAGTCATTTCTTGCAAATGACAGAACATTATATCCACAAGGACTTGTAACTGGTTACTTCGGCTATCTCACAAAATCAGCAGTTTCAAACTTCCAGAGCAGAAATGGAATCGCCGCAGTAGGACGCGTTGGACCAGCTACGTTGCCCGTCATCAATCTCCAGATGGGAGGTGGTGTGACAGTAACACCTGGCTCCGCGCCATTCATATCTCGCATATCTACTAACACAAACAGGACGTATGCAACGGTAAATTGGGACACCAATGAACAATCAACAGGTACGGTATACTACAGCACAATACCACTTACGACATATGAGAATGAAAATTCAGTCACAGTCAGTGGCAATACTGCTCGCACAGATTCAAACTTGCACACAACTCAAAATGTGACGATTCAGAATTTGAATCCAAATACTCTGTACTACTACCTTATATACTCTACTGACCAGACAGGGAATGTGAGTGTGACTTGGCCAGCGACGTTCGTAACAACGAACTAAATATTAGCTCAATATGTGCCGCCGGAAGGCGGCACATTGAGTGAAAAAATTATTACCCCTAACATACATAATATGGAATTACTACTATGGATTGTATTCGGTGCTCTTGTCGGAGCAGTTGCGTCAATGATAATGGATACTAAAGGCGGCTTGATACCTGATGTGCTTATCGGAATTTTGGGGGCTGTACTCGGTGGGTACCTTGCAAATGTTTTTGGGGGCACTGTAACTGTCGGCTTCAACTTTGTTGGATTTCTTGTTTCAGTTGCTGGCGCATGTCTCCTTATATTTTTCTCAAGAATGGCACGGACTGTGTAATTAATTCGTTCACTATCTTTTCACGTCGTATCACTATAGTGACATTTCGGTCGAAAACCTTGGATGCGCGGATGTGCAGCATTATACGTTTGTACAGTGAATGTACGTTATGAATCCATCCACTGTATAAAAAACGATGCGGCATATCTGGCCATTCAGGTGCATATTTATTGATAATAAAGCACTACTATGAATCGACATACGAGATTCGCAAGTAACGATGATGACGGAGCCGCGGCAGATGATGACGCGACAATGAGTGAATCATCTGTGAGCTTTGACGCTCAGTCAGAGCAAGAGGAAATGTAAATCAGCGAAATTAGTTAATAAATAAAGTAGATACCATATGCATAACACAATTACAAAAACAGAAAAGACAATGCGTATTGCGATGGCATTCGCAGCGGTACTCACAATGCTTACACTTGCGTACACGTCCTCAGTGGCAACAGTGTTTGCTGTCAATGAGCCAGTTACGGTTACGATAAACAAGATGGTTGACGGTGTTCCGGCAACCGTTTCAAACAGCAACTCTGTTGAGTTTCCTATGCTTGCAACATACACCATTGGAGGTACGCCAGGAGGGCCATCACCGTACGGCTTGAATCCTTCTGGGTTTAATGGTGACCCAACACCATACCAAGCAATAACAGGAGGTCTTACTATGGGTGATTCATACTCAACATACGAAACAACAAACGATAATGTTGGAACAGTATGTTCAACAGAAACACCCCTTTCACCGCATTATGCGCTTGTAGGGTACACAACAGGTACCACCTATGCAGAGGCAGCTGCAGCGACACCATCACTTACTGTTCCTACGTTCCCAAACCTGACAACAAACCAAAACGTCATTGTCTGGAACCGTGATTGTTCTATCCCACTTCCTCCACCACCGCCAGAAACTGTTACTGTAACAATCGATAAACACATTGACGGAGTAATGGCAACAGCGGTCAATGCAGATAGCTCAGACTTCACCATGAATGCGACATGGGTAACTGCAAACATAGGGTCCGGTACAGGCCAGTACACACTCAATGAATCAAACACTCCGAATGCATATGAGGCAGAAACTGTCGCAATGTCATCTGGGTCAGACTATAGCACAAGTGAAGTAACAGATGGCACAGTAGTTGGAGCTACATGTTCTGCTGAGACACCGATGAGTCCACACTTTGTTTTGACAGGATACACAACCGGGAACACATATGCAGAGGCAGCTGCAGCGACACCATCACTCACACCACCAAGCTTTACAGGCATTACATCTGATAAATACGTCATTGTATGGAATCATGACTGTGCTGTTACAGGAGGGCAAATCGGTGGCGAGGTAAATGGTGGAAATGGCACACTTGCAGTGACATCAATTGAGGCAACTGATACTTCTGCAACAGCAGATGGTACATTTGAAAACGGATGGAAGCATACGTTTTACATTACAGTTCCAACTGATGAAACGAATCTTGCTCTCAAGTTTACTGACTGGCTTAAAACTGGTGGCGGTGGTGTAATACCTGTTGCAAACAAGATGAGATTCTCATCACCACAGGCAGATAATGGAAATGCTCCCATCATGATTACAGCAGCAAACATATATCCAAGCCCTGATCTTAACATAACAAGTGATCTCTCATTAGCGCCCGGACTTCAGGTTATGGTACTTGTTGAGACGGCAGTTTCAATAGGTTCGCCAGACGGATCGTACACTACGTCGTACGGCGTTCGGACCCAGTAAAATAAAATTAAAAAAGTAACATTACAATTATGAACACTGTACAAAGTTTCCCAAAAGCACTTGCGCTTTGCGTAATACTTCTTGTGGCAACTGCTGTCACTTCAGCTTCTGAAATTACAGGTACACTAACATCAGGCACCCAGCCAACAAATTCAAGCAATGGTACATCAGGTACACTTGCAGGAACTGTTACACAACCCACTCAAACGAGTGGGGGTGGTGGTGGAGGTGGTGGTGGCATTGCAATAGGAAATGGACCTCCGGTTCCAAATGGAAGTTCTTACAACTTTGCGGTTGGTGGAGGTTCGGGGTTTGGTGGCGTTACATCTGATGTGGTAACGAATCCATCTCAAACCTCATACACGTTTGCCACAGCATCACCTGCGCAATCAACAAGTGGTGAATCGAGTTCTGGCTATACTGACTACACAAGTGAAAAATTTTCATTTGGTGATGAGATTATCGGCGATGGGGTAGTTGCGCAAACCGACACTGTTGTTGATACATCTACACCGAATGTAGTTGTTACTACTACGACAGTTGATAATCCAGGTCAGTTTGCTGCAGTCATGACTTCACTCGGAGATGGTGATGTGATGACGTGGTTGCTTGCACTGTTTGCGCTGCTCCTAGTTGTTATTGCCGGCGGATATCTCTATGATTGGTTTGTGCAACCACAAGAATATGAAAGAGTTCAGCGGTAGTACAACACCTTAATATGCACATACATAAACTCCGCTTTAGCGGAGTTTATTTGTACAAAGTTCATAGCATTGGAACTATGTATAGATTGTAGATAAAGTGCAAGCATACAGGCACAGCAATAGCGAGCATGCTAAGAGAGTAGCGAGACAGTTTAGTACGTGCTTGTGCTGCGCAGGTTATGAAAAACATCATCGCTACACCAAAAACGATGTGTGCACAAATCGCCCATACACCGTAGACACCGTATATTTGCACGTGTCGCGCAGATTCAAAAAAAGCAAAGCCACTACTTAAAAAAAATATTGAAATTGGAGCGTACTGGATATAGAAAACCAGTGTACACACAGCTATAAACTTGCATAGCTCTTCCATGAATGGGGCAAAACGTTGCGCTTCAAACAACGAGTCGAACACTGAAGTGCTTGCTGTGGTGACCACTATTGCACATACCAAAGCAGCGCCTATGCAAAACGCAATACAGCCCTGGTACAAGTTCAGGGTAAAATGCTTCATTGAGGTTTCATGCACAAATGCATACTAGCACAGTGCAGCCACCTTATATACTACATGTACAGGTTTAATCTAGTCTGAGCAAAAAATATTATTTGTTCACATCTGACTGAATTGTATGCAAAACCTCTTCTATGGCGCTAATGCTTGCAGGTTTAGTAATGTGGTGATGAAACCCAGCTGCGTATGCTTTCTTCTTGTCACGCAATTGGCCATACCCAGTCAGTGCTATGAAAGTGCATTGAGGGAGCTCTGTTCTTAAAAGTGAAACAAGCTCATACCCATCAAAATCAGGCATCCGTATATCCAGAATTGCCACATCGGGTTCAAATGCAAGCGCAAGTTCATACCCTTGCGCACCTGAATGTGCGACTGCAGTCTCATAGCCTCGAATTGCTAGTAACTGGGTGAGCGTTCCTGCGGCAATAATATTGTCATCAACAACAAGTATTTTACTCTGCGCCCCTTTTGCGTGGGCCTCTTTAAGTTCAAGCGTTCCTTGGACCCCACCTGAAAGTGGGACGCGAAGAGTAAATGCAGTTTGCTTAGCATTTTCGGCTACCAATCCCCCATGTTTTTTTACGCAGTGCAGCGCAAAACGCAAAGAGTCAGATTCAGTATTTTTCATGTTTGACACCTGTTTGCTCTGCGGTGGAAGGGAAGGCATTTTTTGGTGCAGCCGTATTACACCATACGGTGCCTCCGTCCATGCAGAAATTTCACATGTACTGCCTTGGGGTGATTGCTTCATGATATGCTTTAGAAAACTGATCACGCATTCAGTCATCTGAAATATATCTGCTTTAATATAAATCTCCTCTCCCTGACGATTGTACTCAATTTTAAAGTCACTAAATCGCATGTAAGTTTCCATTGCTGAAATAGAACGTAGAATGACTGAATGTATTGAATGTGGTTCTAGAATAAGAGCATCTACCATTTTCCGCGAAACACGAGATGCATCAAGTAGTCTGTCGAGCACTCGCATAATATGTCTTACCTCATACGTAACTGTATTTATATGTCGCTCAGTTGCTTCGTTCTCAGGTATGTTTTCTAGATGAGCCAGTTCAACAGTGCTGAGAATATTTGCAAGAGGATTTCGCAATTCATGGGCTAGGGTAGAGAGAAACTCATTTTCAGAGGCAGAAATACCATCATCAGTTTTCATGTGGAGTCGTCAAAAGTTGTATGTATAATCAGTATCATTGCCTGTCTGCTAAATCACGAGTCGATACCCAACACCTCGAAGTGTTTCAAAGTGTGCATGTTCGTGCGTCTCTTGCAGTTTCTTTCGCAGATTTTTCATGTGCACATCAAGCACATTGCTCAGTGTGACAGTACTAAAGTCCCACACTTTGCTCGCAAGTTCTTCTCGAGTCAGTACTTCACCCGCTCTTCGAACGAAACACTCAAGCAGTGCGTACTCCTTAAGTGTCAAGGCTATTTCTTTACCTGCAACTGTCACTTTGTGCGTCGATGTATCAATGTGTAAATTACCAGCAGAAAAAATAATTGGTTTCTGTATTGCTGGGCGTCTTAAGAGAGAATTAATCCGAGCCATGAGTTCGTTAATTGCAAATGGTTTTACTATATAATCATCTGCTCCACTATTGAGTAATGTCACTTTATTCTCTGTATCATCATTGCCGGTTAAAATAATAATTGGCATGCTTACATCTTTGGCGCGGATTTTCTGTGTTAATTCAGCCCCACTCATGCGAGGCATGCCCAGGTCAACAATTGCTAAATCGTAGTCCATTCGGTACAGCAACATTCTGCTAAACGCTTTTTCTGAATCAGAGAGGAGGTCGACTGCGAGTCCTCTGTGCTCGAGTAGTTGTTTGAGGTTATTCCCAAACACTTTCTCATCTTCTACTATAATGACTCTCATATGCGCATACTATAGAATAGTGTGCATGAAGCATTCATGAAGTTGCATTTCATATTGCTTTCTTGTATTTCAGGTATAGATTTTTGGTTACGCATGATGATGAATGATGCTGACAGATGTACCCTTTGCAGAACTTTCACGTCTAATCACTGCGTTAAGCTGGTTTGAAAGCGCACCAATGATACTTGTTCCCAAGCCCGCTCGCTTTGTTCCAAGTGTTTTGCCAGCGCCTACACCGTTGTCACTAATGGTTAATGACCATGATCGACTTTTTGCTTTATATTCGACAAAGACTTTCCCAGTTTGCCCGTGTGGGAATGCATGCTTGAGTGCATTAATAACCAGCTCTGTCGTGATGAGTCCAAGACTTACAGCAGTATCAGAAGTGACGGTTCCTTTTGTTGAACGCACTTGTACAGTGATTGGCTTTCTATTACCTATCATTGAGCGACTCAAGCTGGTACACAAAGAACGAAGATATGCTGAAACAAGTATTTCTTCACCGTGCTTCATCGGAGCGAGTTGTTGTTGAACAGTAGCAATACTCATGATTCTCTCATGTGCATCCTCAAGATGTGCGCGTGTTTTTTTTTGAGCTGACAGTCTCTGCCTTGAGTAAGAGAATGCTTGCAATGAGTTGCAAACTATTTGCGATTCTATGGCGCATTTCCTTTAAAAGCATTTTTTGTTGAATAAGCAATTTTTCCCGCTCAGCCTCAAAGGAGCGTTGTTCTGTCACATCAAAAAATGAAAGAAGTATTTTTTTTCTTCCATTTTTGTACTTTATTTCGCGAGCATTTACTAGCATCGTGATTCTTCCATGTCTGCCGTGCACATGTTCAATTTCGTACCCTTCAACAGTTGTGCGCTTGGGGATGATTTGCTTCAGTAAAGTTTTAAGTGACTGTATGTTCCATTGCCCATCACATATTTCATGGATGAGCTTACCTTGTGTGTTTGATTGTGTCAGTCCAAACCGTTTGTAGAATGACTTGCTTGCCACGATAATACTCATGTCTTCACCGAGCACAATAAGTGGCTCATGAATAGTATCAATAATCGCTCGAGTCAATGAATGTCCTTTCTTAGAGTTGCCAAGAGGGTCTACATTTTTTTTTGTACTCATCACCATATCTTCACAGTATACCTATTCTTCATGAAGGAAAGATGAAGAGCATCAAGATCATCATTAGGACATGAATACATAATATCCCCTAATGACTTCACCGCTGACTCATGTGCATGTGCTAGTGTACAGGATGACACATCCCCAGAGCCTTGCTCAGACAGGATTCTTCCGGAACTTCTATGTAATGCTGTTTATCGTAACAGTGTGGCTTGCAGTTTTCTATTTTTTTTCACCAGAGACATTTATTGACTACATTGGAATCGAGTATGCGTATGTAGTCATTTTCTTAATAGCACTTGTGTGCGGTTTCTCTTCGGTTACGGGGAGTGCGTTCTATGTTGCTATCGTAACGCTTTCTACACATGGAGCAAATACATTATTGCTCGGGCTTGCGGGTGGGGTTGGCCTCGCGCTCAGCGACGGCCTATTTTTCTATGTACTGACTGTCGGCGTGAAACATTTAGATACTTCCAAGAGCTGGCTCATACAAAAAATCCGACTCGTTGTTCATGCTGTTCCAAGTTGGGCACTTGGTATGTCGATATACATATATTGTGCACTATCTCCGATACCCAATGATGTAATGCTTGCTGCGCTCGCATGTAGTGGTATTCATGGACGTAGTATAGCTCCATATGTTTTTCTTGGGGACATATCTTCTGCGCTACTATGGGCGTATATCGGAACGTAACATGACTGTCGCTTTTCTCGAGCAATAGTTACAATATTTGCTTTGGGGTAGTTGGTTCAGTGTCGGTTGTGTCAGTGCGGTCTTTTCGCTCAACCACAATAGTGCATTTTGTCACAAGTGCAGCAATTGCTGCAACGGCAGCAAGTACAGGAGCGATAATCGCACCAGCAGCGCCAAGTAAAAGCGGTATCTCTAGAAGAGTTTCTCCTGACTCATTTTTGATTGATATTCTTCGGGCAGTACCTTCTTGTAATAGTGACTTCACTTTTCCATGAAGTTCTTTACCATCGATTTTGAATTCTTCTGTTTTCATATATTTTATTTAAGATAATTACATAGTGATTCTTCTGGGCAACAAAGTATGAAGCATATAGAATCTATCATATAGTGTACGGTATCTATATGAAGATAGTATGAAACTATTTTGCCGTATGTTGCAGATATGCAACTAGTGCAAGACAGAAGGGGAGTCGTGCGGGCGGGTAGTGCATGCTTTGGTATACCGGGTCTTTTCCAGAGCTAAAAT
>CAYNND010000013.1:0-16569 GCA_964398775.1 uncultured Candidatus Saccharibacteria bacterium | reverse complement strand
GTTCGAGTCCCTCATCGCGCACATAGTAGAAAAGTCCCCACTGCTGGGGACTTTTCACTAATGTGCGAGCCGCAGCGACGACGCATCGAAGTACCCGTAGGGGTATGTTTTTGTTTGTGTAATCACAAGGCAAAAACCGCGAGGCGGGGTCGCGCAAAAAGGACGTCAGTACTTTTATGTGTGACCTCATGAGTCATGTGTACTTGACTAAATGCTTGCAGCTGGCACTGTAGTGAAAAACCTGCCGCGGGGCAGGTTTTTCTACTCAGTGCCCCCGGTAGGAATCGAACCTACATTAACGGCTTAGAAGTCCGCAGTTCTATCCATTGAACTACAGGGGCGTGCAGGAAAATATACGTCAAAAGCACTATTATGCAATGGCACGCCCTGTAGCTACTGACTTCCTTTTTTCTGCATAGGGTCAGCTGGTACCTTTGGCTGCGGCACTGTTTTTGTTTCTGTAGTACCCTGCTCTACTTGCTTTGCTTGTTGCTCTGTAGCGCGCTTTTGAAGTGCCTCGTCGTAATTCTTCACGCGTGACTGAATCAATTCACGAACACTTGCATGCTCTGAAGCATCGTAGATAAGTTGCACTTCCTGGTCAACCTTTTTTTCTTGTTGTGTCTTTTGTCCATCCATTCCAATGCGAACAATCGTATAAACATAGAATGCACCAACGACTTGCGCAATAAACACCACTGAAAAAATGCACAACATGAATGCCCACAGAAATGGTGCCCGCGGTGAGTCAATAAGGTGTTGTAGTGCTGTTCTAAGCGTTTGAATGCGTTCCATATTTATTTCTTTTCTTCAGATAACTCTGAGAGGGTAGGTAGGTATAGACTTACGTTACCGACCCACTCTTCTTCCCCTTCCCTCCCACTATCTCGCGTGCGCACAGACACTGATTGCAAATTACCAACAACGGGCAGCATCTCTACCAGGCGGATAGTGTCGATGACAGCAGCGCGTGACCCTCGCACTTCAAGTGAAACTGTCACTGAGCCGAGCCCTTTTGGTTGTGGCAGTGCAGGGACATCATCTTCTGATGTAACTGCTTTTTGCTCTGTTGGCGCATCATCTTCTGCCACACTATTTTTGCGAACACGTTTTCTTGGTGCTGGTGCACTCTCGCTAATACCGAGTACCTTCAGTGAAACCCCCGTCGTTTTCCGGATGTTTTCCAAATACTCAAATACACGTACTAACGTAGATTTTTTGATGAAAGATGCCCGTATCTCAGTACGCAACTCTCGAGTCGTGCGCGCAAGCGCGTATATCTTTGTATCGAGCGTGAGCGCTGTCTCACTACGGGAGTTTGCGGGCGAGAGTACATCTGTTGCCATAGAGGTTAATGTCTTTACTGAATATACATAGATGCCAGCGGCCGCAACTGTAGCGATAAGCCCAAAAATCCATCCCCATGTTCGAATAAACTTCATAGTGTTGTTTGTACAGTAAGCGTAAACGAGAATATACCTTCTCGCCCCGCGAGGTCACCAATTGGCAAACTGACATTTTGAAATGTGTCATCTGACTCCACATCACGAACAAATGCGACAAGATTTTCGCGAAGTTCTGTTCTTCCGCGTACAGTCAGTGTGTTCATCTTTTCCCCGCGAGCAAACGACATATCCTCAATGGTTACCGCAGGATGACGTTTTGCTTTTTCTGTAAACGCGTCGTAGAGCTGGGCAAATGTTTTTGCATCAAAGAAGCGCTCTACATACATCGCGACCGTTGCGTCGTCTTCTAGTTCTCGCTGCATTTCTTCTGCAAGCTCATGCGTTCGACGTTCTGTCTTTACTTGCTCTGGATCTTTTTTACTGCGCACGAGCGTATACGAGTACGCCGGGACAAGTGTGAGGAGTCCAACACCAAGCAAGACAAGTGCGATGACACCCCATACAAACGCAGCGCTGTTGAGCATCCGCTTCCGGTGAAACCCTCGCATATCATCTGGGAGTAGGTTGAGCATGATTATTCGTTAATGTTACGCAGCACAAGACCTGAGGCGGTTGCGAGACGGAGTGAATCGGGGCGTGAGATTGCAGGTATGTATTCGTCATATTGAAATAGCTTATTCCACACATCACCGACTTCAACGGGAATATGTAACTCACTTGCAACCCACTCAGCAAAACCAGGAATTCCTGCCTCGCCACCACAGAGGTATATCTTGCTGATTGGCGGTATCGGTACCTCAGAATCAGGATGTGCCTCAGAAAGAAAATTCACATACTCGCGAATCTTAGAAGACCAGTCCGAGAGGCATGTATGTACAAGCTGCTGTACTTCTGGATAGACCTCAGTCACGCGTAGTCCGTGCTGCAACTTGAGCGCCTCTGCTTTCCCAATATCATTATCAGCAATGGAGAGTAACGCTTCGGTAGTACACCGACCACCCTCTTCTATTGTAGAAGTGGAGATTGGAACACCGTTGAGCACCGCTGTGATGCCCGTGCGAGTTCTACCGACATCGAAGAGCAGCACTGTTCCCTCTACATCATCAGGGATGCATGAGCGGACCGCTGCGTGCACCTCTGTCTCAAGCGCCCGCACCGTAAATCCAGCACGCGATACTACCTCAAGATATGTTTCGCTCTTTTTAGAGTCAAATCCAGTCACTGAAATATAGCGTGCCTTGCCTTGCATACGTGGAATAGTCACATAGTCATAGACCACTTGCTGCTGCGGAAGCGGCACGTGTTCAGACATACTAAACTCAACCGCTGCCTTAATCTGCTCAGCTGACTGAGATGCAGAAACAGTGATTGGATAAATGTACGCAAACTCTTCAGGAAGAGATACGTACACTTCGCCAGCCCCATGCTTGACCGCAATTCCTTTCAAAATTTTAACAAGCTCATCTTGCTTTAGGATATCACCAGCCTTTACAACACCAGGAGCAAGTTGGACTTGTATAAATTCGTCGGGTACAAGTAGATTTCCTTTTCGAGTGAGCGTTAAATACTTCACTGATGACTCGGAAATGTCGAGCGCTGCTGCGAGAGGATTCATGAACTGAGGTGCGGGGAAAAAACCTGAGAGCAACGCTCCTGTTGAACGCATGAATGACGACGATGCCATGACGTGAGTATAGCACTCACTCAAGGCACTCGACTGGTTCTGTACACAGAAAGTATCAACGAATGCACGTGCCAGGTGGAACTTCCATATCAGGGTGCATGAGCGCAAAACCTGTTCCCGGAGTAGCGCCATCGAATGACATCGCTAGCAACATTCCTTGGCTTTCAACACCCTTTATGACACGTGGCTCTAGATTGACAATATATGGCACTTGCAGTCCAACAAGCGATTCTGGGTTACGAAATTCTTTTATACCTGACACGATGGTTCGTATTCCCAGTGTTCCAAAATTAACTGTGCATTTTAGGAGCTTATCTGTATCTGGTACTGGCTCTACAACTTGAATAGTGCCGATACGGATATCCATCTTTGAAAAATCCTCATACTTAATGACGGGTTTCGTCGTAACTGCTAATGATGTGTTAGGTTCCATCGCACTATAGTACAACGGCAGTGCAGTAAAGTCTCATGTACTTCCCTGTGCAGATGCTTTTACCGATGCCTGTCTATGTAGGATTGGAGGATAAGCGCTGCAGCAGATGCATCCACATGTGTGCGCTTCGCTTTGTGTCCCCGCATCCGACTGACTACTCCTCGAGGCGTACCCTCTACGAAGTGGTGGAGTGTACGTGCATGTGCAGAAGAATACCCTTCCCACTCATACACGACTCGTATTCCTTGTTTTTCAAGGTTTGCGCCAAGACTGAGTGCTTCATGTTGAATAGCATTCTGTGTATTGTCTCGGTTTCGAGAATCGCCAATGACGACAACATCAACACGCTCAGCAACAATACGTGAGTTAATTTTCTGAAAAAGTTGTTCATCCGCAGTAAGAACCACTGAAGGAAATGCCATTGAACCGGCATCATCGGAAAGAGCGATCCCGACACGCTTTGTTCCCATATCTATCCCCATATATTTCATCGCCCTAGTATACAAGACGCAGTCTCGACGTACACTACAGAGATGCGCGTTCATTCTACCCATGCAGCAGCGGCAATCCTTGGAGTCCTTACTCTTTTTTCTGCAGGCTTTTGGCTCATCGATCAGACGCACGATGGTTTTCGACCTCTTGACCCACTCCCTCAGAAACAGCTTGACCCGTATGCACCGCGCAGTATTCGTGTCGAATCACGCACTGAGTACGCGACCGCAACTGGTTCCTATCCACAATTCGAGCATGCATCAGTTGAATTTAATAAACAGATACAACTAACTGTGCAGCGCGCCATAGAGGAACACTTTCTTTTAAGTGAAGAGAATCAGAAAGCAATGCTTGAAACTGAGACCGGAGAAACCAAAGGAACATTTGAGGATTTCCCTCTTACAGTAAGCTTTGAAGCTCCGGTGCATGATGCAGACCTTATCAGTGTCATCGTACATATTGAGCAATACTCAGGTGGTGCTCATGGCTCAAGTAGTATGCACACATATACATATGATGTACGAAAGAAGCGCATTGTTTCACTACTAGACCTATTCCCAGGATACGAGAAGACGCTCTACTCAAAAATCTCCGGAGAGGCCCGCACTCAATTGAGTGCGACACTTGCTCAAAAAGCAGGTGGCGAAACTCCTGATGTTGACTTCCTTAACGATGGCACGGAGCCGACAGAAGAAAATTTCAAACTGTTTACAGTTTCATCGCAGCGAGACGCGGTAGTTATCTACTTTGGGTTATACCAAGTTGCTCCCTACGTCTACGGCGAACAGCAGATTTCCCTCCCACTCCCTCAAGATGGAGTAGCGCCTGAGTGGCTTCAGTAACATGACTATTTTTTTGACCATCTGCGTTTGGGCACTCATTGCTGCAGTTTTTTTTATTATATACACAGATGGTGCACATTTTGGTAAACGTGTCGTGCGCGGTTTTTATACGTTCTATGCACCGATATACGACAGCGCAAAACCGCTCACCTGGGTACGCAACAGAACTGTACGGCGAATACTCCGTGAGCACGTGCTCCCCGCGACAGGTACACATCTAGATGTTGCGACGGGTACAGGGCGAATCATACGACTCCTTCTTTCAGAGCCTGGATGGACTGGTACACATGTCGGTATAGATTACACTCCCCGCATGCTCGCTATTGCCCGCAAGCGCACACCACAGGGCGAAATGACTGTGCAATACATGCTCGGAGACGCTAACGAAGTAGCCCTGAAAGAGCGATTTACACTTGTCACCTGCCTTGAAGCCCTTGAGCTTTTTGAAGACCCGCCTGACGCGCTCCGAAGACTCTTCCGCCACACGCAGCCAGGAGGTTTTATTCTCATTACAAAAATGCGCGAATACTTAGTACCCACTATCCCAAAAAAAGCGATGAGCAGAACAGAGCTTGAGAGTATTTGTGCTGAAGAGGGCGCTACGGTAGTGCTGTACCGACATGAATTCAACACTCGGTATGAACTCTGCTTGATGCGAAAAAAATAACTACCAACTTCCACTTGCGCCGCCGCCACCGGAGGAGCCGCCGCCAAAACCACCAAAGCCTCCCGAAGAGCCCCCGAAGCTTCCTCCGTGCCCACCTCCAATCCACCACGGATGGTCGTAGTCATGTCGAACATCATGCTGGTATGTATTTGAAACAACATAGTCGAAAAACGCACCAAACGCTGTTAGCCCCGCGATTATGAGCGCATACGTAATCAGTGAAAATCCAAACGGGTCAAACGCTGCGACAGCACTACTCCCAACAAAACCGAGCGCTCCTCCTGGCCACCATTCTTTCGTGCGTCCCAGAACTGCGGCTCCCCATTGAAGAACAAAAAGTCCGAAAAAAATTACTGGCACTATCCAGTCGCCAGTATCTTCAGATGATGCTTCTGCGGTGTATTCACCCTTGATGGCGCTCAGTATTGCCGTAACAGAATCACGCGCAGCAGCATCATAGTCAGCATTTTTAAGCGCGGGCACCATCTTCGTACGGATGATACTATCGGCGATACTATCTGGCAGTGCACCCTCGAGACCATACCCGACCTCAATGCGAACTTTTCTATCGTCAATTGCAAGCAGGACAAGTACGCCGTTATCATTTTTTGCGGTACCTATTCCCCACTCTTCAAACAACTTAACAGCATAGTGCTCAATGTAATCGTCGCCTATCGTCGGCACTGTCACAATAGTTACTTCGCTTGAAGTTTCTTTTTCATGCGTGTCGAGAAGTGTTTCGAGTTCGGATTCAGTCGTTTCTGAAATGACGTTTGCAAAGTCATTCACGTATCCTGTCGGATTACCGGGAGATGAATACGCAAAAACAGCGCTTGGTAGTGCACACAAGAGCAATACCAGAAGCGCCGTCTTTTTGAACATACTAGTTAAAATCTACTTTTGGAGCATTTTCAGCACCTGTTGCTGCTTCAAACATATCCCGAGGTCCAAAGCCAAAGATTGATGCAACGAGTCCTCCAGGGAATCGCTTTGTAGCAATCTGGTAGACACCCACAACTTCGTTATATCGCCCTCGCTCAACTGAGATGCGATTTTCTGTTCCTGCATTTTCTGCCATGAGCGCACTCACGGTGTCGATTGATTTGAGTTGTGGATAGTTTTCCATCACCACAAGGAGCCGTGCAAATGCTGATTCCACTTGGTTTGCTGCGGCGACTTTATCAGCTGTACTTCCAGCGCCAGCGTATCGTGTTCGAGCATCAGCAAGCGCAGTAAAGACTTCTTTCTCTTGCTTCATTGCACCTTGAACAGCGCCGACAAGGTTCGGTATAAGGTCAAGACGTCGCTGGTACTGCGTTTCGACTTGTGCCCATTGCGTGTCCACCGCCTGAGCTTTAGTCACAAGTGAGTTATATGTTGTCATGACCCATATAACAGCGAGAACAAGAACAACGATACCGATTCCCTTTGCACTTAATAGATTCACAAACTGCTGTGGTGCAGTTGTGCCAGTTGGCTGGTTTTGTGTTTGTGGTTCCATAACTAGATACTATCAAATACAAGGGGGGTGTAAAGCACAGGGTTACATTTAATTAATAACTAACCTCAACCCCACCTCCCTCCGTCACCACCACCGGACTCACGAAGCCCTCTCTCGTCGTTGTGGTATGCGAGTTCCCTGTCTTCACCTTAATCTTCGTCTCGTGCTTTCCTTTGTTGTATTGGAATGTGTACTTTTCTACTCCCTGGATCTTCACCTTAGAGTCAAGGTCTTTTAGCATACCAGAGGATGTAAGTGACCAGTCGTACATGATGGTGGTGTACTAGTACGCAACGACAACGCCGTTGCCATCTGTTGTCACAACTGGAGTTACAAAACCATTACGAGTCGTGGTTGTGTGCGAATTGCCATTCTTAACTTTGATTTTTGTCTGGTGCTTAATTTTATTGTAATTGAAGACGTACTTTTCTACTCCCGCGACAGTCACCTTTGAGTCTATATCCTTAAGTGCACCTGAGAATGACAGCGCCCAGTCATACATAATTGTTGTCTGAGGTACCGTAACAGTCACGCCATTTCGAGTAATACTGTTATAGGTCAATTTCAACTTTGTTGCAGACTCCTTGTACTTAGTCAGGTGGATTGTTGTTGTGTTGTTTGCTGAATCAGTGAGCGTGATGAGGTTTCCCGAGTGAGACAATGTCGGTTGCTCGTCGACACTATCAACAGCAGAGAGTACTACATCTTTCAAAGATTCATCGAACACTGTCTGAAGTTCAGGTGGTGTACCGTCAGTTATCGTCAGTGTACCTGCAGTGAAGTCAGAGAATGTATATGTTGCTGATGCGAGTGTGCCTTCAGTACACGTAATCGGATATGTACCAACTGGTGAACTATTTGTGGCTGTTGTGGTACATGATGCAGAACCAGTTGTACTACTTGACGCTGTATCACCACCAACAAATCCTGAGAGCGCATATGTGAATGTCGGGAGAGACGCACCATGCACTATTGATTTATTGTCTGCGGTTACTGTAAGAGGTCGTATAACAATTGGAGGCTCTACCGTAAGCGTGCCGTCGACAAATGTGGTGAATGCGTACGAATTTGATTCAAGTGTCCCCTGTTCGCACGTAATCGGGTATGCACCTGGCGTTGATGCTGATGTTGCGGTTGTGGTACAGACTGGTGCTCCCGTAGTGCTTGTTTCTTGAGTATCGCTATTTATGAATCCTGAAAGTGTTGCTGTAAGAGCTGGGAGCGTGCCACCTTCGGTCATTGTCTTGTCTTGTGCAGTTACTGAGAGCGGTGGAAGTATGGTGAGAATACCTTCTACATACGTCGTGATTGCATAGGTCTCTGATGTAAGTGTTCCTACTGCACAGACTATCGGGTATGTACCTATTGATGACTCTGCTGTTGCATTCGTTGTACAGTCCGGAGTACCAACAGTTGAACTTTCAAGGGTGTCGCCGTTTATAAATCCACTAATTGTTGCGGTGAGTGTCGGAATTTCCGCACCTTTTGGAATGGTTATGTTTTGCGCAGTGACAGTGAGCGTTGGCGCGATCGTGAGAGTGCCACTTGTATAAGTAGCAATTGCGTACGTTTCTGAAGCAAAGTCTCCACGCGTACATTCGATTGGGTATGTACCCACCGGTGATGTACTTGTTGCAGTTGTTGTGCATGCGATTGAACCTGAGGTACTACTTGTTGTTGTGTCATCTCCCTCAAAACCAGTGAGCGTATAGGTAAGTGCAGGAATCTCAGCACCGAGCGGAATGCGTTGGCTGTCTGCAGTTACCGTGAGCGCATTAGTTGCAGAAACTGTTGGGTTTTCAGTAGTACCAGAGAGTTCAAATGTTCTTTGTTCAGTCGGTTCAATTGCTTGATTTGTCAAAACCCCTGACGTGAAAATACCTGTTGCAGGGTCAATGGTGCGCGAGTAGATATCGAAGGTGTCAGTTTTGTTTGTGAGTGTTGGGTTTTGCTCAACAAATCCTTGGTTATCCTGCGCCGAGACGTAGTATCTGACTGTCTCACCTTCAGGCACAAATATCCACTCGTGTATACCTTGGTTGTCTCCTGAGACAATACTGCCTGCGATTTGGTTCTCGTATTCTCCTGTAGTGTAATTTACACCGACATGGCGACCGTCTGGGGTGATGGCGTGGAGGTCGAGGTCAGCGTTTTTCTCATCACCAGTAGATGCGTAAAAGCTATTTCTGAAACAGTCTGGATTGTACGAAGTGCATTGTTTCCATCCAAAATAGTGATGCGCACCTAAGAGTGATGCGATGTACCAAACTAGAAATGCAAAAAAAGCAATTCTTATTTTTTTCTGGTGGTTATTTTTGTATAACTTATCCTTATTTCTTTTAAAGAGAAGAAATATCTCCGAAGAGATGAGTAATCCTATCAAGATTAGCAAAGTGACAAATAGTCCCCATCGATAAACATAAGTTGGGTAAAAGAAAGTGACTGCTAATAGTTCACTTGTGTTTTGTCCTCCTATTGTCCCGAAGGTTTCATTTTGAGAAGCATTTCGAAGATCTGGTTTTACACGCAAAACAAAACCATTCATGTGTCCAGCACCTGCGTCTTCAGTTAGCTCACTCACTTTAACCTGAGTTTGTTGAAGACCGTTTATACTTCTATTTCCGACTACTGAGAAAGATACAAGATTGTCCCAATCATTATATACGCCCTGATTTGTTGATAAAACTGCACCTACTGGGGTTGTGATTGAGCTGAGTTGCAATTTTGGCACCGCGGGGAAAGCCCAACCAGAATTTCCCAAAATACTCGGCTGCACGTAATACAAAACAATTTTTGATTGCCCCGCACCAGCAATAGGCGCAGAACTATCCCAGACACCAATGGTCTTATCTCTTTTTTCGATAATATAATAATTACTAGAATCTGCAGTTGATGATTCACTTAAATTGTATCTAAATACAAAGTCTCCAAATGATAGTTGCGAAAGTGGTGTTACCCATTGTGTTGGATAAGAAGATCTATTGAATACATTGTACTCAAGGAGACCTAGAAATTCTTGTGTAAACGAAGAAAGATGCGGTGGATTTGCCTGAAATTCATTATTATATCCCTCAGCCATTAAATCCCACCTTCCATTTGTGTAGTCACCAACGATAGATGTCGTATCTTCTGCGCTCATCCCCATCAAATACAAATCAGGAAATAATGCACCTCCTGAATTAAGTTTAGAGCCCAGTATGTGCCCGAGTTCATGAGCATCAACTCCTATCCCTTCAAACTCAGAGGTTATGGCGATATATTTACCCTGTATTGGCTGTCTGAACGGTGGCAATACCTGAGATACAATTTTAGTTTCAGTATCGGCGGAGTGTTTTATAATAAAAATATCATAAGCACTATAATCAACATCTGGAGAAGCGACATTTATTATGTCTTGTTCGAAAAATGATAGATTTTGTGGAGATTGTGATGCAAAACTGTCTGTATATTGCGAGTTCAATGTTCTATACCACTCTCCTCCATTATCAAAAATGTCGAACCGCAGATTGACTGTTCCCTTAGAAACTTCTCGATAGTAGTCAGTGACACAGTGATAGAAATGATTGTAATAAATTGCATCATTGCCATTTGGATATGTTTGCTGTGGGATTAGTTTACATGGTTGCGCAGTGAGGGGCGATGAAAAATATCTTCTAACATCGTATGTCTCTGCGAGAATAACGGCGACATTATATGTTTTTACAACATCAAGTTCATTTTGAGATAGGAAGAAGGGCGTAAAGTCGACATTCCCCGAGACAGAATTGCCTGTTCCAGAAGGATTACTTGTATGTAATGGTCCATTTACACTACCCCACCAGTTGTATGTTGCATCTACAAGGATTGAAGTGCCATTTTCTAAGCCTGAACTATTACCGTAGATTGCACTATAATTAATACTCAACGTGCCCCCAGTGACTTCAATTCCCTTGCTGTTTCCTGTAATTGTCGTGTTTGTAATCGTAGAGACACCGGCATTACTAATACCATCAGAACCCATCTGAGAAAGAGTGACGTGATCAAGTGTTGTGAAAGACCCTGCAGTTGTAGTAAGCCCTCCTGCAGTAAAACCACCATAACTAATGGTTGCATGACTTAGATTGAGTATTCCTCTGTTGACGATTCTGCCCCAGAGTCTATCAGTCGTACCGGTGAGTGCAGAGAAGGTAACAGGTTTTGCAGTTGTACCGGTCCCCGTGAGCGTACCTCCTGCAAGAATCTCGAGTCCTGATGTGGTGTCTCGAAACTTCAGTGTCGCCCCAGCATTAAGAATCAATTCACCACCACTTTGTACGGTGAGTACACCGCTCACGATATACGGCAAGTCACTTTCGGTCAGTGTGCGCGACTGAGTGATAGTTCCGCTGATTTGAAAACCATTGAGCGTACCTCCCGTTGCAGTGTTCCCTGTATGTGTGAACGTACCAAAGCTTGGGAGAGAACCAAGTGCGCCGTTATCCGTAAATATGTTGTTTGTCAGAGTGAGTGCTGTACTTGTTCCTTGCACTTCAAAGCCTTGTGTGTTGTTTGCAAATGTTGATGAAGTAAATGTTGCACTTCCTCCACTCTGGTCGAGTCCTTTGCCGTTACTGCTGATGGTACTACTCGTCACGGTGAGTGCTCCACCAGTTTGTGAAATACCATCTGAGCCCATGTCATGCACTACAGCATTCGTGAGTGTAGTTATCGAAGCAGGACGCAACGAAAGACCACCTGCGATGTAGCCACCATATCTGACGGTGGTATGTGCAAGATTGAGGACTCCGAAGTTGACGATACGACCCCACTGTCTGTTTGTTGGGGTTGTTGCTGAACCATCACCGTTCGTGTCCCCTCCGATATCATCACTGAAAGAAGTAAAGTAGATGGGACTGACAGATGTGCCCTGTGCGTTGAGAGTTCCTCCTGCCTGCACCTCAATCCCTGCTGACTGATCCGTAAACTTTACGACGGTACCAGGCTCGATGGTGAGCGTCGCCCCACTGTGCACAGTAATCGGAAGTCCTACTAAAAATGGACCGTTTGCAGCGGCCCATGTCGTATTCGTCGATATCGGAGCGAGGATGACCGTCTGCGCATGCGAGAGTGTTGCAAACGAAAAAGTAATAATAGTTGCGAGCACTATGCGAAAAAGATGCTTCATCTAGTTATGATACCACTGTGCGCACAATACCAATCACGCAGTATCCACTCGGGGCGTAAGTGGCATCTGTGCCTCTGTGACGCGCTCAATTGGCCGCTCCAGCGAGGCGAGGAACTGCGCAAATGCATCTTTTGTAAGCTCAACAGACGCTGTGTTTCTGTTGGGGTGCAAGTGCATGATCTCTGCATCCATCACCGCTTCGTGCACATAGGGCATAACAACTTTTTGTGTGTCGTTTAACAGACAGCATAGCGACACAGAGCCGGGAGTAATGCTGAGATATTTCATCAACTCTTCAGGGCTTCCGAAGGTGACTTTCTTCTCGCCGACAATTGCAGCGAACGCTTTTAGGTCTGCCTTCATCGTGTTCGGCAAGACCAAGAGAAAGTAGCGAGTGCCGGCAAGATTTTTCAAGAAAAGATTTTTCGCACCAACACCAGGCATATCGAGTCCAAGCTTGAACACATCAGCAACGGTGAACACTGGAGGATGTTCATAGAGTCGGTACGGTATATTTTTTTCTTTAAAGTACGTTTCGACAATTTCCATGCGCGTACGATACCACATCTCCTCTCTGAACCCCACCCGGCTTTATACTACGCAGGAGCCGTGGAGTGCACCATTCATTCTTCTGCGTTTTGTTGTACACTATTGCAATGGTGTTATTGCTCGTATCGTTCATCTCTGGCTTCCTTACAGTACTCGCACCGTGCATACTGCCGGTCATTCCTGTTGTACTCGGTAGCTCAGCTGCACGGAGAAGTACCTGGACTCCGTATATTGTCGTTTTTTCTTTATGCGTTTCCATACTTGTATTTACACTCTTGCTGAAAGTTTCTACGACCTGTGTCTCGGTGCACCCTGCGGTATGGACATTTACATCAGGAGGTATCCTCGCCTTTTTTGGGTTCACACTACTCTTCCCTGGATGGTGGGCGCACATTCCTGGCGTGGCTGCACTGTCACGCAAGGCAAATATACTTGTGGGTACCAACCTGTTTTCTCATACCATCTGGGGTGACATACTTGTTGGAGCCGCACTTGGCCCTGTGTTCTCTACATGCTCACCAACGTATTTCGTAATCCTTGCTACAGTTCTCCCTGTAAGTGTTGTACTCGGCTCTCTCTATATATTTGCGTATGTTATCGGTCTCGCAGTAGCACTCCTCATCATTATCTTTGTTGGTGAACGGATTATGGACAAGTTGAGCATACTCTCTGACGAGGATGGCTACTTTAAAAAGGGCTTGGGCATCTTCTTTATCCTGCTTGGAATTGCTATCGTTTCTGGTTTTGACAAAACACTAGAAGCGGCACTTATGCAGTCCGACTCCTTCAACGTTACTCGAGTCGAGCAAACATTACTTAACTACTTTAATATATGATTCGATACGCAACAGCAGCGTGCGCATTTCTCGCATTTGTAGTCGTACTCTATGGTGCATACACAATCTACGCGTACCAAACATCTATGCGTGAGACAGAGCAAGGGATAGAATCAAACTAGATTCGATCGCACTTTTGAGATAACACATACACACCCTGAAAGCAGCAACCGATGATTTTCCTGTGCGGTGCTCTTGTACTCATCGGCATCACATGGTACACACTACGCATGGAACACCTCTCTGTTGTTGGAGCACTCGCTGCAGTCTTCGGTATATCTTTTGTAAGTGGTACTATCCTGCGCGCTATAAAAGCTCCTGAGATTATCGGTTACATGGTCGCTGGAATTGTCGTCGGGCCTCACATGCTCGGCCTTGTCAGTGATGGTGAGACGGTGCGTGTACTTGCTGAACTCGCAGTACTTCTCCTCATGTTCATGATAGGGCTTGAGCTCGACATATCACTGTTTAAAAAGTACATGCGCCCAGCACTTATCGTAACGGTGGGAAATTTTTTGCTCTCTGCCTCAATTATGTCCGTGTGTGCATACCTGTTTGCGTGGTCATGGGGATTGATAGTCGTCGTGTCGTGCATCATGACACTCTCTTCAACAGCAATTGCGATTAACTTGCTCCGTGATGCAAATCTCACACACTCAGACTCCCGTGTTCGCGTCGTCGCTATGCTTATCGCACAGGATATCCTTGTTGTGCCCATGCTCTTGGTTATCGGTATGTTTGGAGAGGGTTTTGTACTCCGTGATGCGTTTTCTCTCTTTACTGCATTTGGTGTCATCGCGCTCATCATGTTTTTGGTTTTCGAGCTCGTTAGTCATCCTCACATCGTTGATCAAATCGAAAAAACACTACTTGTTGGTGCTACCAACTCTGCAATATCCGGCTTGGCACTTTGCTTTGCAGCCGCAGCGCTCTCAGCCGGTATCGGACTCTCAGCAGCATTTGGTGCTTTTGTAATCGGCCTCATCATTGGGAACGTCGGCACAGTGGGCGCAACATATCGCACGCAAGTAGCGCCTATTCATGATGTACTCGTCATGATTTTCTTCATATCTTTGGGATTGCTCTTTGATGTACAATTTGTAGTCACACACCTTTCAGAAATTGCATCCCTGATCCTTGCGGTGACCATACTTAAAATAGGCGGCACATTCTTCCCGCTCCTCTGGCTTGGAGAAACACGCAGTGAGGCGCTGACACTTTCAACGACACTCGCACACATCGGAGAGTTCGGGTTTGTCATCGGCTCAACAGCAGCAGCGAGCTCACTCATAACGGCAGAGCAGCATCAACTCATCATCACCATCATTGCGGTCAGTCTCCTGCTTGCGCCACTATGGACTCAGTGCGCAGCGTTTATAAACAAACGACTTATTCCTCGGACAAAAACTGCTTGACCGCTGCGAGTGGTTTTATAATGAGATAGGTTCTCATGTTTTCTTCTGCAGACATTTCTGCCCGCGTGACCTCACTTCCTTCTGGGATAAACATACTGTCCCATCCATAGCCATCACCGCCGCGAGGTACACGCGGAACATTCCCCCGCAAACTGCCCTCAAAGTGCGTATGTGTGGTGCCATCGAAATAGTCATATACGCACCGCGCAGTGACACCCCGTACATCTACTGGCAACGCGGCACAAAAGGGTGCAATCCCCATGCCTTTCATAAAAAATTTTATAAATGTGCCCGGCAGCCCATTCCACCCATCACACTCAAACGCAACATCCTCTACAAGTACAGGACTCTGCACTACCGCATACGCAGCCTCCGCCTTTTTCTGCGTAACATACAATAGGTCGAGCGATTGGACCTCATCAAGGTCAATATTCATGTGTGCTACTTTAAAACCACAGTACGTTTCGAGGTATCGTACCTTATCGAGATTGCCTGATATAAATGTGCACTGTTTCATATTCTAAAGCGTTATAGTCTCTCCTTGTGGTAATTGTACAAAGCGTATACCTGCCGCACTAAGAACGCGCTCGATAAGTGGATTCATCATGTCCGGACGTGCATATATGCCGTCATGTACCGGTATGACTGTGACTGGCTTCACTTCAGAGGCATATGCAAGTGCTTCACTGAGCTTCATCCACGGCCCTGCGGTTGGAAGCGCGAGCACATCGACGGGTACATGTGGGTGTGTGAATGCATCACCTGGATAAAAAAGTGACTCGTTAAATAGATACCCAGTGTTTTGCACTTGCGGCACGTCTGCATGGACAATGGCGTGCAACTCACCGTACCCAGTCACTGATACTCCCCCATAGAGTGAGGTTTGCCCCGATTCATGGATGGTGTATGGAATATTTTCTTTTTTAAGCAGCTCTCCGACAGCGGTATTTGTAATCACTTCAAGTTGTGGGTGCCACTCTCTGAGCAACTTGAGAGATGCCATATGGATATGGTCTGCATGCTCATGTGTAATGACAACATAATCAACGACTGGGCACGTCTCAGGAATAACTGAAAATGTGCCAGGGTCAGTGAGGAAGCGGATACCTTGTATTTCAATAAGAAGACAGCAATGTCCGTATTTGGTTACCTGCATGTAATGAGTATACTACTTTCATGCGCATCACCATACTCACTATCGGCAAACCGCGCGCATTATTTATCCAAGAAGGTATCGATGAGTACATGAAGCGTATGGGGCGCTTTGCAGATGTGACGCTGGTACACTTGAAAGAGTCTGCAGACGCCCAGGATATTGAAAAATATACAAAACGAGCTCAACTCATATTGCTCGATGAAAAAGGCACGGAATACACCAGCATCAACTTTTCTCGCAAGCTCGATACCTATACACAACACGGGAGCGACCTCGTCTTTTGTATCGGTGGCGCAGATGGGCATACAACGGCAGTGCGCGCCCTACCCCACTCGACCATGACACTTTCGCGGCTGACATTGCCGCATGAAATCGCGCTCCTTGTTTTTGTTGAAACATTGTACCGCTCACTCACCATTTCAGCAGGCCACCCGTATCACCGAGA
>CAYNND010000012.1:0-31422 GCA_964398775.1 uncultured Candidatus Saccharibacteria bacterium | reverse complement strand
ATGTGGCAGAGAAACATGACTTCAGCACTTGCTGTTCTTATAGTTATCCTCACTATTCGTTCTATGCGAAGCGGAGAGAGCACTTCATCTGGTGCGGGGGACACTTTCGTCGACACACAACCAATCAAACTTGCAGAAACATCACAGAATCACCATGAGAACAACGGTTAAAATAGCAGCCGTTGTAGCAGGGTGTATCGTAGCGTCAGGAGCTGCGGCGTTTTCTTTTTTGCCTGACATGCAGCTGCGCCCAATCATTTACACAAGCGGGACTGCGACACCTCAGAAAGAGCCGGAGAAACCGAAGGATACAGTCGCACGCGTAACTATGCCTGCAACTGGAGTAAAAGCGATTTACATGTCGCAGTGCTATGCAAGTGTCCCTCGACTCAGACAAAAGCTGATTGATATAGCGAAGACTACAGAAGTAAACAGCATCATCATTGATATCAAGGATTACACTGGCACCATTGCGTTTACACCTATCACTCCATCGCTCAAACAGGGTGGAAAAGGATGTAAAGTGCCAGACATGAAAGAGCTCGTCAAAGCAATGCACGATGCGGGTATCTATGTGATAGGTCGCATCACCGTGTTTCAAGATCCATATCTCACAGAGGTCCACCCTGAATGGGCTGTAAAGAGTCGCACTCGCGCAGACGGCATCTGGCGCGATGGAAAAGGACTTGCGTTCTTCGATGTTGGTGCAAAACCATACTGGGATATTGTTGTGCAGATATCACTTGATTCATACGCGATAGGCTTTGATGAATTGAATTATGACTATGTTCGTTTCCCGTCTGATGGAAACATGAAAGATGCAAAGTACTCGATGAGTATCGATGGTCCTGAAAAGGGGAGCCGCGCAGAGCATCTCGAGCATTTCTTCCAGTACCTCACAAAAAATGTCCGTGAGAAAACAAAAGAGCAGTTTGGCAGCTCTCCGATGCTCTCAGCTGATATCTTCGGTATGACTGCGACAAACACTGATGACCTCACTATCGGGCAGGTACTTGAGCGCACCATTCCGTACTTCGATGCCGTCGCGCCAATGGTCTATCCTTCTCATTATCCAAAAGGATTCAATGGATACGACAACCCAAACAAGCATGTGTATGGCGTTATTAAGTTTTCAATGGATAGGGCCGTCGCTCGAACAAAGAGTGAGCTCACTACTGTTTCAGGGTTTATGCATACACCTGTGGAGGGACGCAAAGGGATTTACAAAAAGGAAAGTTACCCAGCTACAAAGTTACGCACTTGGATACAGGACTTCGACTACGGTGGAGACTACGGTCCGAAAGAGGTACGTGACCAATTCCAGGCGACCTACGACGCAGGGCTCACCTCATGGATGATTTGGAGTCCATCAAACCGGTATACGTTGGAAGCGCTCAAGAAAGAGTAACACCAAAATATATGACAGAAGATACACCAATACCAGACTCTATCGAATCAGTTGTTCCTGATATTACACGAGCACGCGCTGCACTCATGGCGGTGATTTTGCGTCTGCATCAGCATCGTGACCCAGCTGACCACGCACGCACATACGACTTTTTCAAAAAAGATGAAGAAGCAATCAGAAAGCATTTTTTGGAGTGGCTGCCAACGACTGACCATCTTGCGGGAACTCCACAAGAGCGCGCTACGCATTTCATCATCACTGCGCTCTATACACCGACACTCAACACGCTCGCGCGTACACTCGGTGCTGAGCTGAAAGCGCTCGATGCTGAAAGTGAAACAGGTGATATGCAGCGATGGCAAGTTGCTGCAGCGTATGTAAACGCATGGAAGCTGATTGAACAGGCCCTCAAAGAACGTTTCGAGTCACTACCAGAGGGAAAGACAAAAGAATATCTCCGCGAACCTGTCATGCACATTACGGAAATGTTTAAGGCAGAGCTTCCTCCACGAAATGTGCAGTAGTATTGATGCATATACATGTGAATATGAGTAATGAATCACTCACAACGCGCGACCGTCTACGCATTCGCCACCAAGTGCGTTTGCAGGACCCGATACACTTCGATTCAGTCGAGAAGAAAAAAGAGTATGAATTGAAGTTTCATCCACCTGTCATTCCTTCTTTTTTACGCGAGTCGATGAATAAGGTACAACCGGTGCGCATCGAGCAGATTTATGTTGAGGTTCCCGTTATTACAAAAAAAGGGAAATCAAAAGTGCTTGAAGGACGTATCAGGCGTGTGACACACCCTGAAACAGGCGCACTCAGAGCGTTTTCTCTTGAGAAAAAAAAGAAACGAAAGGGGACGGGCGTAAACGGCGAAGCAGAACTCATTATGAGTCGTCGAGAACGTGACTCACTCCTCGGTGAGTTTCCAGAACTACTCCGCACCCCCACTGTTCCAAAAGCAGTTAAGATGCGGTATGAGGTTATCATGGCTGTGAAAGGGCTTGAGCATGAGGTGCGGTACCATATAGATGTATTTGAGGGCGACCTCAGCGGACTTGTGCTTGTCGAGATTGAGTTTGAGTCTCGCTCCGATGAAAAGAAATATCTGGAGCATGTCCCTACAGAGCTTCAAGGAAGTGAGGTGACTGACATCAAAGCATTTCGCAATTCGCATCTTGCATTCTTCGGTATACCTCGGGGAAGTCATCAGGAGCTCCGCATCGCACAAAGTGCAGAAGACAAAAAATCATAAGGTCCGACCTCAGGAGCTTTCAGACTGTGTGTATGTACGGCTGTCCACACCTCTCTGAGAGCTGTATACTAGGTACATGACGTACGCGTATGATCCATCACGTGTATCGCATTTTGCGATGACTGACGTGCGTAACCAACGCAAGGCATTTGGTATACGCGCTATAGACCGCGCAAAGCACATGTATGTGATTGGAAAGACGGGTATGGGTAAATCGACGCTTCTTGAAAACCTCGCAATTCAAGATATCCAGCGAGGAGAAGGGATGTGTTTCATCGACCCACACGGCTCAACTGCTGAGAAATTGCTCAACTATGTTCCGCAGGACCGTGTGAAGGATGTTATTTACTTTGCACCGTTTGATACGAATCACCCGATAGGTTTCAACGTCATGGAAGATGTAGGCTATGACCGTCGGCACTTGGTAGCTTCCGGTCTCATGTCAGCGTTTCATCGCATCTGGGGAGAAGAGTCATGGTCAGCGCGAATGGAATACATTTTGCAAAACGTACTTCTTGCACTCCTCGAGTATCCAGATACCACGCTCGGTGATGTGAGCCCGATGCTCTTGAACCAAAAGTTTCGCAACCGTGTACTTGAGAAAATCAGCGACCCATTGGTAAAGCGCTACTGGAAAGAAGAATTCACAAGCTATACAGAGAAATACAAGCAAGAAGCAATTCCAGGAATCTTGAACAAAATCGGACAGTTTGTTTCGAACCCACTCATCAGAAATATCGTATCGCAGCCGAAGTCATCATTTGACATGCGTGAGCTTATGGATTCGCGCAAGATTTTCATCGTGAACCTCTCAAAGGGGCGCATTGGGGAAAACAACGCAGATATGCTCGGCAGTATGATAGTGGTGAAACTCTACCTTGCTGCTATGTCACGTGCGGAAGAGGGTGCTCGTATTGCGAGCCTTCCTCCGTTTTACCTGTACGTGGACGAGTTTCAGTCCGTCGTCAACTCATCATTTGAAAACATTCTCTCAGAAGCTCGAAAGTACAAACTCTGTCTCACTATCGCGCATCAGTACATAGAGCAAGTACCAGAAGAGGTACGCGCAGCAGTGTTCGGTAACGTGGGCACTACTATCGCGTTTCGTGTCGGTCCATTTGATTCAGAGGTGCTTGAGAAAGTGTTTAACCCAGTCTTTACCGCGCAAGATCTCGTGGGGCTTGGATTTGCGCAAATATACCTTTCACTCATGATAGATGGCGTTGGTTCAAAACCATTTTCAGCACAAACATTACCTCCTATCAATGAGCCAGAAGTGAGCTATGCGATGGATGCAATCGACCAATCCCGCACAAAGTACAGTGTGACTCGTGCAGAAGTCGAAGAGATTATTCGCCTGCATGCAGATAAGGTAAACGGCGTGCAGCAACAAGGCGGGCAGCAGAAGAATGCGCAACAGCAGGGGAATCAGCAAAACCAAAACACCCAACAAAACCAAAACAACCAGCAGAAGAAACAAAAAGATGGAAACCAGCAAAAGCAGCAGAATCAATCACAAAACAACAACCAGCAGCAGAAACAACAGCAACCTGCTGCGCCGCAGAAACAAGGAACAGGGCTTACCGCTGAAGAGCATCGAAATAAGCTGAAAGAAGCGCTTGAAAAACTTGCTCAGAAAGAGCGTGAACTTGAGGATAAAAAAAGCGCTTTGAATTCTGAAAAAAAGCAAAGTGCACCCACCCCTCTAGTAGTTGCAGATGCAACTGCAAACGTCGCACCACTTGCTGAACCTGCAGAAAAACATGCAGAGCAGCCTGCTCCTGTGCGCACAGAAGCCTCGACGCCTCCACCTGTCCAGCCATCGAGTGTTGCTGATGCACTTTCATCGGACTCCGATGAATCACCAGATGATGCAGACACAGATGCAGATGATGACATGATGCTCCGCAAGTTACTTGAAGAAGAAGAGGAGTACGAGTTTGATGATAGATAAGCTCTTGATATGTGTTCCTCACTCTGTAGAGAACGGTGAGAGACGATATACACACTGTAACTCGTCAATATTTCTGATATACTCAAAAAATGGCAGTATTAAAACCACGACGAACAGAACGAGTAGCACCTCGCGCTGGAGCAGACAGACCTATGCAGCGTCCACAACGAACAACGCAAGAAGAAGTACCGATTCATATGATGCAACGCCCTGAGATGCGGCCTCGACCACTTGATACGCGACCTCGAGACATTTCACGCCCACCGATGCAGGAGCGCCCAGTTTCAAAAAGCTGGCTCTCACCGCGCATGCTTGTCATTGGTACAGTGGTTGCCCTTATGTGTGCAGCGCTTATCTATGTACTTGTGAAGAGTGACTCTACGACAGTTGTTGAACAAAAGCCTGCAACTGAACAAACACCTGTGACCGAGTCAGAACTCAAACAAACAACAACGCCTGAACAAGCAGCACAAGCAGAGACCATCATCAAAGGACTCGCAAAACACATTTTACTTCCTGAACAGGCACCACAAGTGATGCAAATCATGAATCCAGACGAACTTATCCAGAAAGACCCATTTTTTACCGGCTCACAAAGTGGTGATGTGCTCCTGATTTACAAAACCGTTGGCAAAGCAATTATCTACAGTCCTGCACGTGACATCATCGTAAATGTAGGGCCAGTGCAAGTAGACGCACCGCGGGTAGAACCGACTCAATAACCGCTATGGACGACCAAGGGAAACGAGTACTCCGTTCATTTCCCAATCATCCCGGCGCATCATGGGAGCGTTTTGAAGGTCGTGATAGGCGACAGATATATAATGTTGCTGAATCAATCCAAAAGCAGCTCATTATTCGCATATATCACATGCGTCGCGTGATGGTGGCACCACAGGTGCAAGAGCACATGATAGACGTGTGTATTTTAAAAGTGTGTGATGATTTGATTGCAAAATCGCCTGATAATCCAATGCGTGCATTTACGCGTGAATATTTGCAACTCACTACAACCATCGCAGAAGCACTCTATGAGCTTGGGTATGACAGACGTGGGAACAATTGGGATGATTCGCGTCTCTGGAATCGCATGCAGCAACCGTGGACCATCCCGAGCCTACTCCGTGGCCATGAACGCAGAGCACAGCGCATACGAGAGAAGTTGGATGGGTATGATGTTCGGGAATGTAAGCGCATTGCGGAACTACCAGTCTCTGGCTACTATCTCGCAGCAATAGATACTCCGGGTGCGCTTGTCGGAGAAGGGATGATTGCCGACAACTGCGCAGCTGATTATATAGAAAAACCGGCATCACGTATTTATGCGGTGCGTCGTGAATGGAGCGATGCGACTCTTACGACTGAAGAGCGCATACGTTTTCTCCATGACCTTTGCATCTTTACAGATAAAAATGGAAAGCATGCTCGAAAAACGGCAGGACTTGCATGTATGCTGCGAGCAACGGCGCAACTCAGTGGGGAAACGTTATCACTCTCGGACTCTCTCAAGACAGCGCGGACGTTTGCAGTTCCCAAAATACAAACGCTCGTTGCTTCTGTCGGCGAACTACTCAAACACGGTGAACATATACCACTTGAAGTAGATATGTCCGTTGCAAGTCTGGAAGTACAGCGTCGCAGCGAATCGACGCACATGCTCATGCAGGCACTTGGTCCGCGAAATGTTCCTATACTTCCGACGAGTACGCAGTACCCAGTTGTCCTACATGGACTCGCAGCGCTTAAGCGCATATATCGAACAGATGAGCAGTCGCAACTCAGTATGACTCTCTCCGGAATCTTTGCTGGAGACACAACTGATACAAGAGTAGGAACTTGTATAACCGCGACAGGCACAGTTGACTCTACGCATCTTGTAGCACACTTGCGCGCCTACCCTGAGGCAGAAGTACTCAATGGCTCGTACGGAGTGACACCGGAAGTTTCCGTGGATGATCTGCGCTTTTTACAGCAGCGAGGGGTACCGCTTAACCTTGAGCATGCTACTCCAGCTCAAAAAACAGCCTTAAAAGCGTAGTAGTACTTCCTTTGTAAAGCGAGGCTTGGTAGCGTACAATGGGCCGCTATGAAGTGGATTACGCAGGCACTTGGTGCCCTTATTGATGAGAACCGTGGAGCGCTCAAAAAAGCGCAGGCAATTGTGCCGCTTGTAAATGCGCATGAGGCTGAATTTCGCGGTCTTTCAGATGACTCACTTCGCGCAAAGACACTCGAACTCAAGAGTAGATACCAAGGTGGTGAGACACTCGACCAGCTCCTCCCTGAAGCATTTGCACTAACTCGAGAAGCTGCGCGACGCACCCTTAATCAACGTCACTTTGATGTGCAGCTTATCGGTGGCGCTGTGATTCACAATGGTGATATTGCTGAGATGCGCACCGGAGAAGGAAAGACATTGGTCGCAACACTCCCTGCATACTTGAACGCACTGACTGGAAAAGGTGTCCATGTTGTCACGGTGAACGATTATCTTTCACGACGCGACGCTGTGTGGATGGGGCAGGTCTACTGGGCGCTCGGTATGACAACAGGTATCGTCAACCACGATGTCTCCTACATTTATGACCCTGCGCACGTGACTCCTGATCAAGAAGGTTTGAGTGATGCTGAGCGCGATGAAACGGGGAGTTTCAAAGTTGCCGAAGAGTTCCTCCGACCATGTACTCGAAAAGAGGCATACGAAGCAGATATTACCTATGGTACAAACAACGAATTCGGCTTTGATTATCTCCGTGACAACTTGGTCTATGACGCGCGCGAAGTGCGTCAGCGCCCACACCATTTTGCGATTGTGGATGAAATCGATTCTATCTTGATTGATGAAGCGCGCACACCGCTCATCATTTCAGCTCCGGCAAATGATTCAGACAAGCTCTATCGCACCTTTGCAGATATTGCCCGCTTGATGGAAAAAGATGTTGACTTTAAGGTTGATGAAAAATTGCGTGCAGTGTCAATGACGCCAGAGGGTATTTCAAAAGCAGAGCAAGCGCTCGGCGTCGATAACATCTATACCGATAAGGGCATTAAGTACGTACACCACCTTGAGACTGCAGTCCGTGCAAAAGCACTCTTCAACAAAGACCAAGAGTACGTTGTGAAAAATGACGAGATTGTGATTGTCGACGAGTTCACGGGACGTATGCAGCCAGGACGACGCTGGTCAGAAGGTTTGCACCAAGCGATTGAAGCAAAGGAGGGAGTGACAGTACAGAAAGAGTCTCGCACCTATGCATCGATTACATTCCAAAACTATTTCCGTCAGTATGAGAAGCTCGCAGGTATGGCAGGTACTGCAGTCACTTCATCTGAAGAGTTTTACAAGGTATACGGCTTAAATACTGTCGCAATCCCGACAAACATTCCACCACAGCGTATTGATAGTAACGACCTCATTTTTAAGACAGAATCAGGAAAGTGGAAGGCTATCGCACGTAAGGTACAGGAGCTCCATAAGAAGGGGCAGCCAGTCTTGATAGGTACTGTCTCAGTCGAGAAGAACGAAGAGCTTTCAGGGTATTTGCATTCAGCAGGAGTGCCGCATGAAGTCCTCAACGCAAAGAATCACGAACGTGAAGGAGCCATCATCGCTGAAGCGGGTAAGCGCGGTGCTGTGACTGTTGCGACAAACATGGCAGGTCGTGGAGTCGACATCAAGCTCGGCGGTAACCCATCTACGCCAGAGAGTTACGAGGAAGTAAAATCACTCGGCGGTCTCTTTGTGCTTGGTACTGAGCGACATGAAGCACGCCGCATCGACAACCAGCTCCGTGGTCGTGCAGGGCGACAAGGTGACCCAGGTGAGACACAATTCTTCGTTTCTGTTGAGGACTCACTCATGCGCATCTTCGGCGGTGACCGCGTGAAGAGTGTCATGAATATGCTGAGTATTCCTGACGATGAGGCGATTCAGAACAACATGATTACAAAGTCACTTGAGTCAGCACAGACAAAAATCGAAGGTTTCCATTTCGACTCTCGTAAGCAAGTGTTGTCATACGACGATGTGATGAACAGTCAGCGACAGGCGGTCTATAAACGTCGCAGTGCGATTGTCTCACATGGAAACGAAGCGATAGATGCTGAGCTCATGCGCCTTTCAGAAATCCACTCAGAATTGCCAGCAGTTGTAGCAGATAAGAAAGAGAAGCTCGGTACAGAAACATTCTACCCAGTTGCTCGGCGCGTGATGCTTCAGACGATTGACCTTCTCTGGGTTGACCACCTCGAGCTCATGGACTACACGAGACAAAATGTAAACCTCAGAGCGTATGGACAGCGTGACCCGCTCGTCGAGTACAAGAAAGAGGGAACACGCATGTTCAAAGACATGGAAGCCTCATATGCGCAGCATGTTGCGACACTCTTGGGACAACTCCAGCCAGAAATGTTCCAGCGCGTCGAAACGGTACAGATGAAAGAAGTGAAAGAGGGTGCAGACTTTGCATCAGCTGACCGCGGCGCGGTGCATGCGAGTAAGACTCCTGGGCGTAACGATATGGTGAAAGTCACCAACGGCGCAGAAGTCCGCGAAATGAAATTCAAAAAAGCAGAAGAACTCCTCGCTCAAGGCTGGAGACTCATTGACTAGTAGCTTTGTAATAGTTGATTTCTGTGCTAGTAATGACACATGTTAGTTGATGAAATCATACTAGAAGCACGAGCAGGACGCGGTGGTAATGGCACCGTGGGCTGGATACGTGAGCATGCACGGCCCTGGGGTGGCCCTGGAGGGGGTGATGGCGGCCGCGGCGGCGATGTATACCTCAAGGGCGTACGAGATATCGGGCGACTGTTCAAGTACAAGCACAACCCAGTGTTTAAGGCGAAAAACGGCATGGTTGGCGGTGGCTGGAACAAGGCTGGGCATGACGGCGAAGATTGCATCATTGAGCTTCCTATCGGCTCGTTTGTGAAAGTAGTAGCAACAGAGAAAACATACGATATTTTTGATGAGACGCCCATAAAGATTCTCTCTGGTGGTCGCGGTGGTCTCGGCAATACCAATTTCAAAAGTTCTACAAATCGCTCTCCAGAGCAGTCGACGCCAGGCAGGGACGGTGAATCATCACGACTGTATGTCGAGTTGCGGCTCATTGCAGACGCCGGTCTCATCGGACTTCCAAACGCAGGGAAGTCATCACTCTTGAATGCCCTTACAAATGCGAAAGCAAAAATAGGCAACTACCAATTCACAACACTTGAGCCAAACTTGGGCGCGCTCTATGGATTTGTACTTGCAGATATTCCAGGGCTCATCGAAGGAGCATCTGAAGGGAAGGGTTTGGGGGACAAGTTTTTGAAGCATATTGAACGCACGAAACTTTTACTGCACTGTATCTCACTTGAGAATGAAGATATTGCAGAAACTCGCTCAGTTATCCTCAAAGAGCTTGAGGCATTCAATCCGTCACTGCTTGAAAAGCAGGAAGTTATCATTCTCACGAAGACAGACATGGTTGACGCAGATGTCGTGAAGAAACAAGAGAAAATTGCAAAGAAATGGAAAAAGCCAGTATTTGTCGTCTCGGTCCTTGATGATGACGCAGTGAAGCACTTGAGTGATTCGCTGGTGAAACTCCTCTCGCAGGCTGCGTAGTGCATGCTACACTTGTCGCATGAAGCATCTTATTACAGCTGCTGTTGTGTGTGTTCTGAGCACATCTGCAGGATATTTTATTGGTTCATCAATCGCCTCACAAGACACTTCTCCGGTACTCCATCTTCCTGAAACACGAGCGCACGCAAGTTATGTGAACAATCGAGAGCAGTTCTCGTTCTCAGTGTCGCCACTCTGGAGTAAATTTTTCTTTGTTGAGTCATATACCGAACGAGGATTTGTAGTAGATGTATATATGCCTGTAAACGACACAACCAAACTCGCTTCGTTTACCGAGGTGGAACAGCGCCATGGTGGTGTCCTTGTCGACACAGTACTCCTTATGACTGAAGCACAGTACGACTATGAGAAACAGGAGTGCGAAGAGCATGCTGATGGTCCTTGTTTTTACCCGACAGAATATGCCCGCGCACAAGGAAAGGTGCTTGCAACAGAAAACCCTGACTTGCATGCGGGGTGGGATTATTGCACTGAGCTCAATATGTTTGATGAGCTTGTTTGTACCGAACGTGACTCAGACTGGATAGATGGAAAGAGTGTCATTGGGCGAACACTCGTTTTCTCGCAGCAGTAGCATTTTGCGCTAAAAACATCTTTCTGCCGGTACTGTAAAACGCATACAGTATGCGGTATACTCTGCCCATGTCAGACTATATCTTGACCGTAGGCATGGAAGTCCATGTTGAATTAAAGACTAATACAAAGATGTTTTGCGGGTGCGCAAACAACGCAGATGAGAAGCGTCCGAACGCAAATATCTGCCCGGTATGTATGGCGCACCCCGGTACACTCCCAGTTCCAAACAGGGCAGCTATCCGCTCAGTACTGCGTGTCGGTGCTGCTATTGGGGCTGAACTTGCAGACTACAGTGAGTTTGACCGTAAGAGCTATTTCTATCCAGACCTTCCAAAGGGCTACCAGCTCAGTCAGTATGAGTATCCTTTTGTAAAAGGAGGAGTGCTTGGTGGTGTCGCCATTACCCGCATCCATCTCGAGGAAGATACTGCGCGTTCTCAGCACGACCCGAAGACTCAGAAAACACTCATCGACTACAACCGTGCAGGTGTCCCACTCATGGAGCTCGTGACTGAGCCAGTCATACACAGTGGTGAACAAGCAGCGCAATTTGCCAAGGAACTACAAATGCTCTTGCGAGTGCTCGGTGTCTCTCATGCAAACATGGAGAAAGGAGAGATGCGTGTCGAGGCAAACATTTCTGTGAGTAAAGACCCGCACAAGCTTGGTACAAAAGTAGAAGTGAAGAACCTAAACTCATTTAACTCAGCACAACGTGCGATTGAATTTGAAATGAAGCGCCATATAGAAGTACTTGAAAAAGGGGGTACGCTTGTGCAAGAGACACGAGGATGGGATGAGAACAAACAGATTACGTTTAGCCAGCGAAAAAAGGAAGGCTCAGCTGACTATCGCTATTTCCCCGATCCAGATCTCAGAAAGTTTAAACTAAGTGAAGACCCAGAGCTCAACTCAAAAGCTATTCACGAAACACTTCCAGAGCTTCCAGACGCTATCCGTGCACGATATGCCTCATATGGTATCTCGACGACAGATACAGAAGTGTACCTACTTGATGAAAACAAGCGCGCACTCTTCGAAGCGACCCTCAAGCTCGTAGGTGAGGCGCACGCCAAGCTTGCAAGTAACTACATAGTGACTGACCTTGCAGCGCTCGGTGAGGTGACTATCGCACCTGATACATTTGCAAAACTCATCATGCTCATTGTAAACAACACTATCTCTTCTCGTGGTGCAAAAGATATTCTCCCGATACTTGCAGTACACGGTGGTGACCCAGAAACAATCGCAAAAGAGAAAGGGCTTGTACAAGTGTCAGATGAAGGTGCTCTCAAGAAAGTCGTGCAGGAAATCGTTGCCGCAAACCCTGCAGTTGTTGCGGATATAAAGGCGGGTAAAACACAGCTGATGCAATTCTTTGTCGGGCAGGCGATGAAGGCGCTTAAGGGAGCAGGGAATCCTCAACTCTTACAGAAACTAGTGAAAGAGGTTGTTGACGCGCAGTAATCTATAGAACATCACAGTCCAAGAAATGGACACTCTACCGCCTTTGACTGTCGTATAGAGCGCTACTCAGACAGAACTAAGGACATACAGGCCTTACAATACTAAAAAAAAGCCTTATACACAGGTAAAAGGTGTCTTACCCTCGTCTTTTATTGTACTATGTCTTAATGGTTGAAGAGAGAGAAGTCACTATAGAACGCGCAATACAACTCACTGGTTTCTCTCGCCATCATCTTGAACGTCTTATAAAGGCTCGTGTCATTGATGCACACGAAAAAGATGGTGTGCAATTACTCAAAGTTTCTTCTCTTGAGGCGCATTCAGAAAAGCGAGCACAGAAGCGAGCACAAAAGAAAGAAGAGCGCGCCGCTGAACAAGAAGAGTCTATCGTGACTGATGGAGCAAAATATGTTTCTTTGAATCGAGCTGCCAGACTGTCAGGGTACACACAAGAGTATATTCAAAATCTTACTACAGATGGGGTTGTGCATACCAAGTTTCTTGGTGAGCGGTTGTATATAGACATCGAGTCGCTGTTTGCGCACCGCAGGGCAATTCATGCTCAGCAAGCAAAGTGGTACGAAGAACAAGCGCAGGCACAAGCACGAACTCGAGTAAAGAAAGAAGAGCCAGTCGTCGTGCACCGAGTCAGTATCTACAGTAAAGATGAAACGCCGTTGTTCCCAGTACTTTCAAGTAAACACCACCAAGCGGCGCCAGTAGTGGAAGAGCGTATGCAAACGGGCTCACGCCTTAAGACTGTGGTCGCTGAACGCCCACGGAAAAGTACTCCATCACCATTTGCAGTCAGTGCCCCGAAACGGCCAGCAGCTATTACGGTTGCCGAGCCAATCAAGACACGTGCAGTAGCGACGGAAACCAATACAGAAATAGTACGACCGAAGCCACAGCGAAAACAGACTCGCAGCTTCATTCGTTCCCTTGCAAAAGGCATAACAGTGCTCGCAAGTATCATGAGTATCTACATCGCGGCAACACTCCTGTTTGCGCAGCCGCAGACAGCGCGTGCAGCCTATGTAGTAGGAGACATCCTCGGTCTCACCGAAGCAACTATTGCTTACTATAGTAAGTAGTTTCTATCCACATCAGATACAGTCGAAATGGCGTATACACGGTATACTTTCCTGATGACATTTACACCTGAAGACGTCGCTGACAACGACATACCTCAGCATCCGTATTTTACGGTGTCTGAGTATGTAAAGCGGGTGCGAGCACTCGCACTTGCGTTGTTGTTGGTGGGTTCTGCAGTTGTAGTAGCTGACCCTGAGTTCGGTATACACACCCTCAGGCAGGCACAAGCGGGAGCTGCTGTTATAACCGGTGCCTTTGACGCAGTCACACGGTTGTATCAGTCAGGTCTTGCGTCACTTGCTTTATAAAATAAAAACAAAGATATGGTACGAGTAGGTATAAACGGTTTCGGTCGCATCGGAAGAGCATTTCTCCATGCATCACGTCACTATAGTGGTGTTGAAGTTGTTGCGGTCAATGATTTGGGTGATGTTGAGAACCTCGCATATCTTTTAAAGTATGACTCAGTGTATGGACGTGCACCATTTCCAGTACAGTTCGAAGAAGGGACGCTCATAGTCGATGGGAAGCGCATCGCTGTCTCAAAAGAAAAAGATCCAGCACAAATCAAGTGGGGAGCACTCGGCGTAGATGTTGTCGTTGAATCGACAGGTTTTTTTACGGAGTATGCAAAGGCAAAGGCGCACCTCCAGGGTGGTGCAAGGCGTGTCGTTATTTCAGCACCTGCAAAAGGTGATGCAAGTGACGGTACTACTATCTTGATGGGGGTAAACGAAGGAGATTTCCCAAAGACACTCGTTACATCGAACGCATCATGCACAACAAACTGTACAAGCCCACTCGTTGCCATTCTCGATGCAGCACTCGGTATTGATAAGGCACTGCTCAACACAACTCATGCATACACCGCGACACAGATGATAGTTGATGGCCCTGGCGGTAAGTCAGACATGCGCCGTGGACGTGCTGCAGCAATAAACCTTGTACCGTCCTCGACTGGTGCTGCAAAAGCAACCGCAGAAGTACACAAGCAAATCACTGGCAAGTTTGATGGTATTGCGATTCGCGTTCCGGTACCTGCTGGTTCTATGGCAGATATTACATTTATTGCAAAACGTGAGACGACAGCTGAAGAGGTCAACAATATCCTTCGTACTGCTGCAAAAGACCCACGCTGGGAAGGAATTTTCACCGCGACAGATGAGCTTCTTACCTCAACAGACATTGTCGGTGACCCGCATGCCTCAATTGCAGACCTCACCATGACCCGCGTCATTGGTAACCTCGTGAAGGTTCTAGCCTGGTATGACAACGAAATGGGCTACACGAACTCACTCGTGCGCCACGTCATTGCAGCAAGCAAGACACTCTAGTATTTGCTATACTGCTCGGTATGAAAGTATATCTCGCGTCTGATCACGCAGGGTTTGAACTTAAAAAAATATTAGTTGATTTTCTGAGAGCTGAATCATTTGAAGTGGAGGACTGCGGTCCGCTCGTCTATGATGCAGCAGATGATTATCCACCACTCATCGCCGCAGGTGCTTCAAAACTGAGTGCAGATGCTGCCGCAGGAATGGATAGTAAGGCTATAGTGCTCGGTGCGTCAGGGCAAGGGGAGGCAATGGTTGCAAATCGTTTCCCCCATGTGCGCTGTGCAGTCTACTACGGTGCACCACAAGGTGAACAGGTGGACATGTCAGGGAAGTCACTCTCCATGATTCAGTCCACGCGTGCTCATAACAATGCAAACTGCCTCTCACTTGGTGCACGCTTCCTTGATGTTGAGACAGCGAAGAAAGTTACTCTTGAATGGCTCCGTGAGCCGTTCTCTAATGAATCCCGCCATGAGCGACGAATCAACGCCATCGAATCAGTTCGCTGAACATATCACGCCAGCGCTTCTTGAAGTTTCTGAGGAAGCTTTTTTCTTGCAGTTTGAACTCTATCTTCACTTTGCAAAGCATCTCCATGTTGATGTATGTGACGGTGCATTTGTCTCTTCGCTCACGGTGCCGTACATCGCAGCGCAAACAATCGCTCCAAACTTTTTCCAGCAGCTAGACTTGAAAACGATAGACACCGAGGTACACCTCATGGTCGCTGATCCACACAACATAGGGTGTGATTTCATCCGCGCAGGAGCACAGCGCATCATCGCGCAGTGGGAGAGCTTTCACTCAGCAGAGGAAGTGCGCGGTGTTGTCGACTCATGGGAGTCACGAGGTGCAGTTGTAGGACTTTCCATACTAGTTCCAACAGATATAGAGCCACTCCTTGCATATGTAGCGAGTGATCCTCGCATTGTCTCAATTCAAATCATGAGCATAGACCCCATTGGGATGCAGGGGAGACCATTCGACACTCGTGCGATTGCCCGCATCAAAGAAGTTCGTACACGATTTCCACACCTAGAAATTAGTGTCGATGGAAGCATGAACGCGCAAAGTATTCCGGTGGTGCTGCATGCGGGGGCGACACGCACTGTTGTTGGCTCTGCAGTCAGTAAACAACCATACCCTCCTGAGGCATATGCGGCACTCTGCAAGAGCGTTGAAAAAGTAATGCGATAGTATGGAATACGCTCCCGTACGAGAAACAGGCGCATATATACTCCGATTGTATCGGGGTGAAGCGGTGCATGAGACCATCGCTGCTTTTTGTGCATCTCAGAGTATCAGTACTGCGTGGTTTACAGCACTTGGTGCTATTGAGTCCATTGAGCTCGGGTACTACTCACTTGAAGAGAAATCATACTTTTGGAAGGAGTATGCAGCTCCTCATGAGGTTGTGACAATGGTCGGCAACGTGGCGCTTGTTGACGGGGCACCATTTTTGCATATTCACACGACAATTTCTGACGATGAAAATACCACATATGGTGGACACCTGAAAGCGGCAACAGTCGCAGTTACCCTTGAGGTGCAGCTGACCGCATACGATACGAGTATTGAGCGAACATTTGACGAGGTCACTGGGTTGAAACTCTTGAGCTGTCCTCATGTGCACGTCTAGTGCATTTGAATATACGGTATACTGTTTCTATGGAGCTACTCACCCAAGAGAAAGAACAGTTTCTTACAAAAATGGCAACCACTATCCGTGAGGATATTATACAGATGCTCCTTGCAGCTGGGTCAGGGCATACTGCAGGGCCACTTGATATGGCTGATATTTTCACGCTCTTGTATTTCCACGTCATGAAGCATGACCCGAAAAATCCAACGTGGAAAGACCGCGACATGCTTGTGCTTTCAAATGGTCACATTTGTCCTGTGCAGTATGCATCCATGGCCCGCGCTGGGTATTTCCCAGTCGAAGAACTCGCAACACTCAGAAAATTTGGCTCGCGCCTCCAAGGACATCCACACCGAGAGTGGCTTCCTGGGATAGAAGCGAGTTCTGGACCACTCGGCTCAGGTCTCTCACAGTCAGTCGGAATGGCGCTTGCAGATAGGGTAGACAAAGGACATCTGAGTGAAAAGTTCATATACTGCCTGACTGGTGACGGGGAGTTAAACTGCGGTGTAATTTGGGAAGCTGCGATGCTTGCCGGAAAGGAGCGACTGCATAACCTCATTGTCATCATCGATAGGAACGGTATTCAGATTGATGGGTATGTACATGACATTATGCCGCTTGAGCCATTGCGTGAAAAATGGGAGTCATTTGGATGGCATGTGCAAGATGCTGATGGGCATTCATTCCGTGAGATGCATGACGCAATTGGCAGAGCGCAGTCGACTATTACTCAGCCATCGGTCATCATCGCGCACACCATTGCGGGTAAAGGTGTGCCACAGTTTGAGCGAGACTATCACTGGCATGGCATGCCACCTAACAAAGAGCAGGCAGACATGGCACTCCGTGCGTTGCGCTCGCTGGGAGGTCAAGTTGAAGCAACGCATCATGATTAGTTACGAAGATTTTTCAAAAGTAGATATTCGTGCTGGAACAATAGTTGCAGCAGATGATTTTCCTGAGGCACGGAAACCAGCATATCAACTGACGATAGATTTTGGCCCAACCATTGGAATCAAAAAAAGTTCTGCCCAAATCACCAAACTGTATGCAAAAGAGTCTTTGGTTGGTATGCGAGTCATGGCTGTTGTAAATTTTCCTCCGAAACAAATAGGGCATTTTATGTCTGAAGTGTTAACGCTGGGGTTCCCTGACGCTGAAGGGAATGTTGTCCTTGCTACCATCGAACGAAATGTCCCGCTCGGTGGTAAACTTTTTTAATACGTAATCATACAGTATGCTAAACACCTCTTTGCGCCTCAATGAAAAAATATTTTCCGACAAGCCAGATGCTGCCGCAACGCGTATTGGTTTCGGTGATGGTTTGCTTGAGGCAGCAAAAGCTGATGAGCGTATCGTCGGACTCTGTGCTGATTTGACCGAAAGTACCCAGATGCACAAGTTTCGTGACGCATTCCCGACACGCTTTGTCGAAATCGGTGTTGCAGAACAAAACCTTGCAGCGGTTGCATCCGGTATGGCAGCGATGGGTAAGATTTCTTTCATTTCTTCGTACGCCATGTTTAGTCCCGGGAGAAACTGGGAGCAGATTCGCACCACTGCGGCATACAATGGTATGCCAGTTAAAATCATCGGCTCTCATGCGGGCATATCAGTCGGTCCCGATGGAGGAACACATCAGGCGATTGAAGATATTGCACTCATGCGCATCATCCCACGCATGACTGTGGTCTATCCTTGTGACGCTCACCAAGCACGACTTGCGACACTTGCAATTGCAAAAGATGACAAACTTCCAGCGTATCTGCGGCTCGCTCGTGAGAAGACGGCAATCATCACTACACCTGAGACTCCATTTGAAATAGGGAAGGCGCAAGAGCTCTGGCGCTCAGCATCTCCAAAAGTTGCACTATTTGCGACAGGTACACTAGTGCACAACACACTACTCGCTGCAAAAAAGCTTGAAGAGCAGGGCATCGGTTCTATTGTTTTAAATATTCATACCATCAAGCCACTTGATGAGGCTGCAGTTATTGCTGCTGCTAAAGAGTGCGGAGCAGTTGTTACTATTGAAGAGCATCAGATAGCGGGTGGTCTTGGGGGAGCAGTCGCAGAAGTACTCGCACGCAATCACCCGACACGACAGGCGTTTATCGGTGTGCACGATGACTTCGGTCAGTCAGGTACTATGGCAGAGCTCTGGAAATACTATAAGTTAGATACTGATTCAATTATTGAGGAAACGAAAAAAATCATCTCGTAGTCTTTTTCAGTGCGCGCTGTAGTCGTCTGTCTGCCTCCTCGAGTTCTATGATAAGTGATGTGCGTACGAGCGGCGCGATGATTCCATGCTCATGCTTGAGGCTTCTGAGAGCCATAGTCAGCAATGGGACTACGGGCGCCCACTTTCGAGCAAGGCGCACGCGCATATCGTCTGGTTTGTCGAGGATACCAAGTGCATTATCAAGAAAGTCAGAGACTTTAACTAAGAGTGCGCGCTCGTCAGTGACAAGACTCAAGATAAAATCACGATATTCTGGTTTCTTATGCCCCAATCGAGGAGGTTTCTTCGTGAGTAATGTAACTACATCGTATACTTCATCGCCGAACAGTTCTTTAAAACGTTTGATTCTTCCAGTTTCAAGGCGTTCTCCATCTTTCATTCGCATGAGTAGGCTCAAGGCATCCCGCTGGTCTTCATACGCGTCATGGAGCAGTGCTGCGACAATACATTCAGTCGTTGCTCCTGGTGTGCGTGCAACACGCAACGTCACGCGCAAGATGTGATGTGTGTATGGACCATCCGAGCGTTCCTCTTGTTGCGCGTGGAGTCGCATAGCGAGGTGGTACGCATGCTCGATACGCGTTATATCATGCTCACTCAAATGCTGAGCCTCAATAACAGCAAACAGCTCTTCTGAGAGCTGTTTTATTTCTGATATGTCGGGAGCAGCACGTTCGCCGATTCCTTCGATACGCCTCATGAAACAAGTGTATCATGAGGCAGCGCTAAGACTATGTATGTACTAGACCGAGACGACAACAGGAATGACAATTGGTCGCTTGTTTGTCTGCTGGAACAAGAATTGCTCAACAGCTTCTGCAACTTCAGTCTTGATAGCTTCGGCGTCAATTGGGTACGCGCGCTGCGCGATGCGCTCAGCATGCTTCTTGATGATGAGACGTGTCTGCTGGAGCAAGTCCTGTGACTCACGAAGGTAGATGAACCCTCGAGAGATGATATCAGGTGATTTGCGGAGGCGTCCTGTCTTCTGGTCAAGCGTTGCAACAACAACGAAGATACCATCTGTTGCGAGCGTCTTTCGGTCTCTGAGTACTGTGGTCTGAATATCAGAAACAGTATGTCCTTCAACGACACGAGTATTTGCGGGCGCTTTGACATCAAGCTTTACAATCTTCTCACCCTCATCACGGATTTCGATAATAGAGCTGTTGTCAGGAATGACGATGTTTTCCTTTGCGATGCCGATACTTTCTCGCATCAAGTCACCGTGGTTTCGGAGCTTGTAGTGATACCCGTGCTGCGGGATAAAGAACTTTGGGCGAACATGATGGTGAATCCACCGGTATTCTTCGCGGTATCCGTGACCTGATGCGTGCACATCAGATGACTGATAGGTGACGAGGAATGCACCTTGTCGAGAGAGGTTATCTTTGAGTCTCTGTACAGAGCGTTCGTTTCCAGGAATAACTGATGATGAAAGCACGATGGTATCGTCAGTGCGAAGTTTGATGTATTTGTGTGTCTTGTTTGCCATGCGCATGAGTGAAGCGTATTCATCTCCCTGTGCACCAGTTACCAGCACCACTACTTTTTCAGGTGGGTAGTTCTCAATTTCCTCAACTGGGATAAGTGTACCTTTCTGTGCCTTGAGCATGCCAAGTTCTTCAGCGATGAGGATGTTTGTCTTCATTGAGCGACCGTCCACAACAACTTTGCGGCCGTTGCGTTCAGCAATCTCAACAATCTTAATCACACGCTCGAGCTGCGATGCAAACGTACCAATGAAGATGCGCTTGAGTGTTTTGTCTCCGATGATTTCCTCAAATGTCTTAAAGACTCGGCTCTCAGGAATAGACCAGCCTGGGATTTCACAGTTGGTTGAATCCATCATGAGCACGAGTGGGCGCTCTTTCTCAAAGATTTTAAACTCTGCTTCTTCCTCTGCGTGGACTACACCACCTTCATGGGTGAGTTTGATGTCACCAGTCAATACAACGTTTCCAACAGGTGTCTTTATGACCACACCCATAGAATCAGGGATTGTGTGCGTAACACCGAAGAACTGAATAGTGAGACTACCCATTTTCATAACGGTGTTCTTCTCAACCTCACGAACATCCATAGGATCAAGGTGCGGGAACTCCTCATGTCGCTTCTTTATCATCGCAGCTGTGAGGCGGCGAGTATAAATTGCAGGGTTTCCAATAGACGTGATGATGTACGGGATACCTCCGATGTGGTCGAGGTGACCATGGGTAATAACCATGCCGCGAATGCGGTCTTTGTTATCTTCAAGATATCCTGTGTTTGGGAGGATGTAGTCAATACCAGGTGTATCATCTTCAGGGAAGGCGAGACCACAGTCGACAACGATAATATCGTTTTCATATTCAATCGCGGTCATGTTTCGTCCAATTTCTTCTACACCACCGAGTGGGATGATGCGCACTGTGCGCGGTGCAAGTTCAGGGATAACGTTTCCATCGCGTCCTGGGCGAGTGGGAACGTGGTTTACCATTTTTACTTCTTTACGTCGTCCGCCTCCGCGCCCATGTCCGCCGTGAGAGCGTCCGCCACCTGCTGGTGCGTGGTGTGGGCGTGGTCCGTGGCTGTGTCCGCCGTGACTACCCGCTCCAGCGGGACGATGTCCACCATGAGCTGGCGCGCCAGAAGTAAAGGTGCGCCGAGGGCGCCATGGCTGTCGGCGGTTTCCATCCGAAGAGCCTGTTTGTGTTGTGTCGTTCATATACTGTATATAGTTAGATTAATAATGAATAATGATTACTGAGCAAAGATGTGCCACACCCGTTCCGTCTCCACGTACCATGACGTGATATCACTGAAGCGCTCGTATGGTTCAACAACTGCAGGAAGGCCGGGCATTGTTACTCGGGAAGGAAGTAGGTATGTATATCGAGGAGCATACAAGAATATTGCAGGCACATCCTCTTTGAGTAGTGCATCAAACTCTTTGTAGCTTGCGATTCGAACTGCTGCATCGCTTGTGGTGCGAGCCTTTTCAAGAATCGCATCTGCTTTTTTGTTTTGATATTGAGCAAGGTTCAATCCCGGGTCACTCTTTTGTGATGAGTGCCAAAATGCATAGAGGTCAGGTTCACGCCCTGTGATTTCTCCAAAGAGAAGGATATCAAATGCGCGAGGGCGGAGCACTGATTGGTTCAAATCACCCATTTCAAAGAGTTCAACTTTGACCTTCACACCAAGTGACTTCCATGTATCTGAAATGTACTGTGCGACTTGCTTAAGCTCCTGAGTGTTTGCTGTTGCAATACTTACACTGAGCTCTTGTCCGTCTTTATTTGTACGTACCGTTTTTCCTTCACTGATAGTCCATCCTGCTTCATCAAGGAGTGTTGCTGCTTTTGCCATATCTGCAGTGTCTGCCATGTCCTCTGGAAGTGGGATGGGGCCAGTCAACGGGAGTGCTTGATTACCAAAGACACTACTGATGAGGGCATTTCTGTCTATAGATTCTTCAAGTGCGCGTCTCACAGAAAGTTCAGCAAGTGCAGTATTGCGTGATTGGTTTAAGAAAAGACCAAAGACACGAGGAAGTGTACTTTCTTTCTTCTCTTCAATATTTTTTGCAATCTCCTGCATCGTCTCAGCAGAGAATCCACCGATAGTATCTATATCTCCTGATTCATACGCTGCGCGTGCATCGTCTTCAGTGTGGAAAAAAGAGATACCTATAGACTCGATGTATGCTGGCTGCGGAATATATTCATCAAAAGCTGTCAGTGCATAGTGGTACGGAATCCCTTGGTCGTTGTTGGTTACCGCAACAAACTGATACGGGCCGCTCCCAACAGGTGCAATATTCTTGTTACTAAATGCAAATTCCTCTGATGTGAGATCTTTCCAGTGTTGTTTTGGGAGAATACCGAGTGTTGTATTTTGGAGAAACGGCGCGTATGGTTTTTCCAGTTTAAATACAACGGTGCGTGAATCTGTCCCTGCTTCTGCGATGACACCTTCCCATTCTGCGCGGCGTGGGCTCTTGATGATAGGATCTCGAGTCTTATCAATAGTGAAGAGTATGTCTTCAGGAGTTACTCGTGCGCCGTCATGAAATGTCGCGTCTTCTCTGAGAATAAATGTATATGTTTTCCCATCATCTGAAACGGTATAAGACTCTGCGAGGTCGTTCACGATAGTTCCATCACTGGTCGCTCGCATTAATCCACTATAGATGAGCGAGGTAAGTGTTCTGTCTGTTTCAGAAGTTGCAAGCACAGGGTTGACGAAGCGAGGTGAACCAATCATGCCTTCAGTAAATGATCCTCCACGAGCGGGTACTTCTATAGTGAGGGCATGGTTTGCAGCTCGAACCATCAAGAATAATGAAACGAGTGCAATCGCTGCGAGCGCACCCGCAATCAGCTTTTCAAATGACGAACATGCTTTCCAAAAACTGATGCCCAGTGTTGTGAGTGACCCACGTGCAGTATGTACTTTTTTTGGTTCTGCTGAAATAGGGTGTGGCGCAGTGGTGTCCACTGGTTCTGTATGTATGTCCATATGTTTTTTGTATAAAGCTAAAGTAGTACACAACAATGAGCGCGCCCATGCGGCATAAAGGGAAGAGCACGAACCAAGAACTAGGAGCGCGAGCTTATCGCATCATGAGACCCACGAGTGCGGTGAGTGCGAAGAGTACTGCAAGTACGATTGTTGCCTGAAAGAGTACTTTCTCTGCGCCACGGCGAGTGTGGAATCCTGAGCTGAAGTTATCAGCGCCAAATGCACCTCCCAAGCTCGAGCCGGTCTTCTGCAAGAGAATAGCGGCGATGAGAGCTAGAGAAAGGATTATCTGGATGTACGGAAGCAAACCTCCTATCACGTTCATTAGTCGATACTGTAGCAGAGTGTGAAATGGAATGCAAATATCTTCCTTTGCATATATTCTTCTCTAGATACCATACCGGCGCTTGCAAAAGGTGAAGCTCTGCAGCAGGATTTCGACACTCACGCCATCTTTGGGGGTGGGTGGTTCATCCAAAAGAGGGGTAGCCGAGATGCGTCTCAGGTCACCGGAAGGTTTCTTCATTTCATGCATCGTCCTCATCGGACTTGCGATGACTTCATCTGCATGGTTTCCGGCTGCTATCGCCCATGACTGGGCTGCAACTGGCACTGCTGCCGTGAAAGGCATCAAGAACGCGTGGGATACGGTCATGAAATGACAGTGCCTTGAAGAACCGATGAGCGCATCGCGCTCGAGCTGGCGTCAACCTCATGGCGCCAGTTTTTTATTGCGTGTGCATACTGGGAGGAATACCTCACAACTTTCTCGCTCCAGGCAGATGCTTCAGGCAAATCTGCACGTCGCGGAAAGACCGTGAGGAGATTACTCCACAGTCTTTCCGCTCCAGTAAATCATCCCTTGCGTAAAATTACTGGAGCATTTATACTTGCGCCACATCTGGGATGTACAGTACCGCTGCGCGTGTGGTAGAGTCCATCTCAATATATTATTCGTTAAGCACATGTATATCTATGGCAAAGAAAACAGGAGTTACACCAGTCGGTAAGCGTATCTTGGTAAAACAAGAAGTTGCTGAAGAAAAGACAAAGAGTGGTCTTATCATTCCTGATGCAGGAAAGAAGGATAGACCTGAACGCGGTGTCGTGGTTGCAATCGGTGAACCACTCGCAGGAGTTGCAGTCGGAGATATTGTGTATTTTGGCGGGTACGATAACCAAGAAGTTGAACTCGAGGACACAACATATCTCATTATCAAACATGACAACATCTCTGGTGTCATGAAGCAGTAATCGTTTTAAATTCATTCACTATGGCAAAAACAGTACTCTTTAAAGATGCGGCTCGAGCAAAGATTAAGGCTGGTGCAGATGTGGTTGCAGAGGCAGTGCGCGTGACGCATGGTCCACGAGGACGCAACGTCGCAATTGACCGCAGTTACGGTGGACCACGCATCACCAACGACGGTGTTTCAATCGCAAAAGAAATCTCACTCAAGGATAAGTTTGAAAACATCGGTGTTGAAGTCTTGAAGGAGGTCGCAAGCAAGACAAATGATATGGCAGGTGATGGAACCACGACAGCTGTGGTACTTGCGCACGCTATTATCACTGAAGGCTTCAAGCGTGTCGCGATGGGAGCAAACGCAGTTATGGTGCGCCGAGGTATTGAGGCAGCTGCAAAAGATGCAGTCGCAGAGCTTAAGGCTATGGCAAAGCCAGTCAAAGGAAAGGACGAGGTGCGCAACGTTGCATCTGTTTCAGCAGAGAGCCAAGAGCTCGGTAAGACGATTGCAGACACTATAGAGAAAGTGGGCATGAGTGGTGTCGTCACTGTCGAAGAATCTCAGTCATTTGGCATTGAGTCAGAAATTACCGAAGGAATGGAATTTGATAAGGGATATGTCTCAGCGTATATGGTGACAAACACTGAGCGCATGGAGGCTGAGTACAAAGATGCTGCAGTGCTCATCACCGACAAGAAGATTTCTTCTATACAGGACATCCTTCCTCTCCTTGAGAAGCTTATGCAGTCAGGCAAAAAAGAGCTTGTGATTATCGCTGAGGACTTGGACGGTGAGGCACTCACAACACTTGTCTTGAATAAGCTCCGCGGCACACTCTCAGTACTTGCAGTGAAAGCACCAGGATACGGTGACCGAAAGAAGGAGATGCTCCAAGATATCGCCGTTATGACCGGTGGAACTGTCATTACTGAAGAGGTTGGACTTAAGCTCACTGAGGCAGAGCCAAGCATGCTTGGCCGCGCAGGACGTGTTGTCGCAAGTAAGGACAAGACAGTCATCGTTTCAGGAAAGGGAAAGAAGTCTGATATCGAAGCTCGTGTCACACAGCTCAAAAAGCAACTTGAAAATACTGATTCAAAGTTCGATAAGGAGAAGTTGCAAGAGCGCATCGCGAAGCTTGCAGGTGGTGTTGCTATCATCCGTGTCGGAGCTTCGACAGAGACAGAGATGAAGTACTTGAAGGACAAGATTGAAGACGCAGTGAATGCAACAAAAGCAGCGATTGAAGAGGGTATCGTTCCTGGAGGTGGTTCTGCACTTGCAAAAGTTGGTGCAAAGCTTGGAAAGAGTAAACAAGCACAGGGACATGACGAGTTTGCAGTCGGATATCGCATTCTCGCCTCATCACTTTCAGCGCCGCTTATACAGATAGCTACAAATGCAGGTCGCGATGATGCGCAAGTAATTCTCCGTGACGTTGTCGAAAAGGGTGCAGCATTTGGTTTTGATGCAGCATCAGATGATGTAGAGGCAAAGATAGTCGACATGCTCGCAGTAGGAATTATTGACCCAGTTAAGGTAGAGCGTGCGGCAGTACAAAACGCCGCGTCAGCTGCAGCGGTACTCCTCACAACCGAAGCGGCGATTGCAGATGAGCCAGAAGAGAAGCACAGTCACGCTCCAGCAGCACCAGGCATGGGCGGTATGGGTGGAATGGACTACTAATTAAGCATGCTAAGGTACAAAAGAGCCCTTCGGGGCTCTTTTGATGTGGGTATAAACAGCGTGCATTCAGTATTTTATAAGTGATACTTATACGAATATGACTCGTGACGGATTACTTGGACTTGTTGTGGTTACACTTTTTACACTGACCTCAGCAGTAGTGTTTGCCGCGGGGACTCCAAAGCCTGGAGCTACGAAGCCAGCACCGGCAAAGCCCGGTGTAAATCAAAACAGAGCAGATGCGATAGGAAAGTCGTGTGAGGATTTTCAGAAAAAAATGGAAGATTATTGCAAAAAAGAAGCCCCGAAGCAGAAAAAGATGCTCGAAGAAGCAAAGAAAAAACTCAAAGCAGGTGAGACTTGGAAACAAGAAAACTGTGACGAAACAAAAACAACACCTGCTGGAGCAAAAAAGCTCTGTGGAAACCAAGAACGATTTGTACACAAACAAACCCGCTACGGCATTGAATATGAGTACTCATGTAACTACGAAGGGAAGTTGAGTGATAATAATAGACTTGCCCCTCATTTCCGTGTTGACGTGGCAACGGGGAAAACATCACCAACAAACGGAAAGGGGTACTGTGTAGACGATTATCGTGTCCGAGATTTGTTTAAAGATAAAAAAAATTGCGCACAAACAGGCGATGGTACCGGATATGGAACTCGGACGAGTATAAGCGAAAAGAACACATGTAAAGGCGGTACTGTTCAGTTTTCAGGCAACTTCAGTAGTGAACTTGTCGCCAAACTCGACAAGCAGTTTAAATGTTTCCAGTCAGTTGAAAAAAAGGGTGTAGCGCCCGATAAGAAAACCATTGGGGATAAAATAAGTGGTTTTTATAGTGGCAAAGAAGATGCAGATGGTAAGGTCATTATTGTCTGCAGAGATGATCAGAAAGAGCTTGAAGATGAGCTAAAGTCACAGATGAAGTGGGGAGATATAGCGTATGATAAAGAGAAAAAAGAGTACAAACCATCAGGGGCACTCACTGATGAAGAAATAAAAGCCGCGAAAGAGTCATTGAAAGCTGCTGGAAGCGATACACCACAGGCTGCGTTCAAAGCGCAAGATTCTAAAAAAGAGCTGGAGCTCGCTGAACGTGATGATAAAAAAGCAACCGGTGTGCTGAAAGATGCTCGCTCAGAGCTTGCACGACTCAAAGAAGCTGGTGCGTCACAGGAAAAAATTGAAGCGGCTGAGCGAAGAGTTGAACAAGCGAGAGAAGCCGCAAAGGAAGCACTTAAAGATACTTTGTATGTCCAAAAAAGATTCGAAAAATCTTACTACGATACAGTCATGGGACCTCTTGAAGATGCAACAGATATTGCGCGTGATGCTTATAGAGCAGATAGAAGCAATGCTGCATTAGAGGCTGCATATGTAGAAGCAGATAGAAAAGAAGCGCTTGCGCTCGCAGAGATGCATAAACGGCTCGGTATATATAGACACTATACTGAAGATGGGAAAATTTACGGTCTGAACAATACTTATTTTACCTATTTTGCTGATACACCAACTACATATGAATCATCAGCGCATACAGCATCTGTGTGTGCGTATGACCCTAGCCGATGTACAGGAAGTGGCACATCGTTGCGCTTGATACCGTGGAATGAGTTTTATACAACTGTGTATAGGCCAGCAAGCCCGAAAAAGAAGTAGAACTAGACATATGCATACAGCGGGGTGTATTTCCCTTGTGATATAATCAAACTATGTCATTACAAAAAAGTTCGGTGCTTACAGGTGCTCTCTTCATTGTATGCTACACATGCGTCGCACAAGCTATATCATGGTGCACAACGCCGACGTGTTATATATCTCGTTCGTCCGTGCTTCCGGTGAGTTGTGTATACAACTGCGAGACAGTGCTTGCCGCGACAATACCGCTCGGCGATGAAGAGCTGAAGGCGACATGTGCTATCGCAGAGACTGAGCAGCCGTACTGTCCTCGAAGAAGTGGCGATCCAGTAACATCCACAAACACAAGCACAACAACGACGGGAACAAATCAACTTGCAGCAGGAACAAGCGAAGCAGTGAACGAACTCGTTCGTCGAAGTGCTGCGCAGACTGAACAGGCATATCAGACGTCCTATCAGCAATTTATTGCTGACTTGAGTGCCGGAGAAACAGCGACCACTACCACCAGTAATATTCAGACAAACTCCATCAGTGAGGTCCCGTGGCGGCAACTCTTTAGTGTAGGCACGACTCGCACAACGACAGCACAGGTAACATCATCGGGCACCACACGTACACAGACGACGAAGCCAGCATGTACTGATACGTTTACTCGGAATTTCCGTCTCGGGATGAGTCATGAAGAAGTAAAGTCAGTGCAGCGCTTTTTAAATGCGCAAGCCGACACCAGCATCATCGCTTCAGGTGAGCAGTCAAAAGGGAAAGAGACCATTGTGTTTAACGCGCTTACGAGAGATGCTGTGAAGAAGTTTCAACAGAAGTATGCAGGAGAAATATTGCAACCAGTAAGTGAACTAGCACCAACAGGGTTCTGGGGACCATTTACCCGAAAAAAAGCAAATGAACTGCTCTGTAGTGGCTCAGTGAAACTTGAGAACCAGTAGTGTAGTATACCCGCATGAACCCACGGTTTATTGCTCAGAAACGCGCAAATATTACAAAGACATGGATGCTCATGAGTGTTTTTTTCATTGGCATCATTGGGCTCGGGTATGTTCTAACACAATATACTGGGAACCCTACATTTCTCTATGGTGGTGCGCTCATGAGTGTACTGATGAATCTATTTGCGTATTTCAAGTCTGACACTATCGCGATTAGCTCATCCGGTGCAGTGCCTGCGGATCCAGTGCAGTATGCAGAGCTGCATGAGATAGTGGGACGCCTTGCAGCACAGATGCAGCTGCCGAAACCAAAGGTCTATATCATAAACGATAGTGCACCAAATGCTTTTGCGACGGGGCGCAACCCAGAGCACGCATCTGTTGCCGCGACGACAGGGATTATCGAACGTCTATCGAAGCAAGAACTCGAAGGGGTCATGGCGCACGAACTCTCGCATGTGCAAAATAGAGACATCTTAGTGATGACTGTTGCAGTCGTGCTTGCCGGGGTCGTTTCTATCATTGCAGATATGTTTATGCGCATGAGTCTATTTGGTGGCAATCGTCGACAGGAAGGAAATGGCGGGCCCTTGGTGCTCCTTGCAACTATCATGGCACTTATCATTGCTCCACTTGCGGCACAGCTTATCCAGCTCGCGATTTCGCGTAAACGTGAGTACCTTGCAGATGCAAGCGCAGCACTTGTTACAAGTAACCCTGAGGGGCTCGCTACAGCGCTTGAGAAAATCGCATCGTACACTGCGCCGATGCATCGCGCGTCACATGCAACCGCACACCTCTTCATCAGCAACCCATTTGGTTCGTATGAAGTTGGGAAATCATTTGCAACGCTCTTTGCAACCCATCCGCCCATGGAGGATAGGATTGCTGTGCTCCGTAATACACCTCGATGATTAGTTCCATCGCAATATACATGCCATCGCTCTACTGGATTCTACTTAGTGGGGTACTTCTCACAGTCGGAGATATTAGCGCGCGATTCTTCCTCGCTGATAATCAAAAGCAGCTACTGTTTTGGAGTGCTTTCGGCATGTATATTCTCGGTATATGGTGCCTCATGATGAGTTTTTTTGGTCGTGACATTGCTGTCGCTTCAGTCATGACCGTGCTCGTCAACGCGACTGTCTTGATGGCGATAAACGCATGGTACTTTAATGAGCCACTGTCATTTATGGGCTATGTCGGGATGTCGTGTGCGTTTGTTTCTATTATACTACTCGAAGTCTACGCATAATATGGATACCTCAAAACAGTGGATTGATATTCACGCAACACAACCAGACGCTCGTACAAATGCAGCGATACCAGGAGTGTTTTCACTTTCTAATATTCGAAATATCACCTATCGCGGAGAAGAGTTTGCTAACTATACAACTAGGTGGCTCTCGGGTGACTATTCTGCACATGATATTGTGAAGGTTTGGTTTATTGAGAACAACTACGCGCGATTTCAGTCGCATATCATGCTTACGTTCGAGTTTACTGGCAATAGATTCTTGACAGTCTCAGTTGAGGTTCGTAAGGAAAATGCGCTCGATTTTGAAATCTGGCATGTCCTCTACAAGACATTTCATGTGTTTTATATTCTTGCAACCGAGTACGACATCGTCTACCTCCGTACAAATATACGAAAGAGTCCGACATACCGTTACGAGCTCAACCTCACGCATGACGAGCAGGTACGACTCTTTGACAGTATCTGTACTGCAATTCATACGACATATGACAACAACCCAATCTATAAAGTCTTTCGTACGGACTGTGTAAATACGCTTCTAGTCAACTTTCTGAGTGCGGGCATACAGGTAAAAAAGTACTTCTGGGACTGGTCACCAACTCGCGTGCTGTATAGGAGCGGTCTCATCAAAGGGGAGTGGCAGAGTCTCGACGAGGTGTATACAAAAACATGTATCAACGAGCGAGTTGAAACTGCTACGCAAAACAATGAATACTCAACGCGGCTTGCATAGTTTGAGCGCCCGCACTTCGTAAGGTAGAATTGCAGTATTACAATCAAAATAAAACTATGGCATATAACGGTAAAGGAGTGTACATAAATGCAACTCCAAATGCACAAGGGACACGTGACGCATACTATGTTGAAGGGCTAGTAGAAGTCGGCTGGAGCGGTCAAGAATATGTGCTTTTTCATGACGGCAGTACTCCTGATGTAGGATATGGTAAACGACGCATCCTTTCTCGGGAAGATTTCAACAGGGTTTCAAACTCCATGATTGGAGGTCAGCCACTCGACAGATTCACTCCTCTTTCAGAATATGAATCTATTAAACGGGGTGCATCAGAGCAAGGCCAGTAACATATACTCAGAACTTATTCGAGAAAAAGCCAGTACAATACTGGCTCTGGAGGATTCGCATAGTGGAGAAAAACAAAACTACTTTTGTTTTTCTCCGGTTTTCTGTAATCAGAAAAATCATCGTTGCGAGCTTGCGAGCAGATGATAGGAGGGAACACACTCGAATCTATACAAATATATAAACGCCAGTACAATACTGGCTCTGGAGGATTCGCATAGTGGTCTAGTGCACAGTCCTGGAAAGACTGCATACCGCAAGGTATCGAGAGTTCGAATCTCTCATCCTCCGCAACGACTCGCGAATATGTCCGGGGGACATGTGAGTGGGTTGTCGATGCGGTAAGGATAGAGATGAGAAAGCCGGAGCGCGACGGCGCGAGGCGGGGTCGCGAGATTTTTCAGCAGAAAAATACTTGTGACC
>CAYNND010000011.1:19589-34730 GCA_964398775.1 uncultured Candidatus Saccharibacteria bacterium | reverse complement strand
CGCACACTTTCACTCGCGTCTTCACATATAAGTATTCTCGCTATAACGGCACTCGCTGGCTCACTCGGTACGGGTGCGATAACCCTTTTTGCATTTGGCTATAACTTGCAGGCAGCACCGCTTGCAATTGTCGGTGCGAGTTATTCCGTTGCCGCATTTCCGACACTTTCTAAACTCTACAGAGAGAAAAACACTGAGAGTTATGTAACACATATGCTCACTGCTGCTCGGCATATTATTTTCTGGTCGTTGCCTTTTACTGCACTCTTCATCGTGTTGCGAGCACACATCGTTCGTCTTATTTTGGGGACAGGGGCGTTTGGTTGGGCTGAGACACGTGTTACTGCAGCTGTGCTTGCGCTCTTCTTGCTATCACTCGCAGCTCAAGGAGTTACATTGCTCTTTGTACGAGGATACTATGCCGCTGAGCGAACACTCGTACCGCTCATCGTCACAGTTTGCACAGGAATTGCATCAGTATCTTTCGCGTACATCTTCTTGCATCTGTATCAGCAGGGAGGGATGACAAAATATTTCATCCACTCACTACTTCGTCTTGCAGATACTGACCCAGCCGCTGTTGCGATGCTTGCCCTTGGCTTTGCTGTTGCATCAATCTTAGGAGCAACCGCACTGGTAATTATATTTTCATACTCAATACGTTCCGTCAGATATTACATCTTGCGCGCAATCCGTGAAGGGTTGATAGGTGCAGTCATGGCTGGTTTCGCTTGTTACCTTACACTGCAGGCACTCAGCCCGTATATACAGACTGATACGTTTTGGAAAATTGCGTTCCTCGGTGGAAGTGCTGGCTCAGTGGGGCTTGCCTTCGGAGCTGTGGTACTTTTCCTCATTGGCAATCGAGAGGTCCAAGAGGTTTGGCAGGCACTTCATTCAAAGCTACTCTGGAAAACACGACCAACGGGAGGTGAAGACGTGCCACTATAGAGCGCTATACGTGGTTAGTACTCTGTGATAGCATCCACGCATTCAAGCGAATATCATGAACCACATCCGAAACTTTTCTATCATCGCCCATATTGACCATGGAAAGTCTACTTTGGCTGACCGCATGCTTGAGGTAACTGGAACGATTGAGGCGCGAAAAATGCAGGAGCAAGTGCTCGACTCGATGGATTTGGAGCGTGAGCGTGGTATCACCATTAAGATGCAGCCAGTACGCATGAAATGGGTGCATGAAGGTACCGAATACCAGATAAACCTCATAGATACTCCTGGCCACGTCGACTTTGCATATGAAGTGTCACGCGCACTTACTGCCGTCGAGGGTGTCGTACTCCTTGTTGATGCCACACAAGGCGTTGAGGCACAGACACTCTCAACTCTCTCTACTGCGCGAGAACTTGGAAAAGTAATCATCCCCGTGCTTTCAAAAATAGATGCGCCAGCAGCGCGTATAGAAGATGTAAAGAGTGAAGTCGCGCTCCTGCTTGATTGTCAGGAGAGTGACATATACCTCACCTCAGGAAAGACCGGGGCCGGCGTAGCTGATTTGCTCAATGCAGTCGTCAAAAAAGTTCCACCACCACACTCAGATGGAAAAGATGCTCGCGCGCTCATTTTTGATTTCCAGTTTTCTGAACATCGTGGTGTGCTCACACATGCTCGTGTTGTCGACGGTTCATTTAAAAAAGGTGATGCATTGACGTTCATGGCTACAGGAGCTGAGTTCATCGCACTTGAAGTTGGAGTCTTCACTCCGAAAGAAAAACCTGTTGAGTCACTTAAGGCTGGAGAAATTGGATACATTGTGACTGGTATCAAAGAACCAGGTAAGGCACAGGTTGGTGACACAATAAAAATGCAGCGCTCAAAAGCAGAGCAGCTCGACGGCTACCGGCTGCCTGCACCTGTTATCTGGGCTTCAGTGTATCCTGAGGATCCCGATCAACTTCCTGTGCTTAGACTTGCTCTTGGAAAACTACGCCTCTCAGACTCATCGCTTACCTTTGAAGAGGAATCGTCAGGCATCATGGGTCGAGGATTTCGTTGTGGCTTCCTTGGGATGTTGCATATGGAAATAATCGTTGAACGCTTGCGTCGTGAATTTACACTCGAACTTGTGGTGACGCTCCCAACAGTTGAATACGAAATAGAGCTCAAGCATGGAAATGGAATGCTGAAAGTATACAACCCAACACAGTTTCCTGATGAAGGACAAATAGAGCGAGTGTTCGAGCGCTTTGCAACACTAAATATCTATACACCAACTGAATATATCAGCGGGATTATGCAGGTTTTGTTCCAGCATGAAGGTGATTTGAAAACTACAGAAACATTGCCCGATGGAAGAGTTTCGATGATTGTGTCAATGCCGCTTCGTGAACTTATGCGAAACTTTTTCGACCGACTCAAGAATGTAACCTCAGGTTTTGCATCACTCTCGTACGGAATAGGAGAGCTGCGTGAGGCAGATGTGTTGCGCATGGATATACTTGTTGTTGAAGAACCAGTACCTGCTTTTACTCGTATTGTACCTCGCCATCGTGCACGCGAAGAAGGGGAAGAAATGGTGAAGAAGCTGAAAGACATACTCCCACAACAACTCTTTGTTGTGAAGATTCAAGCGCGAGCTGACGGGAAAATTGTAGCTTCTGAGCGTATTTCTGCAGCGCGCAAAGATGTAACTGGGTACCTCTATGGTGGTGACATCACACGTAAAATGAAGTTGCTTGAAAAGCAGAAGAAAGGTAAGGAGCGACGTGGAGAGCATGCGTCGCTCGATATTCCTCACGAAGTATTCATCAAGGTGCTTCGCAATGAATAAGTTTGACAGTTTTTTTGCAATATGATGATATGCCATACCCCACAACAACGGGGTGGTATGGAGGCTACATGCTGAGATGGACACGACTTCCGCCGGCACAAGACCGACGAAGGGCGATGATTGCGTATAACTACGCCATGCGTACGCACGCGGTACATTTCCGTGGACAAAGCGCAGGAATCGTCTTGGAGATATCCATCGAACACGCCTGAACCTTCAGGTCTGCGCTGAGCGGCTCTTCAAGGCTGCTCAGCGATTTTTAATACATTGCAAAATTTCTTTTGGAGCATGGGCAATGTAATCAGGCTTCGGCTCGTGAATTTTTTCTTGGTTAAAACCATAGGTGACACGCATGGTCTGTGTACCAGCGTTTTTGCCAGTCTCTATATCGATATACGAATCTCCAATCATGATGGCCTCAGCAGGTTGGGCGCTGAGTCGTTCAAGTGCAAGCAGTGCTGGTGCAGGATGTGGCTTGTGGTGCGGCGTATCATACGGTCCGATGATTGTGTCAAAATAGTGGATTATCCCACTGTGTGTTAGTGATTCCTCAAGTGACTCACGTTTCCTTGATGAAACTGCAGCGATGCTGATCCCTGACTCTGTAAATGCCTTGAGAACATCTTCGATACCGTCATACTGTGCTATCAAATTCAAGTTTGATGACTGGAATCCATTGTGCATATCACGCAGCTCATCGATTGCGATACCGGGCAAGAATCGAGCGTATATTTCTTGCAAAGGGAGTCCTATGAGAGGGCGCAGTGCATCACGCGTCCCCGTAGTACACTTGTACCGTTCAAACACGTATTCAAAAGCACAGAATATAAATTCGCTTGTGTCTTGTACTGTGCCGTCGATATCAAATAGTGCAGCCCGAAATGGGTGCATACTAATACATGATCCCTGGAGCGTATGCAATTATCATACTGAGTATGATAATGATTGAAATAATGCCCCAAAACCATTTAATAACGTTTCGTGTTTTTTTGCTGTACAAAAGTGACATAGCGATGAGTATACGTCATGAATCAACGTGACGAAAGCGCGCACTGCATTGACAATATGTATATCTGTTGTAGAACTACAGTGCTTCAGGTACTCCACTGTATGCAGGCCACCTTCGGGAGGGTCGATACGGGGCACGGGCCGAGGAGCGCGTAGTGCCAGTTGCGTACTGCGTAGGCCTGTCGGGGGGTGGTTTCGCGTTCCCCCGGCAGGTCTCTTTTTTTGCAAATACACATATATCTGCGATACTTCAGTATGAATTGTGTCATTATCGATGGACCCGCAATACGAAAAAAAGTATTGAGCGATTTACAACCAGAGATTACCCTTATACAGCCAGTCCTTCATATACATGTCGTTGGTGTAAACCCAGTGATAGAGACATACGTAAAAGCGAAGCATACCGCAGGTGAGCGCGTGGGTATTCATGTTGAAATCATTCGGCACGATGCGACAATTTCAGAAGATGCGCTCATAGATGCACTGTTGCACAGTGCCGCACGTTGTGACGGCATGATACTTCAGTTACCACTGCCTGAGCATATTGATAGACAAAAAGTACTCAACACGATTCCAACGGAAAAAGATGCAGACCTACTTTCTGATAAAACATGGTTACGTTTTGAGAACGAAATTACAAAACTGATTCCTCCGGTCGCTGGTGCAGTACTGCTCGCACTTGATGCGTACAACATTGATGTATACCGAAAAAAAGTTGCCATAGTTGGTTATGGCAAATTAGTCGGTCAGCCTGTTGCGATTGTACTAAAGCGCCGCGGGGCATACATAGAAGTGATTGATTCAAAGACAAGCGATATGGCAAAAGAGAAAATTTTGCGCGACGCTGATATTGTTGTGACTGGTGTTGGGCGGCAAGGTTTGATTCGACCTGAGTCTGTCAAAGATGGCGTCGTGCTCCTTGATGGAGGTACCTCAGAGAGTGAAGGGGGTACAGCCGGGGATATAGCCCTTGAGTGCGAGACACGAGCGTCCTATTTTGCGCGTGTACCAGGCGGTCTTGGGCCACTCACCGTTGCAAGCCTCCTCAAAAATGTGGTGGAGTTAGCTCGGGTGCGTGCCGGCACCTCGACAGAGGCATCTTGAGTGCTACAGTTGCTATATGATCTAGATACGCGCACATTGACTGTCCTTATTTCCTTACCAACTATACTCATCTAGTATGAAAAACGATTACGCACATATTAAGAAGCAGGATAAAGCTGTCTACAAGGCGATCATGGGTGAAGAGCTGCGCGAAGAAGAGGGTCTTGAGCTTATCCCATCTGAGAACTATGTATCACGAGCTGTTCGAGAAGCAAACAGTTCTGTATTCACAAACAAATATTCAGAAGGTTATCCGGGCAAGCGTTACTACGGCGGGCAGACATACACCGACATCATTGAAGATATCGCTCGAGACCGAGCAAAGAAGTTGTTTGATTGTAATTTTGCAAACGTGCAGCCGCATGCTGGAGCTCCTGCGAATATCGGTATGTACTTCGCGCTCTTGCAGCCTGGAGACACTGTGCTCGGCATGGATTTGAGTCATGGTGGACACCTCACGCATGGACACCCAGTCACATACATCACTAAAATCTTCAATTTCGTTCGCTATAAGATGAAGAACCCTGATACTGGCGAAATTGATTACGACGAGATGCGAGCTGTTGCAAAAGAAAAGAAACCAAAGATTTTGCTTGCAGGATTTTCAGCGTACAGCCGAGAGCTGGATTACAAAATCATGGCGGACATTGCACATGAAGTGGGAGCGCTCGCTGTCATGGATGCAGCACATATCGCTGGACTTATTGCAGGAAAGGCACACAAGAACCCATTCCATTATGGTTTTGATGTTGTGACTACAACTACTCACAAAACCCTCCGTGGTCCACGAGGGGGTATGATACTGAGTAACGATGAGAAGATTGGCAAAGCAATAGATAAGTCAATGTTTCCTGGTCTGCAGGGGGGGCCACTCATGAATGTCGTTGCTGCAAAGGCTGTTTGTTTTGGCGAGGCTATGAGTCCAAAGTTTAAGACATATGCAAAACAGGTCATACGCAACGCTAAAGCAATGGCAAAGGTCTATCAGGATGCAGATGTTCGCTTGATGGGTGGCGGTACTGATAACCACCTCATCCTTGCTGATTTACGCTCTCTGAAAAATCCAATGGATGGTGATACTGCTGAGCGACTGCTTGACTCTGTGGGTATTACGCTGAACAAAAATATGGTCGCTGATGATACAGGTTCAGCAATGAAACCATCAGGTATCCGTTTCGGTACACCTGCAATCACTACTCGCGGGTTTACAGAAAAAGATTGTGCGCGGGTCGCTGAGTTGATGCTCGAGACATTGCATTCAGGTGGTGAAAAGAAAACACTCGCGAAGGTAAAAAAAGAGATAACTCAGATGGCAAAGAAGCATCCTGTTCCAGAATATTTTGTCTAGCATGGTAGCGTCACGAAAAAAGAAAGGCATCTTCATCGTTGTTGAAGGGATGGATGGCGCAGGTAAGGATACACAAATCGACTTCCTCAAAGAACATTTGAAGGATCGTGATGTGGTGTATGTTCGTGAACCAGGCGGAACTCGACAAAGTGAGGCGATTAGAAATGTCATACTCGGGCAGCGTTTCGACGCAACAACAGAAGCGTTGCTCTTTTATGCTGCTCGCAATGAATTACTTACACAAATTATCAGACCCGCGCTTGAAGAGGGGAAGATTGTTGTATCAAACCGCTTTGAGCTTTCGACGTTTGCGTACCAGGTGTATGGAAGGCAAACACATATACGACCACTCATTGCTGATATATCGAAACATGTCGTAGGGAAACTGAAACCGCACTACTTTTTCTTTGACTTGCCAGCCACAGTAGCAAAGCAGCGTATTGAAGCTCGAGGAGGTGAGAGTCGCTTTGATCTTGAGCAGCAGGCATTTTTTGAACGATTGCGCGCGGGATACAAAAAAGAACTGAAGCGTATTGCAGGCGCTCAGATTATAGATGCATCAAAAGATGTGCACGTTGTTCAAGTTAACTTCCTGAAGAAGATTGATGCGCTTTTGCGATAGGTTGGTATACTCACAATATGCGCGAGCACAAGCTCATCGTTTCAGAAATTCCTGTACCTAAGCAACTTGCAGAAACAGGGAAGTATACGCGCATGCTCGCAGAAGACGCATCGCGACACATCTTTTCGAGAATACGAACGCGGACCGAGCACGCGCTTGCGGGTCTTGATACGCGCGTGCAAACAGGTGTCAGGCATATTTTTGAAGTTGCTGCAGAATACTTTGCGATGCCTATTGGAATTGAAGATACATTTGAGAATCATTATGAACGAAGGGATTTTCGCACACACTTACCCCCAGAAGCTCTCGCAGTAACAGAGCGACAACGCATCCGTGCCTCGTCACCATTTCATACATTTGCCTACATAGAATCACTCCCACTATTTGTGGGTCCGTATGCTCCAGTATTTCAACAACTTGTCGACGAAGCTCAGCACTTTCAGGATAATCAGCGAGAGCGATATGCTGCAGAGCACTATGATGCAAAAACCTTTGAGGAAAAGGCAGCGCTTGCACAGGAAACCACCAGAGAAATACTTGCCATTTTAAGAAAGTTACAAGTGCATATTCGCTCGCACAGGCACGAACTTGTGGGAAGGGTGTAATCACCAGAGACAATCTTGCGTGATGCGAGCTCCTCGCGTACACTGCGTCGATGAATGAGAAAATAGTTGTAGCACTTATTCTTTTCGTATCATGTGGTATCTTCGGTGCTGCATGGTATTCAAACCAGCGTTCTGCGACTATATTAGAAAATACAGAAACTAGTATGGATACATCAAAATTAAGTATTGTTGATTCAGTTGTGGGGACAGGCGCAGAGGCGGTTAATGGAAAAACAGTATCAGTGCATTACACAGGAAAACTCCAAAATGGCACCGTTTTTGATAGTTCAGTGAGTCGTGGTGTACCATTTGAGTTTCCACTCGGTGCCGGTATCGTGATAGAAGGTTGGGATTTGGGAATAGCAGGGATGAAGGTAGGAGGGAAACGAACACTCACCATTCCACCTGAGCTTGGCTATGGAGCTCGAGACATGGGCGCGATTCCACCAAATAGTACGCTTACATTTGAAGTTGAACTCCTCGGTGTTAAATAAACACCTACCACTTTTCAAAGTGTTTTTTATAGTGTAGATTCCTTGTATTCGTGGTATCAGCCACTGGTAAAACGCGCGGTGCTGCAAGACCACCACGCGTACATTCCTAGGCTTCGAGGCTTACGGGCCCACGATACCCCGAGACCAGAGGGAGTCTGCGTCAGCGACTGACCTCTGGTATTTTTTTGCATGTATTAACTTGATTTTTTGTAATTTCATGGTATAGTATAAATGCCTGGGCAACCTCGCGACTACTCTAACTTGGGGTTGAGACCCAGGGGAAAGGAAAGGAGAAAACCATGGCAAAACCGCAGACTGAGACGAGTCTTGCTCGCCTGCTCGCTGCACGCGTGAATGCGTACCGCGAGAGAACTGGTATGACTGTGAAGGCACTGGCATCCAAAGCTAAGGTCAGCACAGCTACCATTTACTCACTCACGAGAGAGGGGGGTAAACCACCGTCGGAGCTGACGGTCCAACGTATCGAGGCAGCAATACGGGATGAGGATGCCAGCCCTCATTCCAGCAGCGATCTGGACCCAGTACTCCGGGCTCAAGTAGAGGTCATACTCCAACGAGCCACAACAAAAGGTGCGCTGGACAGGCTTATCCAGCATATCTTTCGGACAGTGGAAGGCGAATCTTCTGATAAGGTCAGAGGAGTAGCGGAACGGCTCATCTACTCGCACCTTTCGAGGTATGCGGGCGATGAGAAGGCACGAGAAGTTCTTGAACTTTTCGGTCTTCTCCGCGAAAAGACTGACTAACGTCTCAGCCTGAGACTCGGCCATGCGTGGGCAACTGCGCATGGTCATTTTTACTGCTCAAATATGCAATGTGGTATAGTGCCTCCATTATGTCAGTGTTTTCTATATCCAACCACTATAGCCCAGCAGGAGACCAGCCAAAGGCGATAGAAGCTTTGGTAAAGGGTGTAAAAGCGGGTTTGAGGCACCAAACTCTTATGGGTGCTACAGGTACTGGTAAAACATTTACTGCTGCAAACATCATACAAGCAATTGGTAAGCCGACACTCGTCATAGCTCACAATAAGACACTAGCGGCACAACTCGCATCTGAGTACCGTGCATTTTTTCCTGATGCTGCGGTTCATTACTTTGTTTCGTACTATGACTACTATCAACCTGAAGCGTATGTGCCAACTTCAGATACGTATATAGAAAAGGAGGCGATGGTTAACGAGGATATCGAACGACTTCGTCACGCAGCAACACAAGCACTTCTCACACGCAAAGATGTCATCATTGTTGCATCTGTTTCTTGTATTTACGGTTTGGGTTCACCCGTCGAGTACGAGAAAGTGAATTTAAAAATTGTCCGAGGTATGCAACTGAGTCGCTCAGACTTGATTCGCAGGCTTATAGAGTTGCACTTCGAGCGCACTACAGCAGACCTATCACCAGGAACCTTTCGTGCCGTGGGAAATACAGTAGAGTTTATCCCAGCGTCAGAGCGCCGGCTGTATAGAATTGAGTACAGCGCAAGTGTGGTAGAGCGTATTATAGAGCTCGATGCTATAACACGAGTCATTCAAGCTGATCATGAGTCAGTCTTCGTGTTTCCCGCAAAGCACTATATTACCCCTGAGGATGTACGAGCTGTAGCGCTCCATGATATTACGCTTGAGTTGAAGGAGCGCCTCAAAGAACTCGAGGACGATAAAAAGATTCTCGAGGCTGACAGGTTGCGCAGACGTACAAAGCAAGATATTGCACTTATAAAAGAATTTGGTTTTTGTACCGGCATCGAAAACTACTCACGACATTTCGACAGACGTGCTCCTGGGGAGCCTGCATATACATTGCTTTCGTACTTTCCGCACACAATGGATGGTAAACCAGACTTCCTCACGATTATCGATGAGTCACACGTAACGATTCCACAAATTGGCGGCATGTATGCAGGTGACCGTTCTCGTAAGAAAACTCTGATTGAACACGGATTTCGTCTCCCATCAGCACTCGATAACAGACCACTCACGTTTAAAGAGTTTGAAGAACGTGTTGGACAAATTGTGTTTACAACGGCAACACCAGGTGAGTATGAACTGACGCATTCACCAAAGCCAGTTGAACAAATCATACGACCTACAGGACTTACCGACCCACGCATCACAGTGCGACCTGTGGTCAGTAAGGGGGCGTATCCTGGACAGGTATACGATTTCATTAATGAAGCAGAGAAAGCAACACAGCGAGGTGCTCGTTCACTGGTCACTGTGCTGACAAAAAAGATGGCTGAGGATTTGGCTGAGTTTTTGAAGGGGCGTGGTATACGTTCAAAGTACATCCACTCAGATATAAAGACTGTTGAGCGTATCGAGATACTTACGGAGTTCCGCAAAGGAGCATTTGATATTCTTGTCGGTGTTAACCTGCTCCGTGAAGGTCTTGACCTCCCTGAGGTTGAACTCGTGGGAATCTTAGATGCTGACAAAGAGGGCTTTCTTCGCTCGGCAACATCACTCATACAGACTATCGGCCGCGCAGCGCGTAATGTAAACGGTCACGTGATTCTCTATGCCGATGCCCCGACTGGGTCACTCACACGGGCGATAGAGGAAACGGAGCGGCGACGCGAAATACAAATTGCACACAACACAAAACACGGCATTACACCGCAGACGATTATTAAAAAGATTGAAGATATCACTGCAGATATTGCCAAGATGCGCGGAAAGGCAGTCGAAGAGATGGTCAAACTCGATGTTGCAGCATACTCAGAGAAAGATCTCCGGAAGGTGCTGATGGCAAAGCGTCGCGAAATGCACGAAGCTGCTGATAATCTCGACTTTGAAACTGCGACACTCATTCGTGATGAAATACGAGCACTTGAAGAAAAGGCGGGTGTTGTTCGTAAGGACGAAAAAGCTGAAGCAAAAAAACAACGAGAATCTGTTGTTAAAAAACGTTTTAAACGTTCATGAAAAAGAATGCAATCATTCAAATAGGACATCCAATCTTGCGCAAAAAAGCAAGTGGTATTCAAAAGCCTGACAGTAAGGATGTACGGATGCTTATCAAGCGTCTTGTTACAATCATGCGCCGTGCTGACTTGGTGGGTATATCAGCGCCGCAGATTGGAATCTCGAAGAGAATTTTTGTGAGTGAAATACGCAAAACTAAGGCTAGACCTCACGAACAAACTACACCGGTGAAGGTTTATATTAACCCACGCATCGTCAGGGCTTCGAAACAGCTCAAGGGTATGTATGAGGGGTGCGGAAGTGTCCTTGAGGGTAATCTGTTTGCTCAAGTACCTCGGCATACATCCGTTACAGTACAATACTACACCGAAAGAGGTGCTGCATTGACTGAAAAACTTCGAGGCTTAGAGGCACATATCGTGCAGCATGAAATTGATCACCTCGATGGTATACTATTTTTGGATAGAGTAGTTGATATGAAAACGTGTATTACGAGAGAGTTGTACAGAGCAAAGCACCGAACAAGACACCATTCATGAAGTACACACAAAAAGCATTTGATGAAGCAATAGCGACCGGGAAAATCAAGATTGCATTTATTGGAATGAGTAATGTCGGTAAGACGAAAGTGAGCAAATCACTAACAAAAGCGGGAGCTGTGAATCGCTTTGAGGTTGATGAGGAGATTGGACGACAATTGCACATTGCTTCTATTACATCGCTTGCAGACTGGATGGGTTTTCCGTATGAAGAAAAATTTGCAGCTGCAGAGGAGGCATATCTCGCACTTGAGGATGTTGCAACTCAGAAAGGTATGCGCGAGCTCCAAGCACCATGTGCTCTCGACACGACAGGAAGCGTTGTGTATCTTCCTGAAAAGACACTCCGCGCGTTGAAACAGGAATGGCTTATTGTGCATATTGCAGTGGTTCCGTCTGATGTTGAAGAACTCTACAAAAACTATATAGCGATGCCGAAGCCAGTCGTCTGGAACGGTATCTATACTGAAAATGCTGGTGAACCTCGTGAAGCAGCACTCAAACGTTCATACAAGGCTTTGCTTAAAAATAGAGTAGAGCGCTATCGCGCTCTTGCTGACGTTTCCATCCCACGATTTGAACTCTACAAAGCGAAAAACCCAGCAGCTGTATATGCTGCGATACGAAAACGCCTCAGCGCTTAGTACCTAGACAAGTTTCCATGATGCAATATGCTCGGTCAGTTCTTGATACTGCTCTTCGCTGCATGTTTTTCCAAGCATAGGTGAGATAATTGATGCTTGTTGCATAGTAAATATACGCTCAGGAAGTTTCTTTTGTCGCTCAATCTGCTCTGGTATTTCTGGTGCTCTCGCAAGCGCTTCAACGACGTCCACTGGGAATTTTGCAGGATCCGCCGTCTCATAGATAACAGCGTGGGTACGTGAGTCAAATTGCTCACGGAATATTGCGAGTGTCTCTATACCGACTGCACCATGTGGCTCAACAATAATTCCTGTGTCTGCGAAGAAGCGCTTCATAGTTTCGTAATGTTGTTTGTTATCTACCGAACATGAGTAGATATCTCGACGCATTGAGAGCATGTCTGGCTGGATATCGATAACTCCTGCACGGACCACCTTGCCTGACGCATCACGCTCATCATAGATATGGCCACCATAGAGATCGATAAGTCGTATGACGTTACTTGGGTGAGACACAATCATCGCAGAAGATGGCGAGTATACTGCTGGGCGCACACTGTATTCGCCCGTAATCAGAAAGTCACTAAATGTTTTGTTCTCATTGACGCCACAGATGATTTTCTCAATAGGAAGCCCCATATGCTTTGCAATCACTGAGCCCATCATGTCACCAAAGTTTCCTGAAGGTATACTGAGGACGATAGGCTCTCCGACACCTATGTTCATGCGGCTATATGCATAAAAAGGGAACACGATTTGTGGGAGGAGTCGTCCAAGAGATATTGAATTTGCTGAGGTAATAAATGCTGGATCATTGAATGTGCGAGTTGCGTACTCACTGTCATTGAGTAGTCGCTTCGCGAGTGCTTGGCAAACATCGAAATCGCCTTGGATTGCAACAGCGTAGACATTGTCTCCGAGGGTAGTCATCTGCCTGCGTTGCACTTCGCTCACACCTTCGGCAGGGTAGAGTACAACACAGAAGACAGAGTCGAGTTTGTGCAGAGCATCAGCGATTGCTCCCCCTGTGTCACCACTTGTTGCAACAACAACAAGGCGACGTTTGCCACGTAGTTTCAAGAAATGGTTGAGTGTTCGTCCAAAAAAACGTGCTGCAAAGTCTTTGAAGCTGCATGTGGGGCCTTGAGTAAGCCACAAAATGTCCGTACTGTCATCTACCTTTTGTAGCGGTGCTTTAATGTACGCCTCATCATATGCCTCAGAGAGGAGGGCGCGCAGGGTATCTGCTTCAAACTCTTCAGCGAGAAATGGAGTAAGTACTTTGTATGCAATCTCTGCATAACTCATCCCGCGCATCAGAGCGAGGTCATTCTGGGTATATGTTGGAATAGACGTTTTATCCATCATGTATAGGCCATAGTCTGCGGGCATCCCTGTGAGGAGTGCCTCTTCAAATGTGACTAATGATTCTTTACTGTTGGTACTATAAAAACGCATGCTTGTATTGTACCTTGTTTTTTCATGTCGATACAAATATACATTTCATCTGTGGTACCAAAAGCTGAATGTAGTACACTGGAGTAATGTCAGAAAGACCACGACTCAAAAATGAACCTTTCAAGAGCTCAGTCTACGTGTCGCTTGATGAGGTGTTTTCACATTCAGGGACTGCTTTTCACCGAGAAGATAGAGGAGATAGGTATCGTGCACTCCCATTGTATACGGACACACACGGTCGTTCTTTTTTTAAACTCACCTCTACTGCAGATGCAAGTTATACAAAACGCAGCCCGCACATACAGGCGATGGTTTCAATGCTCGTTGGCGGTGTCATACAAGCAGCACAGGTTGTACCAGTCAAAAAGAAGCAAATACCAGAAGCAGCGCATGAAACTGAAAAAAGGCCTGACTACTATTCGCAGCTTGTTCCATACGATGAGATTATTGACTCCAAGGGCAACGATGCGGCACGTGCCGATATGTTACTACTTGAAGCATTGTTCGGTGATGCCGATCATTCGCTTGATATATCAATGCCGAAAAATATAACCATTCACGGTGATAGGTATGTTCTATTTGATTTTGGGGAAGCGATGCTCACCAAACGAACAGTGCATGCAAACAGCATACACTTTCGACTCAAGAGTAAGATATATACACACAATGTCATACGTATCGCACTAGAAAAAATCACACAACTTGAAAACACGCTCACGGGTGAGTCAGGTGAGCAGCTCTATGCGGCAATGAAAGAGCGGTTACGAAAGGCTGGTGAACCTGAAAATGTCTTAAGAGAAATCCCTGAATCAGGCGTCAAAATGTTGCTAGCAAATATAGAGTCGCTCCGTGCAGTGCTAGAAAAGGTCCCTGCTGATTTTTAATATAGTATGCATACCATGAAGAATATTTATTTTATAAGACACGGAGAGACAGAAGGAAATGCAAAGAGTATTTGGCAAACACCAGATACACCACTTTCAGAAGTTGGAATTCGCCAAGCGCATGCTGTCGCTCTACGCTGCGCGAAGATTCCTCATGATGTAATAATACATTCATCGTATCAAAGGGCATACCAAACTGCAGAAATTATTGCATCTGCGACACACAAACCTCTCAGAGAAACAACACTACTGTTTGAGCGTCTACGTCCTAGTATCGTTCGTGGAGTCGCTAAAGATGACCCGCATGCACGTGCCGTCATGCATCAAGTTGAGGGAGCTTTCTACATTCAAGGCAAAGAAAATCGCATTCATGACGAAGAAGGTTTCTATGAACTGCGCGAACGTGCACACAGTATTCTCGCTGAAATAATCGCATTTCCTGAGCGCCATATTATCGCTGTCACACATCGTGACATTTTGAAATATATAGTTGGAGTGATTCTGTTTCATGATGCATTTACCCCTGAAATACATCGAGTTTTTGCATCACACATAACTCATGCAAACACAGGCATTACAAAGTGTATTTTCACAAAGGAGAACGGGTGGAATTTGCACACGTGGAGCGATGAAGCACACCTTGGGTAAGTCCATACAATTGTACATGCTCAGTCAGCACCTTTGTGCTACAGTAGCC
>CAYNND010000011.1:0-19489 GCA_964398775.1 uncultured Candidatus Saccharibacteria bacterium | reverse complement strand
GGGTAAGTCCATACAATTGTACATGCTCAGTCAGCACCTTTGTGCTACAGTAGCCCGATGGCTGAAGATAAAATCATCGTAAAAGGTGCGAAAACACACAACTTAAAGAATATTGATGTAGAGATGCCACGCAATAAAATGGTCGTGGTTACTGGGCTTTCAGGCTCTGGTAAATCATCTTTGGCGTTTGATACGATTTTTGCTGAAGGACAACGAAAGTATATTGAATCGCTCTCGTCGTATGCGCGTCAGTTTTTGCGACAAATGCAGAAACCTGATGTTGATGAAATTTCAGGTCTCTCTCCTGCAATTTCAATCGACCAAAAGAGTCGTTCAAACAACCCGCGCTCCACTGTTGCTACGATCACTGAGATATATGACTATCTCCGTGTACTTTTTGCTCGAATTGGGAAACCATACTGCATTGCATGTGGGCATGAGATAAAAAAACTTTCAAACGAGGAAATTCTCGATACCATCATGCATCTGGTGAAGGAGATAGTCAGCGGTGAGAAAGGAGAGAAAGTGCTCGGTGTTGGTGTGACGAAGGGAAAGATACTCATTGCTGCCCCTGTCGTCGTTGGAAGAAAAGGAGAGTACTATCAGCTTCTCTACGACATGCTCGGGCGTGGTTTCGAGCGTGCTTTGATAGATGGAAAGCTGGTATCACTGAGAGATCGTATTGAGCTGAGTCGAACACATACTCATAACATCGATATAGTAATTGATGAGTTCTTCGTGAGTGAGTTTGCTGATGATCCAAAGGGCGTACGTGAACGTGTCTCGGAAGCGATAGAGCGAGCGCTCCATGAAAGTGAAGGCTTGGTCAAAATTGTGCAACCAAATGGTACTGAGCGTATGGTTTCTTCAAAGTTTATGTGTCCACATGATGGATTCTCTTTTCCTGAAGTTGAACCGAGACTCTTTTCTTTCAACTCGCCATACGGAGCGTGTCCTGAGTGTAAAGGATTGGGTACTGCGAATTTCTTTGACTTTGAGCCGTGTACTACGTGTCATGGAGCTCGCCTTCGCCCAGAGTCGCTCAATGTCTTTATCGGCAACGCAGATATTAAGTTCAAGAACTTTAAGAAAAACGCGCCCGATGCGGGACCGCACAAAGGGCTCAATATTGTTGAAGTAGCGTCGCTCTCAATTGAAGATGCACAGACATTTTTTAACGCACTAAAGTTAAACAAAAAAGAGCAAGAGATTTCCGCACCTGTCATACGAGAGATTACAGCACGCATACAGTTCATGCTTGATGTAGGAATCGAGTACCTGACACTCGATAGACGCGCAAACACCCTTTCAGGTGGCGAAGCGCAACGTATCCGTCTCGCGTCACAACTCGGTTCTGGGCTTGTGGGAGCACTGTATGTGCTTGATGAACCAACGATAGGGCTTCACCAGCGTGACAATGAGCGACTTATCAAGACGCTCCAGCACCTCAGGAATCTTGGTAATACCGTGCTCGTTGTTGAGCACGATGAAGATACCATCTTTGCATCTGATTACATTGTCGATATTGGGCCTGGCGCGGGAGTGCATGGAGGTAATGTCGTAGTACAAGGGTATCTTGAAGATTTGTTAACTGCTAAGAAAAACACAAGTGGTTCCTCAACACTTGCATACCTTCGAGGTGAAAAGAAAGTGTCCGTGCCAGAGAAGCGCCGCGAGACACCGAAAGGAACGCTCATTATTCAAGGAGCGACAAAGTTTAACCTCGACAATGTAAGCGTTGATATACCACTTGGGAAGCTTGTCTGCATCACTGGAGTATCGGGCTCAGGTAAATCAACGATGCTCTATGAAATATTGCATCAAAATCTTCGAGCGCGACTTGAGATGCGCTACCGTACTCCACACCTCTACAATGTATCAAAATTTGAGGGAAGTGAGTACTTGAGTCGCATGGTTTTGATAGACCAATCGCCAATTGGCAGAACTCCGCGTAGTAATCCTGCGACCTACACCGGCTCCTTTAACCATATCCGTGACCTTTTTGCTATGACGACAGAAGCGAAGGCGCGAGGTTGGAAACCAGGACGCTTTAGCTTCAACGTAAAGGGTGGGCGCTGTGAAGCGTGCCAAGGTAATGGTCTTGTAGCTGTCGAAATGCATTTTCTCCCGACGGTCTACGTGACATGTGATGTGTGCAATGGAAAGCGCTTCATGAAAGAAACGCTTGATGTAACGTACAAAAAGAAAAACATTCACGATGTGCTGTCGATGACTGTTGAGGAAGGGTGTACATTTTTTGAAGATATTCCGGCGATTGCAGATCGACTCCAGAGCTTGCTTGATGTTGGACTTGGGTATCTCAAGATTGGTCAGAGTGCAACAACACTTTCAGGTGGCGAAGCGCAGCGTGTGAAAATTGCAGCTGAGCTCTACCGCCCAAATACTACAAAAGCAATTTATCTGCTTGATGAGCCAACAGTAGGACTGCACTACGATGATGTCGCACGGTTGATTGAAATTCTTCAAAAACTCGTTGACCGCGGCAACTCAGTAGTAGTTATTGAACACAATCTTGATTTGATAAAATGTGCTGATTACATTATTGACATGGGCCCTGAAGGTGGCACAGGTGGGGGACAGATAGTCGCAAAAGGAACGCCAGAACAGGTGGCAAACAATAAGAAGAGCCACACCGGTGCGTATCTCAAAAAGATTTTATAGCAACTACTTCGATACGCGGTACTGCTCCATTGCTGGCTCAACACAGGCAGTGTGTACGATGCTGCTAAATTGACGCAGTACATCGTCGAGCTTTATGAGGTGGAACGGTGCATCGTAGTACGACTGCTTCTCAAAGCAGATATACGTTCCTCGCTCATCCACTCCCAAGATGCAAGTTGAATGGAGTGGACTCTCTTCGCGCTCACTCATGAAATGAACCCATCGAGGAAATGTACCTTCTCGAACTATATCTCGAACTCCTTCAATGTGAGTCACTGCATTGCGCGGATCTGAAAACTTTTCAAGTATTTTTGGTTTATAAGAATATGCTGCATCATACAAATCAAGCGCCTCGCCTTGTATTTCGAGGGCAGTTCTGTGGCAATTATATGCGTGGTGATTTCTGTAGATTGCATCCATGTGCAATTCATGACGTGGAAGGCGTTGTGTAATTTCAGGGAGTTTTTTTGACGCATAGAGTCCCATTCTGATAATTGCACCGAGTTTGCGGTGAACGGGTACAGAATGTGTTCCATCAAGCGTCACTCGCCAGTGCACGCCATCGTAGAATACTGATTCTCGTGGTTGTGATGGTCGCTCAAGTGACATCTGACAAGTATACGCGGAGCTTGCGATTTTATACAACTGCATGCAGACTGTCCATGTGAAAAAAGAATACCTTAACACGGTGCAGCTACCAGATACCCCGGGGGTGTATATATTCAAGGATACACAAGGGAAAAAATTGTATATAGGGAAAGCAACATCGCTCAAGAGCAGGGTGAAAAGCTATTTTTCAAAAGACTTGATTGATACTCGCGGAGAGCGTGTTGTCACTATGGTTGAGAAGTCAAAAATGCTTGATTGGCATGTGACTGACTCAGTGCTTGAAGCACTTATGCTCGAGGCACAGCTTATCAAAAAATTTCAACCGCCATATAACGTTCGCGAGCGAGACAACAAAAGCTACAACTATGTCGTCATCACAAAAGAGGAGTTTCCACGAGTACTCATTGCTCGTGGTCGTGAGCTTTTTTCTTCCGCATCCCCATTTCCAAGCGGGGCAATTTTCGGACCATACCCTGAAGGGAGAAATTTGAAAATTGCACTTGGAATAATCAGGAAAATATTTCCATACCGTGATACATGCACACCAGCTTCAGGTAAACCGTGCTTTAACGCACAAATAGGGCTGTGCCCAGGCGTATGTTCGGGAACGATGGGAGCCCAAGAATACAAGCAGCAGGTGAAGCATATTTCTCAATTTCTCTCTGCAAAGAAAAAAGACATACTTCGTGATTTACGAAAAGAACAAAAAATATGCAGTGCGGATGAAGACTTTGAGAAGGCAGCACGCATTCAAAAAACAATTTTCGCCCTCGAGCACATCAGAGATGTCGCCCTTATCAAAGAAGATGCGGTACGCATGTCTGATGGAGGGTCGTTTCGCATTGAAGCGTATGACATATCTCATACAGCAGGCTCAGAAGTGGTTGGGGTTATTACCACAGTTGTAAACGGCGCGATTGCAAAAGAAGGCTATCGAAAGTTTATTCTAAAGGTGCAGAAGAACGATGATGTAGGCCAGCTCCGTGAAATCGTCACTCGTCGCATGAAGCACAGCGAGTGGCCACTTCCAGATATTTTTGTAGCAGACGGCGGAGAACCACAGCGAGCAGCACTCGCAGCACTCTTACCTGAGCAGTTGCGGGATAGGGTTGTTAGTGTCTTAAAAGATAATCATCACAAGCCAAAAGATATTCTCGGGAACCAAGAGTATGCAACGACCCACAAAAAAGCTATTTTGCTCGCAAACGCTGAAGCACATAGATTTGCGATTGAGTTTCATCGTAAAAGAATGCGAAACCGCCTCCATGTGTAAGAGGGTGGGGACAGGTACATCCGTGTGCTGATGCATTTGCTATACTAGTGCAATGATTTCGGTGCTACCTGTATCACATACACTCTACATAGATGTATCACTGCACTCTGTGTCAGTTGCACTCGTTGAAAAAGGTGCGCTTTCAAGTCTACACACTGTACGTGCGACGCGCTCGACACACTTTCCAGATTCGAGGCATTTTCATAAGACGCTCGTGGCAATACGTGTTCGCGCACAGGAATTGATTGAGATACTTTGCAGAGAATACAACGTAAAACAATACTCAGTTGTGTTTACTGTGCATGCACCGCTCTGTAGTTCACGTTCGATTCAACACACATACGCGTTCAAAGGGGATACGACAATAACAAAACTACACATTCAAGAAGTGCTCGAATCAGCACGCAAGGCAACCGCTGAGACAAACTCTGCAGGTACGTCATCAGTCTTTCGTGAATACATGACCGGAGTAGCGCTCAATGGCTACCACACTGACACTCCAATCGGCAAAATTGCTCATGAAGCAACGTGTACCATCATTCAAGAATCACTCGCGGGCGGTGTGCAAAAGGCAGTCATCGAGCCATTGTCTCGAGGCGGCACATCGTATGAAATACACAACTATGCGCAACTTGTCGGTATCATGCTCGGAGGACTGCACACTGAAGCTGGTGCAACGTTTGCACTGTGCGAGATAGCTCCAGAATCGTTTGAGATTAGTGTGTACACAAAGAGAACCATGACACATCAGGTGACACTCCCTATCGGAGGGCGACGACTCCTTGAGGGTGTGCGTGCGCACCTCGGTATTACACATGAGTTTGTTGAGGGACTACTTCGGCTCCATGCAGACGGAACACTCACTGATGATGTCCGCTCGTCACTCACTGCCTTTATAGAGCAATCAGCTCAAGAGTTGAAAGCCGTGCTGCAACAGCAATCATCTGGGGTTGTTATGTTCCCAGCGCGTATGTTTCTGATAACTGAGCGTCATCACGAGCACTTTTGGGTGAGTGTCTTGAGTAAAGCGCTTGATAACCCATCTCTCGTTCCTGAGAAAATCGTTTTTGATGCAAAACATATTGCGTATATGGCAGTTCATGCAGAGCATATGCTCCTTGCCATCTATGCTCACGTAACTACAGACCCAAAAGCAACTGCACTACCTGTGTGACAAGCCATATTCTATGCTACACTCTAGAGGTATGGAACCAGAACAAAACAACGAAAATTACAAAGAATCAGAACAGCAGCCAGAGCGACGCAGTATACGTGATTTACGCATTGCACGTCCACAACAAAAACGCGAAGTCAGACAAGTATTTAAAGAAGAACAAGACGACGATGCTACTGCTGGCGGTAAGCCATGGATTATTTATGCTGTTATCGCAACTGTCGCATGCCTCGTGCTTGCGGCGCTCCTCCCTGTAGTATTTCCAGAAGCAACAGTCACAGTGACGCCTGTAAAAGTAAAAACAACACAAGACCCGACAATCACTGCATACCCGACTGCTACAGAGGGTGCATTGCAATACACAGTAGAGTCTTGGGCAGTGACAGTTACTCGACCAGTTGTGCCGACAGTCACAGAAACAGTTTCAGAAAAGGCATCTGGAACTATCAAGATAAGTAACACAAATGGGCGAGACCAGAAACTAATAAAAAACACACGGTTTGAGAGTGCAGAAGGAAAAATCTACCGTGTACGAGATTCTATCGTAGTACCTGCTCAAGGAACACTCGAAGTAAAAGTATACGCAGATGAGGGTGGCGAAAGTTTCAATACAACAAGCGCAACCTTCACACTCCCAGGTCTAAAGAACTCAGAGCTTTTTGAAAAAGTTACCGCAGCTACGGTCAGTCCTATGCAGGGTGGTTTCTCTGGAACTCGTAAGAGTATCGATGCTGCAGAAAAGAAGAAGATTACCGCTGAGCTTGAAGCTGAGCTCATAGAGGCAGTTCGCTCAGGAAAGAATTATGGTGGTACTGGTGTTATCATTCGCAAAACAACATCAGCTGATGTCGGTGAAGTCACCGAGTCGGCTCAAGGTGATCAGGTGCTCTTTACACTGACAGCTGAAGCAAAAGCACTCTTTGTGCAAAAGGAAGACCTCGGTGCAGCACTCGCGTCGGAGGCAGGCTCACCGATTCAAAGTAAGCGAATCGAGTTTTCGGCTGCTGTTCCTGAATTGACTGCTACAGAGGCATTTGACTCAGCGCAATATGGAAAAAAACCTGTACAGATACAAGTTCCAGGTGAGCACACGTTGACCTACACAATCGACCGAGACCAGCTTGCAAAAGACCTCGCAGGAGCTCCTCGAGATGACATAAAGCCACGACTTGGAAAATTCCCAGAAATAGAAAAAGCTGTCGCAACAGTTCGACCATTCTGGCGTTCGAAGCTTCCTGGAAACTCAGAGAAAATCACCATCAAGCTCGAGGGAGAAGCTGAAAAAACTGAGAACTAATGGCAAAAGAAGCTGGCTCAAAAGGAGAAATCTATGAAGGGTCGGTGCGAGACAGGCTGAATAGCCTGTTTCTTGCGTCTGGGGGAAATGTAAGTAAGGCGGTAGAACATCGCTATGCAATACTCAATATACTGCAACATGGCACTGCAGAGCAGCTTACGCAATATTTTGCAAGTGATGCATTTGAGATGGCCCCAGCTATCCGCCAGCACGAGATGCGCTACGCTGCGATGACTGCTGTTTTTGGGATACTTTCAAGCGACGTGGAAAGAAAAGAGCAATTACTTGCGGCACTTCGCACAGATGTACCAAGTGAATCGATGGGGTCGGTATTCGTATCAAAGCAAAAGTATCTAGGAGATAACTCAACACTTGCAGCACAACTTGCAGATTCGACAGGCGTTTCAGAAGATGTGCTTACAGTCCTTGTCCGTATTCTCGAAGAAACGTCAGATGCATCAATTGACTCACGGGGGAGACAGAAGACAGTCTCTCGAGCTCTTGAGCAAACAGTATATGGAGGACTTTCAACAATGGACGCGTTGCTTTCAAGTATGTTTTCATGTATTGAGCGAGACATGATATATATTGACCGCTTTTTTATGTCTCGTACGACAGAGGAGCGACAAAAGATAGTTCACGATTGCATGACAGTTTCTTTGCATCGTGTTCAAGCAGTTGCGGGCATGCGGCATGACCTATCTCTGAAATTGCTTAACACTGATAGAAGTCATACAAAAGAATGGGTACTTAAAACTCGCTCCGATGGGCAGGTAGTTGTGACAACAGAGCCGCTCGAGACATACCTCTCCCCGCATGTATCAAGTCCTGTCTATAACCATCTTGTGAAGCGTCATCGGGAAGGGCATTCTCACTTACGGCATACACAAGGTTGTCCTGTCATGATTTTACCCCTATTTCTTGAGGCGGGACGAGCCATGATTGAACGGTATTCGCATTCTGTGAAATAGTTCGACTCATGCAAAAAACGTGTTAGTATCGCCGCATGAAAATACGTGTCTGCATGGCACTTTCAGGTGGGGTTGATAGCGCAGTTGCTGCGGCACTTTTGCTTGAGCAAGGATACAATGTACATGCAGTGTTCATCAAGGTGTGGCAGCCTGACTTTCTCGACTGTACACAGGAGGAAGACCGGAAAAGTGCAAAGCGTGTCGCTGCAGCACTCGGCATTCCATTTGAAGTGCTTGACGCTGCTCAAGCATATAAGCAAAAGGTTATTGATGTCATGGTGCAGGGATATAGTGTCGGCACAACTCCGAACCCTGATATCTTATGCAACCAGTATATTAAATTTGGAATTCTCGCAGACTATGCAACTGAGATTGGTGCGACACACATAGCGACAGGGCATTACGCTCAGGTTGCCGAGTATAATGGCGCACTTTGTCTTAAAAAAGCCCGCGATGCAGGAAAGGATCAAGTGTATTTCTTGGCACAAGTTGCGCCATCTATTATTTCACGATGTATATTTCCGGTTGGAAATTTACTCAAATCAGAAACACGAACATGTGCTGAGGCTCGACAACTTCCGGTGTTTGATAAAAAAGATAGCCAAGGTCTGTGTTTTATGGGGATGGTTGATATGGCAGAATTCCTTTCGCACACAGTGGAGCTCACCGAAGGTGCAGTTTTAAATACTGCGGGTACATGCATTGGTACTCACAGCGGTGCTCAGCAATTTACACTTGGGCAACGGCATGGGTTTGTACTGAAGAATGCATCACAGACGCCACACTACGTTACGGCGGTTGATGTATCAAAAAACACTATTACAGTTTCAGAAACACAGCCGGAAGGGCGTACACATCTCAGACTTTCATCTGTAGTATCATTTGCGCACATTGAGCCAGCTAAACACTATTCAGCGCAAGTGCGATACCATGGAGCGCTTGCAACATGTTCCATTGCTCTTGAGAAACACGCTAGCGCTCAAGTATCACTACAAGAGTATGTGTCTGTGGCAGTAGGTCAGACAGTAGTTATTTATGACGGTGACGTGCTTGTTCTGAGTGGAATCGTCGCATCCTAACTCTGTGGAAGAGCTCAGCTCTAAAACTATAAGCAATGCTACAATACAAAAATGAATAGTGTCGCTGACAAAATGCTGCTCGTCCTCTGGTACTGTACAGCTGCACTCATGATTCTTGGTGCATTCTATTTGTTTATAACAGGGAGTGCACTCTTTGCTGGTGTCAGACAGCAGGTCCATGTTGCGCTTGCTGTAGAGGCGGATAAAGGTGTGACATATGTATCAGGAACGCTGTCAGACCAAGATGTCTGTACAAAAGTACGCGTACAGACATACCCGCTTGATAATGGTGCTCGAGAACTTCGGTTCGAGCGGACACCTCGGAGTCTCTGTACCGAAACGGGACTGACAGAGGTCACATTTCTTTCATCATTTCCTGGCAGAGCAACGGAAATCCGTGCTACGCTTGATGGGAAGCCATTGTACGTAACTGAACACTCACTATGAACGATAGAATGATGGTCACGAAAGCAGATGGAAGCAGACAGCTCTACGATGAGCGAAAACTCATGCGCTCACTCGGGAAAGTGGGAGTGCGCACAGAAGAATCAGAAGAAATCCTTGAGTATATTCGTGACCAAGTGAGGCACGGAATTTCAACAGCTGATATTTTCAAGCACACACTTGAACATCTTAGAAATAAGCCAGGAGTGGCAGCTGCACGATACTCGATAAAACGTGCGGTGCTCGCGCTTGGTCCAAGCGGCTTCCCGTTTGAGAAATACATCGCCGAAGTTCTGAAAGCGCATGGTGCAACATCTGTCATGACTGACGTCACACTTAATGGTGCCTGCGTGCCGCATGAGGTTGACATCGTAGCGCATCTGCAAGGTACTCGGATTGGGATAGAGGCAAAGTTTCATAACTCAGCAGGTCTCAAGACTGAAATCAAAGATATGCTCTATGTCCATGCACGCTTTCAGGATTTGGTGAAAGCGAAAGATAGACACATTGATGCAGGATGGCTTATTACCAATACTCGGTTTACGACACATGCACAGCAGTACTCACTGTGTGCCAACGTCCAAGCGATAGGTTGGGACTATCCACGCGGAAAAGGTATACAGCACCTTATCGAGGCGGTCGGCGTCATGCCGCTTACAGCGCTCATGTCACTCACGCATGAAGAACAGCAAAAGTTGCTTAAAGAAGGGTATGTGCTTGCACGCGAGATTAAAGATAAGCCAGACAGACTGAAAGCAATCGGTATTTCACAAGACCGCTTCAGCGCAATCCTTGAAGAAGCTGCGCAGCTCTCTGTGACGAGACGCATCAGTGAAGCGCCGCTTATCTAACTCTTATACACAGGATAGACATGAATGAGCGTTCCGTATGGTACGCTTTTCTCATGGACATAGACGCGATGATTCCTTTTTTTAAAATTATGCTTGCTGCTTTTCTTGGACTCGCAATAGGCGCAGAGCGAACGATTGCAGGTAAGAATGCAGGCATGCGAACATTTGCACTCGTGAGCCTCGGCTCATCCCTCATCATCGTGATGGCGCTTGAGATACAACATCAGTTCTTGGGAGACCAGTTTCAGATAAGTCACATTATTTCAGGTGTTGTGACCGGCGTCGGTTTCATTGGTGCTGGGATGATTTTCTCTAAGGATGATTTGTTGAAAGGTTTGACGAGTGCTGCTGGACTGTGGGCTGCAGCAGCTATTGGTATGGCAGCAGGATTTGGACTGTACATACTTGCTATATTTTCTACACTTATGGTGCTTTTTGTATTTACAGCACTGTGGTTCCTCGAAGAGCTGATTCGACTCAGGATAGAGAAGAACCACGACCATGATGCATAAAAAAGCCCCGAAAAGGGGCTTTTATATATGAGTCAATTTCTATTCTCGGTTCCCAAACAGGTTGAGGAGTGAGGTGAAGAGAACAATGAAGTTCATGTACATATGGAGCGCACCAAGTACTATCATACGCTGTCGTGTTGTCCCATCAGTAATCTGACTCTCCATATCCTTATAGTGGCGAGCGTCGAAGATTGTGAGGAGAGAGAATACAATCATAGACACCATTGAGATGATGGTGTTGAAGACTGGGCTCTGCATCCACATGTTCAAGAACGCAGCTGCGAGAATTCCAAAGGTAGACATTGCAAGAAAACCACCCCAGCTCGATATGTCGACTACTTCGTAGTGTCCGAGGAGTGCAAGGACAAGGTACATGGCTGCAGCAAGCGCGAAAATCATTGCTGCTGAAGTCGCTGTATAGACAAGCAGTAATAGAGAAATCGTGATTCCGTTGAGAATAGAATAGACGACGAAGAGTAGTCCACTGGTGAGTGGGCTCGACTTCTGTATCATCCATTGCACGTACAGCGCGAGACCAATCTCAATCCCGATGATTCCATAGAGCAACAGGCTGTTTCCCACGATTGCGCGGAGTATCGATTCGTTCGTTAGGGTTATATATGCTGCTGTTGCTGAGACAAGGAGTCCGCCGACCATGTAGAGGTAGATACTACTCAGAAAGCCTTTTCCTGCAAAATCAGCATTAGTTGTTTGTGTAATACTCAAAAGTGATGACATAGGTGCTCCTTAATGACTAATTAATATACCAAGTATAGCACAAGACGAATATCGAAAACGTTTCTTACAGTGAGCCACCCTTACGCAGAGTAAATGCATTTCTCAGTGTTTGTGGGTCAGCGTACTCAAGTTCTGAGCCAGTAGAGAGTCCTCGCCCAAGTGTAGAGACTGATACAGTCGGTGGGAGTAATTCTTTGAGCGCCTGCTCAACGAGGGTTGCCGTGTGCTCACCATCAGTTGTGACTGGGAGCGCGAGTACCACTTCGGTGATGAGTTGAGGTGGCGCGAGGCGTTTCTGGAGGACGGTCTTGAGAGTTGTACTTAAGACATCTTCTGTGAGTTGCACCAATGTGCCAAGAATCAAGTACGTCCCTTGATACACTCCAGCAGACTCAAAGCTTTCGATATCTGCATCTTTGAGGAGTATCATAACTTGCCCGTGGTTACGTGCAGCATCAGCGCAGATGGAACAATTACTTCCTCGCTGTGCTGTCATAAAGCGACCACAGGTGCTGCAACGCGAGACGCCTCGAGATATTTTCGCGATACGTTCTGAAAGCTCAGTGCGGTAGCCTGCATCAGAGCGCAGGAGGGAATAGACAAAGCGCTTTGCTTGTCTAGGACCGATGCCTGGGAAGCGCTCAAAGAGTCGCGCGAGTGTATCTATGTCATCCATAAAAGAGCAGTATACAAGAATATTGAGATACAGAAAGCGCCGGCTATTGCCGGCGCTGCTTGTTTGAAAATAGGGCTGCGTGCGGTTATTGGTGTATCTTTCGGATCACCTCCTTCCTGTTCACACACGCAGCGGTTTGGGTTGAGTCGAGCTCGTTGTTAGACGCGATTGGGCATTGATCCCGCACGCATTGTCTGGTCACACAAGCTCAACTCTGAGAAGAATATATCAAACAATAAAAAAAAGTCAAGTCAAGGGGTGGGTACTACCACGTGTCATCACCGTGCGATTGCTGTGGCGGTGGTGGAGAAAAATCAGAAAAACTACTTTTCTCAAGGTTCTCAAAGGTGCTCTTGTCGCCATTGAAGTAGAGCTCTACTTTTCCGACTGGACCATTTCTGTGCTTCTCAACAAGGATTTCAGCAATGTTTGTGCGTTCACTCTCGTCCTTACCCTTGTCTTCGCGGTGGATGAAGATAACAACATCGGCGTCCTGTTCGATAGAACCTGAGTCTCGAAGGTCAGAGAGGCGAGGTGTACCACCACGTTGTTCCACTGCACGTGAGAGCTGTGAGAGTGCAAGTACTGGAACATCAATTTCACGGGCGATACCTTTCAGTGCTCGGGAGATTTCAGTGACTTGCTGCACCAAAGAATCACTCTTGTGTGTGCCCGATGGAGTGATCAGCTGCAAGTAATCGATGATGATAAGACCAAGATTTTTCTCAGCTTTGAGTCGTCGAGCAGATGAGCGCATCTGCAAGATAGTCGTATGTGCGCGGTCGTCAATGTAAATCGGCGCATCAGCAAGTCTACCAATAGCGTCACGAATCGCATCAAACTCGTCGTCCTGTGTGATACGACCAGTACGAAGTTTCCATGCATTTACCTTTGCCTCAGCTGCTAGCATACGGTCGGTGAGTTGTTGGCTACTCATTTCGAGTGAGAAAATCGCTACAGGAGTTCCGTGCTTCACGGCACTTTGTCGAGCAATATCCAGTGCCAACGTTGTTTTACCGACTGATGGTCGAGCAGCAAGGATGATGAGGTCAGACTTTTGGAGCCCTGAGAGCATGTTGTCGAGCGCAGTGTATCCAGTCGGTACACCACGGAGTCCGTCTTTGTGTTCTTTCAGTTTATCAAGGCGCTCAAAGGCATCGTGAACAGCCTCTTTCATGGAGATTACCTTACTGACGGATGAGGTGTTTGCTATGCGGAAAATTTCCTGCTGCGCTTCATCAACAACATCATCCACTTCGAGATCCTCTTGGTATCCAATTTCTCCGATACGTCCTGCCGCATCTATCAATGCACGACGTGTTCGTTTTTCTTTGACGATGTCAGCGTAGTAGATGACATTACTAGCAGCGGGTGCTGCACTCACAAGCTCAGAGAGAAATGCTGCGCCACCCACAGTGTCATATTTCTTCTGCTCCTTCAATTTTCCAGACAGTGTAACGAGGTCAATTGGTTCTCCTTTAGCAAAGAGCGATTGCATCGCTTCAAATATGTATCCATGCTTAGCCGCGTAAAATGATTCTGCTGAAACTGAGTCAGCGATTTCATACATCGCTGTCGGCTTGAGCATAATTGCTCCAAGGAGTGCTTGCTCGGCGTCTAAGTTTTGCGGTGGAATTCGTACTTGGACTGCCATAGTGAGAGGATTGTACGCGACTTACGTACTGCATGCAAAAAGCACATTTGTGGAGAGCGTGGATATGATGGGGAAAAGTAGAATCTATGGATTTGACAACCCATAGCAGTCAGGCTAAACTAGATATATGCAACAACACATCGCAATTCTACTATCGACTAAAACGCACGGCGGGCATGTTGTTGTGGAGTAGTCGAAGGATTACAAAAAGACAGCACAGACCCGCAGAAGCGGGATTTTTTATACCTGCGCATTGCGCTTTCGGTTCAGATGATATTGAACCTAGAGCGCAGGACGCACCTGAGAGACCCTCAGAATGCCGCCTGCACGTGGTTTTAGGAGAAAAAACCATGACTGACACGCCACAGACACTCCCCGGCGAAGCGAGGAGGGTTCTCCCTCAACGGAGAATCGAAGAGCATCGCAGGCCGCCGCTTGCGGCAGCAGGCGCCCCTGACTCCAAGGGCGACAAGTGCCCACGTAAAGGGCATACGCAGGCAACGGGCTGGTATGATTTCGACCCTGATCCCAAGATGCAGGGCTGAAGTTCAAACCGCTCGAGTAGAGCTCACCGACTCTCGCGCAGACGTGCGGGAGTCGGGACTTTTTTCAAAATTCATATGAATCCAATACATATACAAAAACTACTACTTCTATTGAGTCACCATACTCGGTAGAGGTTTGCTGTGCATGTCTATGAACATCAGCCCCCTGCCGAGCAGGGGGCTTTTTGTTACCAATCCTGTCCGTAAGGACTACAAGTAGGTAACCTACAAAGGGTGAATCCCGTGATGACCACGCTCATCGTTGTGTATGCCTTCTCTGTGACTTCTGGGCAACAGGTACGGCAGACCCGCAACTTCGCGGAAGGGGACAAGATTGTAGTCGAGCGAGGTGTCGTTCTGCATCGTGGTGCAGAATGTCCGCTTGAGCGCAGAGAGCTGGTGCACCTTCTTCGTGACGGCGTCGTCAAGAAGTCGGCCTAAAGTTCGTCTTGCAGGCATCGACCACCCTCGATGCCTGCAAGATTTTTTATTTGGGACGATATTGCATTTTCATGCATTGCTAAAAATTAAGCCCCAAACATCGCGAGACGTCGAGGCAGGCAGGGCAGAGCCAATGGTATGGACATCACGGGATGCCAGAGCCTCCGTTTAGGGTCCGGTTGACCTTACGTGTACTCGGTGGTTTTCTCCTCCAAAGACATGTGGTGAAAGTCTATCACGCTCGGGATTTTATATGCAAAAATTAAGCCTCACACCACTCAGGAGCAGTGTGAGGCAGGTTGTTTGTGTGGCGCGGTCATTGCTTGGAGATGACTGCACAACCTCTGTTTAACGCCCAGCCGGCTTTTGCTAAATCGGGACACGTCCTCCTTGTTGCAATGTGGGAAAACTACCACATCTTTACTTCTTTTCAACCTTCTGACCTTCTTTTGTATCTTTTACGATATAGCCCATCTCACCAATCGCGTCACGAATAGAATCAGAATCTGCCCATCGTTTTTCTGCCCGAGCTGCATCTCTATCTTCGAGGAGTTTCTTGACGGCATCAGGCACTTCTTCGTCGCTCACGTCTTTCATGAGGTGTAACCCAAGCAGCTCATCGGCCGCTATAAGTGTCTTCGCTTTATCGACTCCAGTGTAGGCACTAAAGCCAAGCATCGCAAAGAGTGCTGCAAGCGCAGCCGGCGTTGAGAGGTCATCTGCACACGCTTCCTTTACTTGCGATATGACAGCAGTGATAACTTTCCCTTCGTCATGCTTGTAGTAATCTCTGACGAAACTGCGCAAACGTTTTAGTGCTACTTGTGCAGCATCTAGTGATTCAAATGTAAAATTCATTTGTGAGCGATACTGCGCGCCAAGAAACAGGTAGCGAAGTGCAAGTGGATCGTACCCTTGGTTCTTTAATTCTCTCAGTGTGATTGCGTTTCCAACTGACTTACCGATACGACTCCCATCAATAGTTAAAAATGCATTGTGCATCCAGTAGTTTACGAAAGTTTCTCCGCTGCCACATTCCGACTGTGCGATTTCATTGTTGTGGTGTACGGGGATGTGATCTATACCTCCTGTATGAATATCAAGATGCTTACCGAGGAGTGCGCGACTCATCGCAGAACACTCAATATGCCATCCAGGAAAGCCGACACCCCACGGTGACTCCCACTCTTGCTGTCTCTGAGTACCATCTCGTGGTGAAAATTTCCAGAGTGCAAAATCAGTTGGATTCTTCTTTTCATCAGAGACAGTCACTCGTGCGCCTGCCTTGAGTCCTTCAAGGTCGATGCCACCAAGCGCACCATAGGCAGGGAAGCGCGATGTATCAAAGTAGATACCGTCACTTGTTGAGTACGTGTATCCCTTTTCTTCGAGTGTCTGCACAAGCGCTATTTGTTCTTTTATGTACTCAGTTGCTCTCGGAAAGCGAGTATCTTTCACATCACAGTTAAGGTCAGCAAGGTTTTCGAAAAAGATTTCAGTGATACGTTTTGCAATATCTTCAGCCCGCTCACCAGTCTTTGCAGCCGCTTTCTCCATCTTATCTTCGCCGTCGTCACCATCACTCACGAGGTGACCCACATCAGTGATGTTTATCACTTGGTGTACGGTATATCCAGATGCATGTAATGTGCGCTTTAACGTATCAGAAAAGATATAGGCACGGAGGTTGCCGATTTGTGGCTCTGAGTAGACTGTCGGGCCACAGGTGTAGAGACGTACATCAGGAGCAACGAGAGGTTTAAATTCTTCCTTCGTTTTTGTGAGGGTGTTATACAAAAAAACCTTGTGTGCAGGTGCACTTCCACTCGAAAACATATTTCTGAAAAATGACATGTGCAGATTGTACCATAGGCGGCACATCGCGCACTTTGCTTTTTGTCGACGACAGGTCATACTAGAGCAATGCAACACACGACACACACGAATCGTTTATTTACCTCAAGTACTCGCGGAGCACTATTTTCCTGCGGACTGTTAATTATCGGCCTCTACATCGGGGTTACTGATACATGGAAATACCTCATTCCAGCCCAGTATGCAAAGGCATTTGGTTCAGGTGAGCCAGAATCAGTCGATATGACTCCTGTCTGGCGCGTCTGGCATGCACTCGACGAGAAATATGTTCCTACACATGCCTTGAAGCCTGGTGAGAAAGAACCAACAAAGCAAGACAGAGTTTGGGGCATGGCACAAGGTGTCGCAGCGTCACTCGGTGATCCATACACGACATTTTTCCCACCACAGGAAAACGCACAGTTCAAAGATGATATCAGCGGCTCCTTTGATGGTGTCGGTATGGAAATCGCAGTGAAGGATGGTCAGCTACAAGTCGTCTCACCACTCAAAGGTTCACCAGCTGAACGAGCAACACTCAAGCCAGAAGATAAAATCTTGAAGATAGATGACATCGACACAAATGGCATGTCAGTAGAGGCTGCAGTCAAAAAGATTCGCGGTCCGAAAGGTTCGGTCGTGAAGCTTACCATTATGCGTGTCGGATGGCAGAAAGAGCAGGTCATCAGCGTAGTGCGAGAGACGATTGTCGTGCCAATCATCAAGACAAAGGTACTCCCAGGGAACATCTTCGTTATTGAGTTCAGTAGTTTCGCAGAGACTTCACCAGAAAAATTCCGACAGGCACTGCAAGAGTTTGAGAAGACAAAGTCAAACAAGCTCATCATTGACCTCCGTGGCAATCCAGGTGGTTACTTGAATGCAGCGGTTGATGTGGCGAGCTGGTTCCTTCCAGGAGGTGAGACTATCGTGACTGAGGATTACTCTTCAAAACAACCTTCAACAATTCATCGCTCTGCAGGGTACAACATCTTTACTCCCACACTCAAACTCGTCATCTTGCAGGATAAAGGCTCAGCGTCAGCATCTGAGATTCTCGCGGGCGCACTCAAGCACCATAAGAAAGCTATCATCATTGGCACAAAGTCATTTGGTAAAGGTTCTGTCCAGGAGCTTGTAGAAATCACACCTGAGACATCACTAAAGGTAACCGTCGCACGATGGATTATGCCTGACGGTAAGAACATCTCAGGAGAAGGTATCGAGCCAAACATTGAAGTAAAGCTACCGACTGACCCAGCAACTATCGAGAAGAATGCAAAGGCAAAGAAAGACCTCATCATGGAGCGAGCACTGCTCTACTTCAAGACAGGGAAGTAGTCGAGGCAGAGCCAATACCTCAAAGGCCATTTATTGCGGGAGTCCTCCCTTAGGCATATACTACGATTATGAAAGTCATATTGCTTAAAGACGTGCCGAAAGTAGGCCGCACAGGTGAAGTTAAAGAGGTCGCAGAAGGTTTTGCATTGAATCTGCTTTTGCCGCAACGCAAGGCAGAACGTGCAACACCAGAGAAGATTGCAGCACTGCAGAAAGCACATGCACAAAAAGAGCATAACGAACTTGAGAAACTAAAGACTCAGTTTGAGGCGCTAAAGAAAATCAGCTCGCTGACACTCCACATGAAGGCTACAACTGAAGGTGCGCTCTTTGAGGCGGTTACACCAGCAAAGCTCGCTGCGGCATTGCGAGAGCGCGGTCTTGCGCTTCCTGAGTCAGCGTTTGAAGTGAAGCATCCAATCAAAAAAGTAGGAAACTACCCAGTGCCGGTATCAGTCGGTAAACAGCATTGGAACCTTGCAGTAGAAATAAAGGCTGCGTAATCGCTTATAGTAAAGATACAAAAAAAGCCCCTCAAGTGAGGGGCTTTTTATAAGTCGTATATTACTCGACTGAGACGATAGGGCGCTTTGTGTTTGTGCCATCAAGGTTGCCCTTGCGCTTTGCACCGAAGACAACCTTTCCTGCTTTAACAGCAAAGAGAGTGTGGTCTTTTCCAATGCGCACATTCTTACCAGCAAGAATGCGAGTGCCACGCTGGCGAACGATGATGTTTCCAGGGTTGACTGTCTCACCTGCGTACTTCTTTACGCCGAGATATTTTGGATTTGAATCCGTCAGGTTCGCAGCGGAACCGGTAGCTTTTTTCGTTGCCATATGTGTAAACGTTTATATTAAGCGCCTGATTTCTGATATACAATGGTCATTGACCTATGAGAAATATGGGCTTGGGAACTATACAACAGAGACTCCTCAGAATCAAGGGACGCCTGCGCTTATGGCTCTATGACTTACGAAAGGCAGTTGCGCGCAGGACGGCTCAACTCCGTGCATATATAGAGACTCCACGAGGGTATGCCCTTGCTGACGTCGTAACACTCATTTCTGTCGCTATCATCGCATTCACGCTTGGCAAAAGCTCAGGGATGCCTGATGGTGGAGAGGGGGTGGTGCATGATACGTCAGCACGCATCGAGCGCATGACACCTCAGGCAGCAACCTCGGTCAACCAGCAGATAGGTGGGAAGATTGTCGCAAGCCGTAAAGGAAAGCGATGGCACTACCTGTGGTGTCCGGGCGCTGAGACCATTTCAGAGAAAAATAAACGATACTTCAAAACCGAAGCAGAAGCGGAGAAAGCAGGTTACACACAAGCGAGTAATTGTAA
>CAYNND010000010.1:0-38715 GCA_964398775.1 uncultured Candidatus Saccharibacteria bacterium | reverse complement strand
TAAACTTCAAGCGATATCTAACCATGTAGATTCCATCATCAATCCTCTTTTGGACGGGAGTTCGACTCTCCCCACCTCCACAAAAAATCAAAAGCGCCATATGGCGCTTTTTGATTTGATTTTTTGTGGAGGTGGGGAGCACAGTGCCTGCGCACTGTGCGTAGAGTCGAACTCGTCGGAGACATGTTTGGTAACCGAAACAGTCGAGGCGTGACCCGCCGCACTTAGTTGTAATCAACTTAGTGACGGTCAGGTCAATTACCTACGACTTATATTAAGTGACTCGCGCAGACAGAAACCTTAGTAACATGAGCTCTGAATCCTCTATCTTTCCAAAATACTACTTATAGAATATTTTTTCCTTTCACTTGATTAAACATTGTCTCATTAGTACGAAAAACAAAGTCAACGGCATTATAATCAATTTGCCGCGCCTCAAAAGACATGCGAATAACTGAGTCGGACTTACTAAGAATCTCTTCAAGTATCCTCAAGCTTCCATGTTCATACATTGAAATGTATTGATACATGTAAGTATGAAATTTTTCAGCCTGCTCACCCGAAATTAATGTTTTTTTACCTCTTTTGTTTAGTTCTTTAATCCTAGATACAACCTTCCCTAAATCTGCATATGTTTGGTCATTGAAATTCGCGGAACGCTTGCGCGCACGAAGAAGGTCGATGTCTTTCTCATCTTTTCTTTTTTTAATATTAATAATTTTTTGTATATGGTCGTATTCCTTTTTTTCATTAAAATACATATATTTTTTTAACTCGTCAGCGTCGGTTTTAAGTAGTGTAAATTTGAGTATCCTTTCTAAAATTGTACGGAGAAGTAACAGATATCCATATGAATTCTTAAAATTGTTAGTTAAATTAAAAAATTCTTTACTCAAGGAGTGAATGTCATAAAAAAACAGTAAGTGCAGATACTTTTCATGAGATCCACTTTCTGGAGAAAATTCAATCTTATTTTTACAAAAAAATTCATCTTGCTTTATAAGTTGCTTGTATAGTCTTTTTTGCAAATAAGTTTTTTGCCCATTTGTTTTTTTTGAAATCATACTTTTCTACTATATTGAATTACTAAATACGAAAACAATGACCATCATGAAAATATTCAATATATTTCTAACAATAATGATCATACCACCCCCATTTGCCACCCCGCTCTCCACGATGTAGGGTTCTCTTCTCGGCGGGAAGGCCCGCCTAACATGGAGTACATCCGATGGTTAGAACTACGATAGGTGCCCTCATCGGTGCCACCATCATGGGTCTCTTCGGGTTTTTCAACCACGTTCCAGGCATGCCTGGGGGTGCGCCACTTATGATCGATGTGCTAGTCTCAGCCATTCCGGGTTGTGCGATTGGTGCAATCGTCGGTCTTGTGGTCCACATTGTCCGTCGCTGAATAAGTGATGGGCGGCCGCGGCGTTTGTAGGCCCCGCCTGCAAACGCTTGTTTTTATATTGATACTCATATTTCCTGCTATACTCTCCGCCATGTCTACACAAGCAATCGGCTATGCACTTATCGGACTTATCCTTGGAGCTCTTACAATTAACTACATATTTACTGACAGCCCAGAAGCAGCACCAGCACAGCTTTCAGGTAGTGGTGTTACCGTTGCAAACCCTGCGTCAGTATTTTGCGTCGAAAATGGCGGTTCACTATCTATGAACACTACGGCAGAAGGAACAGTGGGAACATGCACCTTCCCCACTGGTGAGCAATGCGAGGAGTGGGCACTCTTCCGTGGCGAGTGCGACGTCGACGGTGTCAGCACGCGAGCTACATATAGCAACGGTACGAACATAGTGCGCGTCGTGTACCGTATACAGAAAGACGCAGCAGTTGTCACCGCTTCTGATTTTGGAATTGAGAATACTGAAGTACACACTGCGGTGAGTGCAAGTGGCGCACGATACCTTTCAGATGATGCACGTCTTGAAATATGGGAGCACCAAGGTGAACTTACCATCACGCGCGATGAACAACAGATTTTCACGGGAAAAACCACTAAATAGCCTTTTGTAAGTACAAGACTTAGTATAAGCGGTGTATTATATGCACATGATTCCCGTAAAACGCACTCCTACACACACTCGTACTGGTGTTACCTTCGCGCTTCCAATCGCGCTCTTTTTTATGGCGTATGTGTACCTCTATGATGGCAGTCTCACTACACTTCTCTCGTGGAGCCGCGTCACTGCTGGAACCGCTGCGATACTACTCGGACTCTCTCTCGGCATGGGCTCATATGCATACTACTCTGGAACTCCAGTACACAATGACTTAAAAAAGCAGCTTGGCCACCAAGCATTTTTGCTGTCTTTTGTGTACTCATGCATGCTCTGTGTACTCTTTCCCGCGCGCTATTGGTACGGACTCTGGGACAACCTCTTCACTGCAGATGTAGCACTCGGCCTCATAGCAATGTGCATCCTCGGCGCCATGACGTTCATCACTGAACGGCCTGCTGTTACGTATGTCGGTGAGAGTTTTGCATATAAATTTCTGACGATGGGCTACATCGCATATGCACTCTTGGTTATGCGTGCAGTGTTTATCGAGTGGGAAATATGGACGGCATGGGCTACACACTTACATAGCCTGCCACCACCACGTATAGTGCTTTCACTGTTTGCAGTAACTATCCTCTGCATGCGTGCATGGGTTCCAGTACACAAGGCGTACTACGAGCGCATGAGTGCTGCATCAGATACTTAATACCCGAAGAAGCTTAAAATATATTTCCAGAAGGCATCAGTCGCACTCGCAGCGCTTGCAGTCTGATTTTCTGTTGACGGAGCTGATACAGACTGAGATGGCGGTGTAGCAGGACGAGCGATACGGCGTGGGACTGTTCGAGTCGCAATACGGCGAGGCTGCTGTGTAATGACTGGCTGGCTATGTGTCACAGTTGCTGTCGATGTTTGCACTGGAGTCACTCCACCAGTTGCAACAAACACTGGACTTGTGATTTCTACCGTAGAAGATGTTGGCACGATACTATTTTGCCCAATGATAACTCGCCCACCATTGCCTGGCTGGGTAGTACTTGAGTCAATCACCACTGGAGTGCTGCCTGTAAAGGTTGGTGTCCCCGTCACAACAGTAACAGGACCATTACTTCCGCCACCATTAGTAACAATAAGCGGTGCTTCAGTGATGATAAAAGTACTTATCGTATGGAATAGCGTATTTCCTGCCATGTCGGTAATTGAGAAGAAGCAGAGGTGCATATCTTTTTTGGGAAACGGGAGTGGCTCACTGGAGACGGGCAAGAGTCTCTCTTCTCCCTCTCCTTCAAATACACTCTGCTGACTGTATGTCCCCGGAGAGAGCGCAGCAAAGGTCAGCACATGCACGCCTGCTGTAGAAAGTGTTGTCGGTGTCGCAGCACCACAGCGACCATAGAACTCGAGGGTCGATGGTTCATTTGTAGTAATCGTAAAGGAAGGCGTATTGATAGGTGTCGTCGCTTGAACGGGAATTACCACAGAAAAAACTGGCGGGACCGTGTCGTATGTAAATGTAATAAATGTTCCTTCAGTACTATTTGGAGTACTTCTGTTCCCAGTTTCATCTGTTGCTCGTACCGCAAACGTATACTCACCATCGGCTTCAAGTATTGGCGAGAACACAGCTACACTCTCACCCTCAAGTGGATTGCACGCGGTAAACACAGCATCACCGAGTGAATTGCCTCTGACGAACGCACACTCATATGTTGCTGCTGTATCATCACTGGTTATATCGAACTGCACCGGCACGTTCACAGCACCACCATGCACAGGAGCATTTGTCACATTTACAACAGGTGGCGTCGTATCATATATCACCACAGCCTCATACCCTGTCCCCTCAGGGGACAGCAACGCGTTCCCTGCTGCATCATGTACGCTCTCTGCGCGAATGTGCACACGATGTGAACCGTCTGCACCGCTCACAGTGAATGTATAGGTACGCGCATCACTTGCAACAAAGTCTGTGACGGTGATTGATTCAGGAGCAAGATTCTCAACATCAGCAATTTCAAAGTCAGCAACGTCTTCAGAAAAAATAACCGTGACTGTATATGGAGCTCCAGTCTGCACTACACTTGGTGTTATCGAAACGATTGTAGGTGGTGTCGTATCAGCCGCAGGGATTGCAGGGAGTGGCTCTGGAGTACAGGACATAGCCACTGGGTTTTCAGGAGTTGGCATCGGCACGCAGGCTATTGCCTGCACTACTGTCGCGTACACAAGACCGCTACATATGATAAGAGCTCGAAGAAGATGCATGCCAAATCCTACCCTCCCGTAGATACACCCGCAAGAACGCGTTGTGGTACACTATTCCTATGACATTTCTGCTCAAGTTTATACTCAAAGTGGCTGCGATTGCTGCTGCAATCATACTCACCATTACATACGTTCCTGGTATTACCATTACTGGAGGATATGTGACACTTGCGATTGTTGCGCTGATGTGGACCGCGATTATTACTGTCATACGCCCAGTCCTTAAAATCGTCGCACTCCCTTTTTCCATACTCACGTTTGGACTTTCATCAATTATCATCAACGCAGGATTGTTTTGGATAATGACGCAAGTCATCCCTGGATTTACCGTAAGTGGCATCCTCCCTGTACTCTTTGGCTCTTTTATTCTAGCCGCGTGCACGTGGGTTATCACGCTTGTGCTGTAGTCCTTATTACTTTGAGCGGTGATAGTTCCATAAATAGATACCCACTGAAGCGGCGAGCGCTCCGTTAAAGTTACAAACAAGATCCAGTGCGTTGTTGTAGTAGTCACCGATTTGCGCACCCATACCCATAAATACTACAAGGCCAAACTCAATGATTTCATTGTATGCACCGAGACCTGATGCAAATGTGACAAGTAAGAACAAGAACGGAAGCGGATGATGCTTCATCGTACTATCGAGATGATTTTGCAGCATGTTGTGCCCAATGACTGCAGCCATTGCACCCCCAAATGTATGCACAAGGTTATCGTAATGGATATATCCCCCTAAAAAGCCAACATCGTAGAGTCGTACACCAAAAATATACACAGTACTCCCGAGAAGGTGGAGCAACCCGAAGACTGAGATGAGTAGGACGAGTGGTACGCCGAAGTGCAGTCGCTGGTAGTAATGACTTATACCCCAGGTGACAACAATCATGTACACGGTATAGAAGAGGAATTTGTAGTCTCCGTACCACAGCGCTACGATGGTAAAGAATAAAGTATAGAAAACTGTAAAGAGCCTGATTGCATTTAACTCTTTTTTCTCGGTGATGATTCTCATGATGCTATTCTATACCCTCTCGCTTTCGAGACCGAATGAAGAGGAGGTATAACCCAAGGATAAGAAACGGGAGTACTACCCACGGTTTCCAGCTATGGAATAAAAGCTCAAATGGTCCCTCTTGGAGAAATGCGATGTACTCGTACATACTCTTATTCTCCCATTACAACATTTCCAAGTCCACCGAGTAAAGAACCTGAGTCAGGACTTTGCCGCGGCATGAGTGAGAATACTTTACCTGCGAGGCGTGAAAATGGTAGCGACTGAATCCATACCTTCCCAGGACCGGTGAGCGTTGCAAAAAAGAGCCCTTCTCCACCAAAGACACCTGTCTTTATAGAGCCGATGTATTGAATGTCATATTGAACAGTCGCCTCAAACGCAACGATGCAGCCTGTATCTACCTTGAGCACCTCTCCTGGCGTCAGTGTCCGCTCAACGATGTAGCCACCGGCATGCACAAAGGCAAGCCCGTCTCCTTCGAGTTTTTGCATGATGAATCCTTCACCCCCGAAGAGACCGGCGCCAATCTTGCGCTGTAGCTCAACTCCAACTGAAACCCCTTTTGCTGCACACAGGAATGAGTCTTTTTGGCATATGACTTTGCCGCCATGTTCACTAAGTCGCAGTGGAACGATCTTGCCTGGATACGGAGCTGCAAACATGACCGTTCCTTTTCCTTGTCCTGTCTGTGTGTAGGTTGTCATAAACAAACTCTCCCCAGTGAGGAGTCGCTTTCCTGCCCCTACCATCTTCCCCCAGACGGATTGCTGCTCGTCATTTCCTGAACCAAACACAGTCTGCATGTCGACTCCACTTGTCATCGACATAAATGAGCCCGCTTCGGCAATCACTGTCTCTTGTGGGTCAAGCTCAATCTCAACTGCCTGTAATTCTTCACCGTGAATTTTGTAATCTATTTCATGTGCTGCCATAGTGCACATAGTGTACTGTGTGCCCTGAACTATGCAATAGATACTCTAAGATGGCACAACATCGCATGCACACTCGATGTATCACACCATGAAGAACAGAGACGCGCACGAGAGGCCAAACGCAAGCACTTTCCGAGTATCCCAACGTTCTCCATAAAACACAGCAGAGAGAAGCATCGGCACAAGCATCTGAAACGACATGACTGCATATGCAAGCGACAATGGTCCATCGGTAAGACTCACAATGTTTGTCCAAAATCCAAGTAATTGAAATGTCCCAGCACAAATGCACAGTATAACGAAAGAGACTGTGAGCGTACGATGGCGCACCTCCTTCCCTTCTTGTGCGCGTCGATGTTCCTCGATATATCCTGTGCCCCATCCAACCATAGCGATACTGATATGCGTCAGCACAACAAAAATGAGCGGTGAGTCGAAAATACCGGTGCTGAATTTATTTACCATAGTTGCGCATGTAGAGAAGAGAGACGCAGCAATCAAGAACACTAGCCCCCAATACATACTCTTTTGCCGTGGAATCTCTTCCGCGTGCAGCAACGTAAGTGGTACCGCAAGTGCGAGAAAGAGCCCAATCCATTCACCGTGTGTAATTGCCTCATTAAAGAGTAGTACTCCTGCTGCGGTTGTGAAAAGTACTGTTGCTGATTTGCTGATTGGAAAATAGAGCGATGAAGTAATATGCCGAAGACTCTCGATGCGCGTCCCGGAACTACACACATAGATAACCCCTGAAAGAAATGCCATCGCTATACCAAGTATCCACGCACCTGAGAGCGGTGCATACATAAGCGCGATACAGGTACCCACGCATGCAGAAAAAGAACAGCTATAAGCATTGAAATACCCACTTGATACACCACGCTCTGCAGCAACTTTTAACGTAAATGCATGCAGTCCTGAGAAGAGTGCTGAAGCAAGTGCATACAATAGCCAGGGTTCCATCGCGGCAGTATACCCCAAAGAACATACTGAAGAAGAGTTCGTGCAGTCGTAAAAAAAACGATATACTTTGTGATATGAGAAAAGTGATACATGTTGATGACCTCCTCCCCCACGAACGTGACCACTACACGATACGTCCAACGACGGCACTTGAAAAAGTGACGGCATCTGCGATAAACGCCGTCTTTGCATTCGGATGCGCAACTCCATTTCTTATTGCATGGGGACCAACACTTTCATGGAAAATAAGTGTCGTTGGTATGTTTGCACTGTACGAAGCGCTTGTGTTTAGCGTCTATAAGGACCGATGCTTCGGTATGCAAATACTAAATATGTACCACAAGTACCGTTTCAATACGCATGACCATATCCTGTATTGTGTTTTCTATGCCTTGAGTTTTAGTACCTGTCTCATATACATTTGGTTTCCATTTGACTTACTACTCATCAATATTTTTTTCGTGCAGCTACCAATGGTGCTCATGACAGGAACGACACTACACGGGTGGCTTTCAGGTATTGAGAGTGTGCGCTTGGTACGCACACGATAAAACACTCGCGAATCTAAAAAAATAGCGTAGTATATGGGCTATGAAAAAAAGAACATTTTCGTCTGAGCAATTTACTGCGCACACCGTAAGTACCTGTCCTCTCCTCGTGGAAAATGAAGCTCGCAATGCTGAGAAAGAATTGATGCGTGGGCTGCAAGTCATGGAAGAGTTTGAGAAATCCGTAACATTCTTCGGATCAGCACGTTTGAAGCCAGGAACCCAATACTACGAAATGACACGCCGACTTGCCGCAGCATGTGCACAACTTGGCTTTGCAGTAGTTTCAGGTGGTGGCCCAGGCATCATGGAGGCGGCAAACAAAGGAGCATTTGAAGCGGGAGGGGCGAGTATTGGTTTTAATATTGAACTTCCTCACGAGCAGCGAGAAAACCCATACCTCACGCACTCGGTGCCGTTTGAGTACTTCTTCACTCGTAAAACTGCTATGACGTTTACCGCTGAAGCGTTTGTATGTATGCCGGGTGGGTTTGGAACATTTGATGAAGTTTTCCAAGTCCTCTGCCATATTCAAACAAAGAAAATGCCGAAGGTGCCTGTTATCCTTGTAGGTACTGAATTCTGGGGTCCTATCGATACACTTTCTCGTGAAATTCTTGCTGAACGCTTCAATACTATCGACCGAGACGACGTAAAACTCTATACAGTGACTGACAACGAAGAAGACATCATATCTATTGTTAAAAACGCGCCTCTGCGTGATATCTGTAAAGAAATTGCTGACGAAAACTTCATCCACGAGCAAAAATTGAAAGCGCAATGGGACACGCTTTCAAGTTCTGGCACCGCGGCTCACTAGCTCGTGCACGGCACCTGAGACTCTTGTATACTGGGTTCATGAAACACTCATTTGCAACAGTGCAGCAAACGCTCTTTTTTGCAGCGGTTATTGTTGGATGCATTCTATTTGGAAGCATTATTCTGCCCTTTATTCTTCCAATCTTCTGGTCAGTAGTGATAGGTATCATCGCATACCCACTCTACACCCGCATACTCCACTATGTCCGCGGAAGTGAATCGAGCGCTGCTGCACTGACTATACTAGCCGTTGTATTGTGTGTGGGTATTCCACTTACCATAATCGGCTCACTCCTTGCCCGAGAAGCAATCGATACGTACTACTGGCTTGCTGAGCACCCAGAAACTATTCATGAAAAAACTGCACTCCTTGAAGACACACTTATCTCATGGGGGCTTCCTGCTGAAGACTTAACGACAACACTTAGAGGATACAGCGCAACTGTCACTGAGTGGGTAGCAAACGAAGCGCTGAGTGTCGGGAAAGCTACTGGTATGACAATGCTCAAAGTAATACTCACTTTGTATCTCCTCTTTTATATGTTGAGAGATGGCAAACGCATCGTACGCTTTTTTGAGTACATCATGCCGCTTGGGAACCAGCGAGAACGTCACCTCTTTCACACATTCTCAAGTATCACCCGCGCAATCATGAAAGGTACGATTGTGACAGCGCTCATACAAGGACTTATCGGTGGTCTTCTACTGTGGTTTGGCGGCAGTTCGTCAGTACTCCTTTTAGCTGCACTGATGACCATACTCGCGTGTATCCCTGGTGTAGGACCAACCCTTATCTGGCTTCCTGCGGGAATATTTCAATTGGCAACAGGAAATGTAGTCGGTGGACTCGTTATTCTGATTGGAGGATTTGGAATTATCAGTATGGTAGATAATGTTGTACGACCTATCCTCATAGGGCGTGATACTGCGCTTCCTGATGCATTAATTCTTACCTCTATCCTCGGAGGGCTCGTCACGTACGGGATTCCAGGCCTTATCATCGGACCCGTCGCTGCGGGACTTGCGCTTGCATTGCTTGAGATGTTTGCGAGTGAGTACTCAAAGGAACTTGAACAAAATTAGTAATACCCTATCATTACCTTATGGAAACACACAGCACAGAAGCAGCCGATACGCTTGCAGGGGTATATGAAGCACTCAGCACGAACCCAGCATCCCATGCGATTGATTCAATAGTGAAGACACTCATATGACGCAAATTCATATCATCGCGCATATCGTCGCAGCAGTGCGCGAAAAGAACGGCGAAGTTGTAGATATCAATCATCTCACCGAAACACTTGAAGCAGCGCTTCGAAAATTACAGACAGAGGATGAATCGAAATATTTAGAAGTTATTTCAGAGCTGTCCCGACAACTCGAATCACTCTCAAAAGAAGTTGGAAGACTGCGGAATATCTTGCACCACAACCCAGTACCTATCAGTCATTAAAAAACTTGGCATTGAAACCATCTGAGAAGTGCGCGCTCATATCGTGCGAAATGATGCAATACTCAAACGACAACTCATGGAGTAATTTTGCAGGTTCTACAAAGAATAGACAGCTTGTCAGCATGTCTGCCTCTGCCGCAGTTCGTGCCTTCGCCCACACCGCAGCGATATGTTCAGGAGAAACACCTGTACGCGGGTTAATATAGTGGTTGTATGCATTCCAGCGCCTTCGATTTGTTGCTGAACCACAGAAGCCACCACTTTGAAGCTCAATCGTGCCGATAACCATACGTTGATCCCGCGGGTCTTCAAGTCCGACGGTGAGCGGCTCCCCACTATCACACTCATATCGTATATCACCTCCGCCATTTACTAAGAAATGTGTAAAGCCTCGTGCCTGGATGAGCCCAGCGAGTGCATCAACAAGATACCCTTTCCCGATTGCCCCGAAGTCAATCATACCCGGCTCAAGGACCTCTACGTGTGTATCATCAACTACCCGCAACACTGATTCAAACGGAGGTGCTGTTCTGATAGTCGCCTCTGGTGTAAGGCGCTTTGTCGCATCATATCCTGCATCAGAGAGTGTCACTCCAATGGTCGGCGTTACCGCACCCGCAGTCATACGGTATGCTCGTTCATACAGATGCAAAATATCAGTGCACTCGCGTGGTACCTCAAGAATACCTTTCTCAGTTCGAAACGAAGTCACGAGCGATGTATCGATAAAACGGGAAAATGTTGCTTCAAACCACTCAGTGTAGCGTACCGCTTCAGCACATACAGCCTCGGCGCGCATACGGAGACCTTCTTCACCATATATTGTGAGTACCCATACCGTACCTGTCGCTTGAAACGTATGTGTTATGAGTGGACCCTTCATTGAACCGCAGTATACAGCCGGCGCTCGCTATTGGCGAAACAACATATTTATGATATGGTACAACCAACACATGGAGGAAAACGTACGTATTAATGAAGCTATTAGAGTCCCTGAGGTTCGTGTCATAGGAGCACAAGGAGAAAACCTTGGTGTTATTACTGTGAAAGAAGCACTGCGTCTTGCTCGTGAAGCTGGGCTTGACCTTATCGAGGCATCTGCCCGAGCAAACCCACCCGTTTGTAAGATTGCAGACTACGGCAAGTATAAATATGAGCAGAACAAGAAGAACAAGGAAGTGAAGGCAAAGGCTCATATTACACTCACTAAAGAAATCCAGATTAAGATTGGTACTGGTGACCGAGACATGGAAATAAAGGCAAAGAAAGCCGCGGAATGGCTTAAAGATGGTGACCGAGTGAACGTCAGTCTCTACTTATGGGGCCGCTACAAGTTCATGGATTTTGAGTTCTTAAAGGGCAGAATGGAGCGTTTTCTTGCAATTATCCCAGAATCGTTTAAGATTGCCGAGCCTATTCAAAAAGGTCCTAAGGGTCTCCTTACTACTATCGAGTTCGATAAGAGTGGGAAGAAACCAGTCTTTACTTCGCAAAAGACTGAAGGACAGCCTCAGAAAGAGGTTGCAGAATAGAACAGAACCATGAAAACAAACAAATCATACGCAAAGCGTCTTCGAGTTACTAAAAACGGTAAGATTATCTCACGTGCACCTGGTCAGAACCATTTCAACGCAAAGAATTCTGGACAGCAACGCATCGCGAAGCGACGCAAACTCGGCATGGTCATGTCTATGAGCAAGAAAGAGCGAGCACAGTTCTTGAACGGTCTTCGCTAATTAGTCATTATATTCTTAAGATACTACTATGGTACGTGTAAAAGGAGGAGTTCATGCATTGAAGCGACGACGCTCTATCATGAAGGCGGCGAAAGGTTTCCGTTTCGCTCGCTCAAAGAAGGAATCAGCAGCTCGTGACGCACTCCGCCACGCTGGTGCGTATGCATTCCGTGACCGAAAGGCAAAGAAGCGTGATTTCCGACGAATGTGGACAGTACGCATCAACGCAGGTGTACGTGCACTCGGTATAAAGAACTACTCATCATTTATCGACACGCTCGCGAAGAAGAAGGTGCAACTTGATAGAAAAGTACTCGCTACTATGGCGAAGGACTACCCAGAAGCATTCGAGCGACTCGTAAACGCAGTCAAATAACAAAAACCCCAGCTCAGCTGGGGTTTTTCATGTCTGCGGGTTTGTACATCTCCAGCTCTTGCAGGTGAGCTAGCGTCGCTTCCCTACTTGTGTGCACGATGCTCGCAATACCAATCTCTTCAGCTGCAGCTGTATTGCGCTGATTGTCATCTATAAATAGAGCATCAGCGGGTGTACAGCTGAGGCGCTCAAGAACTCTCGTAAAAATACGCGAGTCAGGTTTCAGAATATGCAGAGCGCTTGAAATACATATCTCATCAAAACAGTCAGTAAACTGATACTGAGCAATCAAGGACTCAACAAGTCCAAGCGGCGCATTACTGCAGAGCGCAATACGGTAGCTTTTGTGCAGAGTCCGGATAGCAGCAACCATCTGCACATCGATAATCGCAGCAACATGAATAAACTGCTCAATATCTGAGCTACTTCTCAGAGTTGCTGCTGCGCAACGTGCATAGAGCTCCGCCTGCGATGAATACCCCATGTCGGCAGTGTCGAATGCTTGATGAATCTCTTGGATAGCTGCGGCATCACGAGCATATGCCGCAATGAGTGCAGAGCGCACTTCAACAGCAATAACGCCAAAGAAATCAAAAATGAGTGCTCGTTGTGACATTAGAAATCAATAGTACACGTTTCATGTTCACGAGGGACCGCAGTATCAATGCCGTAAAAATCATGGATGCGCTGTGAAAGGAACTGCGAAGCCTTTGGTTCACCCATAATTACAAATACTTTTTTCAAATCCTCGCCAGCACGCTCGACAAAGTCAAGGAGTCCTTCCCTGTCAGCATGTCCAGAATATCCGTGAATAGTCTCTATCTTTGCGCGAACGTGTATCCATGTCTCTCCGATACGCACCTTTGCCTGACCATCTTGAATACGTCGCCCCAGTGTCCCCGGTGACTGATATCCAACAAAGAGCACTGTGGTGTTTTTATCGCCAAGCAACTCTTGCTCATGCGATACAACACGACCTCCGACAGACATACCAGAGCCTGCGATGATTATCTTAGCTCCAGGCACTTCATGTATCTTTACTGACTCACGGCCATGTCGAACCAGTGTGAGCTTGGGAAAATCAAACAATGTTGCACCTTCTGCTTTCACTTCGTCTTTAAAGAGGTGTGCAGAATGCTTGTATACTTCGGTTGCCTCAATCGCGAGTGGCGAATCAAGATATACAGGAATAGAAGGGACAATGCCCTGATGCACCATCTTGTGGATTTCAAAGAGGAGCGATTGTGTGCGATGCACTGCAAATGATGGGATGATGAGCGTGCGGTGTTTTTCTGCCGTTTCCTTAATCGCTTTCGCAAGCAAATCATGGCGAACGTCGCGGTCAACATGCGAGCGGTCACCATAGACACTTTCCATGACCATGTAGTTTGCGCCTTCGACTGCTTCAGGCTCAGGAAGGAGTACGTCTGGTGTATTTCCAATATCTCCTGTGCAGACCAACTTCTTTCCATGTCGTGTAAAGTGAACGGCACCTGCCCCAAGAATATGCCCGACTGGGGTGTAGTGCGCTTTCACTCCATCACCTACTTCAATTTCCTGATGGAATGATACAGTTTTCCAAAGAGAAAGAGCATGCTCGAGGTCAGCCTGTTCATAGAGTGGCTTCACACCAAGGCGCTGTTCATGGTCTTTGAGGATATGGAGCGCATCCTTAAGTACAATCTCAGCAAGTGCTCGTGTCTCTTGTGTTGAATAGATGACTCCATGGAAGCCCATTTTTACAAGAAACGGAACGCGCCCAATGTGGTCAGCATGTGCGTGCGTGATAAATAGCGCATGAACACTCCCGGGGTTGTACGCAAATTGCTCACGATTCTTCTCATCTACATTGAACTCCTCTCCTTGATGGAGTCCGCAGTCAACAAGTACGGTCTGTGTTTCAAATTCTATGAGAATATTTGCTCCGGTCACTTCCCCTGCTCCTCCGTGAAATGTAAGTTTAGTCATGCTGATATCTTCCGAATAACGCTCCGATGCAATACGCTCCGAGCATGTCCATGATAACATCCTTTAGTGTATCTATACTCATGATGGTCGATTCTTTGAATGAAAATTCCCACACCTCCCACACCAGCCCTACGATTAACACTATCAAGATGAGGGGCGCAATTGGTATGTGCGGTATGGTGAGGAGTCGCGCGCGCTGAACATATGGTTCTATATATGTAACAATATGGTTTATTACAGAGCGAATCGCAAGTGTTCCTGCGGCAGTAAATGCACCCCCTAAAAAGTGCGTCATCATGTTTATATAGAATGATGCCTCAGTCGCAAAGTAAGCGACCTCTGTTTGGAGTGATACATAGGTCAACCCAGCAATCACGACTGATATCAGCATGTACAGCATAGCGAGAGTATACCCTAAAAGCCCCCAAGTCTCATCGTTTTCACATCTAAAAGAAAAAGCCCCGAATGAGGGGGCTTTTTCTACCGAGGGCATTCCTGGGTTCTCCAGGTGGGTGATCGCAGTACGAGTACCAAGGTACCCGACGATGTAAATCTCCCTGTATATTGAATACGAGGAAATACCCCCAGCTGTCTCTAGTATACTAGCATTGCTCAGTGAATGCAGGATGAATAAGATGCGACGGGGAAAACTATTTCTTGCCGCCGAAGCTCCCACCACTTGCCGCAGAACCACCACCCTTCTTGTCGTCCTTTTTTGTAATAATGTCACTCTTAACAGCTATGAATGCAACAAACACAAGGAACCCGAGCAGATACGCCCAGAATGGAACTGACATTCCTTCACTCTTTATTTGACGAAACTCAACTTTGTCAGATTGTGGGGCAAGATTCTGTGAAAACTCTGAGATTCTATCGTTCATAGTGTAAGTATATCACGAAAGCTTTGGGATGAATGTATAACCTTCCGGTAGGCGCATACTCTCTATGTGTGACCCGTCCCATGCGATTTCGCCATGAATGACACTGTGTGTAATGCGTGGCTGCCAATACAGCTCTTGTTCATGCACTGCTTTCTGAATATCTTCTGGTGTCATCCCGGCTGTAATAGGTACGCGATATTCAAAAAAGACAGGACCCTCATCGTAACCTTCAGTAACAAAATGCATAGAAACAGCACTACTCTCGAGCAGACCTTCTCGATACGCTGCATGGACAGCCTCATGGACAAAATGCCCATACATGCCCGGGCCACCGAAGCGCCCATCTACATCAAACAGAGGACCCGGATGAATGTTGAATGTACGTTGTGGATTCAACCCTGTTGTTTTCTTGAGCCAGCCTGAAAGCGCAACCCATTCGGCACCCGTCTTCTGCACAATATCCGCATATGCCTCTGCAGTATATGGTGCTTGCATGTGGAAAAATGGTATCCCAAGGCGCGCCGCGCGCTCAGCTACTCCACCATGCGCATGATTTGAAACAACTCCCACAATATCTGCACTCAGCACGTAAGTATCCCCGCGCGTACTTGCGACTAGATTTTCAAACCCTGACCCTCCCCCATCCTTTGTTCCTGAAGCAAAAATAATAAGCTTAGGGAGTGACATGTTATTCACTTATGCCATGTCGCTTATAGTTGAAAATACGTGTCGTATCTCCAAACCAGTGATTGATTTCATGCAACGCCTCCTCTGGTGTCTCTGATGCATGGACAATGTTGTGCACAGCGCGATGCTCTGAGTTTGCAATTGCTGGAGAATCAGCTGAGAAGTCACCTCGGATGGTCCCCATATCAGCCATATACGGCAATGTCGGCCCTGCTATCTTGCGTACCATATCAACTGCATGCACACCCTGCACTACCATGCGCACAAGCGGCGCAGAGGTCATAAACTCCATGAGCCAGTTACGAACATTCTTACCAATCTCAAGTGGGTTATCAGTGCCAATCTCTGTCATCGCATCAATTCCATATTTTGCGTATGTTCCCAGAGTTTTTTCTCCGAGACGCGCTATCCATGCCTCTGACTTTGGATAGTGGTTATCTATCATGTCATGTGTTGGCATAAACATTTCCAGTGCAACAATCTTCAAATCACGACGCTCAAATCGATTGATGATCTCTCCAATTAAACCCTTCTGAACACCATCGGGCTTAATAAGGACAAAAGTTTTCTCTTCTTTTAAACGTTGTGCAGTGCTAGTCATGGCTGCAGCATACCACATCATTACTCTCAACAAAAAACCCCACTTTCGTGGGGTTTGTCTGTCTTATTCGAGTATACCATCAAGGTTTACATCGTAGAGGATTTGCTCTTGTACCAATCGGTAGTTGAGCAATTCAGTCTCTGCAAACCACATCGCTACTTCACGAGTTGCATCATCTATGTTGTCAGAGCAATGGATAAGGTTACGTACTGCTCGCTCATCGACGTTTGCCATCTGGTAAGAATCGAGTGTGTAGTCACCACGGATAGTACCAACATCAGATGTTGCTGGTTCTGTCCCTCCCGTCAACTTTTTGACCACAGCGACTGCTTGATTCCCCTGCAAGCAAAGCATGACAACTGGTCCTGATGTAATGTACTTTACAAGTGCGCGAATGATGTCTTTTCCATATTCAATCGGCTCCTTTGTGACCTCCATGCCAGCCGCCTTTCGGTTCTCAACGATACCTGTACCCTTCTTCAAGTACCATGCATCATCTTTGTTGTAGTGTGCCCAGAGCTTTTGCTCGTCTGCCATTACAAACTTCATTCCAGCAATTTTGAGTCCTGCTCGCTCAAAACGTTGTACGATATCTCCGACGAGTGAACGCTGGATACCATCTGGCTTAATAATGACAAATGTTCGCTCTTTGTGAAGCATACTGTTTTCTCTATGTATAAAACTCAAGAACCCGGGGGTTTTGATGGCGGGAGTATACCGCAGATAGCTCGATAATAAAAGCCTCAGTTGTCGCGCACAGACTAGAACCGGGCAAATGGATCCATCATGCGTGGGTCCGGCGCTTGCGGCTGATATCGAGCATTTATTTCCTCTTCGACCTGCGCCCTATCGCGACCATATGTGTCATACGACATCTTCTTGAGCATATCAACAACTGAATAGTCTGCTTCAAATGGTGGCTCTGTGTTTATATCGAAAGGCTTACTTGGAAGACCATTTGCAAGCAACGAAAGGTACGCCATACCCATCTCCTGCCCTTGGATATCTTTTGCAGAAAACTCCGGCTTGAGGGTTTTTTCCAAGAACTCAGCGTCCTCGACACCAACTCGGAATACCATCTTTGTTCCAACGTTACCGAAGACTGCATCACGAATCTTCTCGTCCAGCTGCTTGATGTACTGGTGCGCTACTTGCAGCGACAAGCCATACTTACGTGCTTCAGAGAGAATCACCGCGATTGATGGAGTTGTGAAGTTTTGAAATTCGTCGATGTAGAGATAGAACGTCGGGAGTGTACCTGCCTTTGTGTCAGCACGAGAAAGTGCTGCTTGCGTCATCTTCCCTACAATGAAGAGACCGAGCACTTCAGCGTTAATATCACCGAGACGACCTTTTGAAAGGTTACCGAGAAAGATTTTCTTCTCATCCATAATCTTTCGGAAGTTAAATGATGATTTCGGTTGCGCCAAGATTGGTCGCATGATGTCGTTTGCCAAGAAGATGTCAGTCTTACTCGTGATATATGGTACGACGTTCTCAAGCGATGCCTCACCTCCTGCCTTTTCCGCAACTTCTCTCCAGAACTCGTTAACAATAGGGTTCTTTGATTTCTCGAGACACCCGCGGCGGAATTTTGCATTCGAAAGAATACGCACAATATCAGCAATCGTCGTTGTCCCCGGCTCCATACCTTCAAGTGCAAGCATCGCTGCGTTTCTAAAGTATTGTTGGAACATTGGACCAAGTGATTCAGGTACCTTTCCGAATAGCTTCTCAAAGATACTCAAGAGTTCGTTCACAACATGCGTCTTCTGTTCTGGGTACCGAGGATCGTACTCCATCATGTTGATAGACATCGGCCTATCAGGAAACGCTGGATCGAAGTAGATAACATCCTTGTAGCGATCAACAGGAACAGACGCGAGTAAGTCCACAATATCCGAACCGTGCGGATCAATGTAACAGCATCCATCTCCGTTACGCATATCTTGCACAAACATATTTTTGAGCAATGTAGACTTACCGGTACCTGTCTGACCGATAACGTAGAAGTGTCGGAGTCTATCTTTCTCACCGAAGTGAATCTCTGTTGCTCCCCCACCGTATCGATTCACCCCGAGAATGATGCCCTTATCGGGCATATCGACAGGAGCTGGCGCCTTCTTTGCCTTTGATGACTTCAGCTCACGTGAAGTAGAGACTCCAGTTGCTGTGAGGTGGCACATGGTAGTGAGCTCTGCAATAGAGAGTGGGATAAGCTCCTTATAGTTGTAGAGACGGAAGACGAAAGAGCGAATGGTGTCATTCATGTGCCTTCCGTGCACTTCATCAAACCTAAAGTAGTTTCCTTGTGCTTCATCAAACTGGTTAAACGTTGAGGTAATCGAGCGGACTATTTCTTCAGCGCGGAACTTATCTTTCGCAGATGCGATGACGCGAATATTTGTCGGAACGATTCGGCTTGAGACTTTCGCTGTCATGAGGTCTATTGCAACTTGGTCTACAAACTTATGCTCATCTTGGTTTGGGAATAGATATTTCTTCACTTCAAATGAAACCATGCCCCACACAGAAGCCTTCTTCTTGATGGCTTTATATGCATACCCACCCTTTCGGACTTCATCAAGAATATCTTTGTAGTGATGATTGTAGTAGTCACCTTGGCCACCACCAATCACAAACTGTATCGCTGCACCTTCACCGTGCTTCTGCATCTTTCCAAACGCTGACATAATAACGTTGAGCGGGTCATGTGTGAAGTGCTTGTACAACTTTATCGGGTAACTTGGATGTTTTTCTAAGTGCGCGATTGCCGCAGCTTCGTGCCCATCTTCATGAAAGATATTGTAGTCTTCCTTGAGCTCTTCGATACGTGCTCCTGGGTAGATAGAGAACAAGTGCTTTTCGAACATGCCTCGCTTCCCTCGAGGGACACCGACATAAAACACAGCCTGTTCTGTACCTTGTGCTACTGCTATCTCTACAGTAAATACATTCTGGTGGTCTTGCTTGCTCCCTTCTGACATCGCACGCATGCCTGCAAAAAACTGCTCCATCGAATTGAGTAGTCGCTCCAGAGGGTTTTGCATAGTTTGTGTCTGCTGGTCATCCTTTCTATCATTTGGAAGAGAGACTTCATACAAACACATATGTAACGAGCGAAACATTTCACTTTTGTTTGGAAGGCCGCGCGCAGGGAGTCCTTCCGCTATGTATTGCACAAGTATCTTATGAAAATCATCTTCGAGGTGGGCGCCAATGCGTGTGGCTATGGAAAGTGCATTCTTGATGCCTTGTTCATTCATTATCTTTATGAGCTCATCGACTTGTTTATCGTGATTTTCTTCTTTCAATCCAAGTGCTTTTGCAGTTGACTCATATGATGGTGTGGCGTACTGAGGCTTCAGAACATCTTGCGATGGAGTCGCGCTGTACTGACGAATCTCATGCTTGATGACACGTTCACGCGAAGGTGCATGTTCCCCACTTCCTAGTGCTGCCTCATGCGCGGCAACACGCTCGCGCAAATAACGTATTTCTTCTTCAAGTGAAGCAAATTGCGCTGGTGCTCCGGTAGTACTTTGAGGCAGTCTCTCTGACATGCCTCAAGTATACCGTGATTTTTGTTTCGATATGCTCATGCAGTGGACAGTGCAACAAAAAAAACCGCGCACAGTGTGCGCGGTTTTTTTAAGAGCTCGGTATTACTGTACTGTAATGACCTGTGTCGCTGCTGTTGTGTACGGATATGCCATACTACGCAGATAGATAGTGTATGTACCTGGTGCACTGTAGTAGTACGTATACGTCGATGTGCGTGTACCGCAGCTTGTCATACCTGAACCACTGACTGGGATGATCTGCGTCTGTCCATTTCCATAATCAAGTACCATATCAGTTGCTGTGCATGATGTACCCGAAGTCAAAGTCTGTACCGTTGCGGTAACCATGTATGGGCCCCCTGTAACACCATCATTTACAACACTAAGATATGTTGAACCTGAAGGCGTACTTGAGCCGTTTACCGTAAAGACGCTACTATCTCGTGTTGCGATAACATTTGGCTGATACCCTGGTGCACAGTACCCGAAGCATGCGTTTGCTGGTGTATAGACAATGGCTCGAACAATGTATGAACGTCCGTGGACAATATTTGCGCCACACACGCGACCTGCATCAGCGACGCATGGCTCGTTTGCAGGTGGAACAATCCAGTTGTAGCTTCCACTTTGAGCTGCGAGACCCGTGACGATGCCTGATTCTCCGACTGCATTTCCATTTGCTTCACGAAGTTCGAGTCGAACACGCGCATCTGACCATGAACTTGGAAATGTCCAGTTTGTTGTAAGAGTTTCTCCACGATTCACAGTCGAAGGAGAAACTGTAAGTGAAGTGAAACTTGAATTACCCGATGTAACCGTAACCACTTGTGTACCCTCAACGGAACCAGTACCAGTAATGAGTCGTGTTGTATATGTGCCGACTGAATTATATGTATGTGAACGTGTCATAAGCTGTGTTGCAGAACTGCAACCAAGGTACGTCATTGTGTCAGTCGTGCCGTCACCCCATTCGATGGTGCCGTAGGTAAGCGTTCCGCACGCAGTGATAGTGCCAGAAGGAATAGTGATGTACGCCGAAGCGGTCACGGTATGTGGGGCTGCCCCTGAGACTGGGTTAACTGTGTACCCTGCTGGGCTCACACCGCCGTTTTGATTGATGTATAGAACTGAATCACTTAAGTCACACTCTGTATTCCCAACTCGACACACTTGGAGACGATATGTTCCTGCGTATACACCTGATGGCACTGTCCATGTATAGCTGTTTCCATATGCACCCGTAATAATTGGGTAGCTATATGATGGATTGCTACACGAATAAATCGTACAACCAGTATAGTCGTTGTTTACGAGTGAAATGTTGTAACTCTGTTGTACGCCTGAATATATAGAATAATCGCTCCAACTAATATTCATGAGGTTTCCCGAGTAGAATGTCCCACTATTTGGCTGGATGATTTGTACAGTGCCATTTGTCGTGGTGCCCTGATCAACTACCACAGTAGCTGTAGCAGTTGCACTCATACCCTGTGGGTCTGTCACCGTGATGCGTACTGTATACGTTCCATAGGTATAGTATGCATGAGTGAATGTCGTCTGTTGATACACCTGGTTTTGAGGAGCTGAAAGAACATTTTGAGCATCTCCCCACTGAATAGAGTACGAAAGCCCTGATGACTCAGGGTCACTCGCTACAACTGTCCATGTGCCTGTTTCACCTGAGCGAAGACGTGTCGGACCAGAGAATGATGTTACGACTGGTGCCCTGTTTTGAGTATTCCAACTTGGACATCGATATGAGCTCAAGCATCCCTTTGAGTCGTACTGCGCTATAGCTTGCTCACCGTACTGACATGTTGGTGCAATTGGTTGCATCGCAGTACAAACTGTTCCACTCCCACCAGTACAGCGACTCGCGACATGTCGACGCGTTGAAGGACCAAATACACCGTATCCAGTACTATATGCAGTACCGTACCCGATGATGCCGTACGATTGCTGATATCGTCGAAGTGCGAGCTCTGTACCTCGTCCGAAAAAGCCAGTGTTATTCCCGTATGCCAAAAAACCTTCTGAAATCAAGAAGTCCTGGAGTCGTGAGACTGGTCCTCCCCGATATACGTCTCTCGCGCCACGATAGATAGTCAGTGTTGTGTCAGGGCATGCTGGCTGCGCTACCATGAGTGCAGACGCAAACTGGGCACTAAGAATAAAACTACTAAGTAGAGCGAAAATAGCCCCGAAATGCTTCAATGAGTAAGTCATAATGAAAATGGTATACCTATATAGACGGCTACGCAAGGAGCTTCTTACTGATAAGATATACGTATGAGTCTGGACAATATGCGTAATTCCGTGCAACGACAAAAGCGTCGTATACATCTCGGAACTGAGGCAACAAAAGTTGGACTTATTGATGGGCGGATACCCCCAAGTATCCAGTGGAAATACCATACTATTCAAAATATCGCGGCTTCCATCAGGGGGGTATTACCTGATTCAGTGCAGCGCCGTCTGTTTTTTGCTGGAAATCGAATTGATACCAACTCACACGCGTACACACTTACCGCGGCACAGTACCACATTCCTCACCACGTATTAACTGGTGATGGCATGACACGCAATGTTTTCCTCCTCGTGCCACGCAGAGAAAATCTTAATCCATCGATAGTAAAGTTTTTCCCTTCCCCGTCCCGTTCACGTGCAGCAGCTGGTGCTGTACTGCGAACAATTAAACAGAGCCATGAACAATACAAGGGGTTTTTCCCAGATATTCCGACCTGTGTGCTGCCTGAAAAAAGCAGAATCATCTGCATGCGAAAAAATGGCAAAGTTGATATTGTCAGCGAACAACCGTTTGTACATATACTTACTGATTTGCGAATTGAGACTGATGAAGAACAACTTGAGATTGAGCTCGCACTTACCAAAATGAGTACTGATGCGCAAAAAAACTTTATCGCGTTCGTTGAAGATCTAGAGTCCCTATATGAACGCGGGATATGTATAGATTTACTCGGAAAAAATAATGTTGTGTGTATTGATGGTGACACTTCAAATCCAATTCGTATTCTAGATACGTACGGGGTCTTTTGTTTACAAGAGTCAGAAGAGAAATGGCGTGACATATTACATCACGACACCAGAGTTATTCATACACACTCACATGATGTTCGAATTCGCCGCTACCGCAGTATTCTGCATCGCCTACAATCTGTAAAACAAACACTCTCAGTTATACAACCCTCGTTACAACCTCAGGTTCACCCGCAGTCACAATAACTGTATGCTCTTGATGAGCTGATTTCTTTCCGTCGACTGTTGCATAGGTGTATCCATCAGCAAGGAGCTTCATCTTACTTGAGCCGAGCATGTACATGGGCTCAATCGCGAGCACCATACCCACCTCAAGCAACTCTCCCTGCCCTTTTCTCCCCCAGTTATATATAAATGGCTCTTCGTGCACTGAACGTCCGACACCGTGACCGCCTAGCTCCTTTGGGAACTGCAGTTTGTATCGCCTTCCGACTGACTCAATAGCATATCCGATATCTCCAAGCCTGTTTCCGGCACGTGCTTCAAATATCCCCGCCTCAAGAGCTTCCTTAGTACATTCAATCAAGCGAAGTACCTCATCATCCACCTCACCAACCGCGACTGTGATTGCTGAATCAGTAAAGTACCCATTCCACGAGAGCCCAAGGTCGAGCGTAACAACATCACCTTCTCGCAATATTTTCGCGTTTTCATTTGGAATACCATGCACGATTTCATCATTGACTGATACGCAAAGTGCTGCGGGGTACGGACGCTTTGCGCCGCGTGGTGTGTAGCGCAAAAAAGCAGGTTTACAATCGCGAGCAGCTATCATCTCACGAGCTCTATCTTCAAGTGTCTGGGTTGAAACACCTGGCGTTACGTAGTCGCGAAGCAAATCGAGTACTTCACCGAGATGTTTGCCGCTTGTACGTATCCCTTCTCGTTCTGTTTCGTTTGAAATAATCATGTCTACAATCCAAGTGTTTTCAGAATATCTGCATGCACTGCTTCAACACTCTGGTCACCATTGATACGATGCACAGCGCGGCCTCGCCCTTCCATCAGTGCAAGCTGTGGTGCCACATCTGTCTTGTACCATGCGAGGCGATTTGCTATTCCTTCCGGCGTATCATCATTTCTGCCACGTGCGAGCAAGCGCTTGGTTGCCTCAGCATCTGTAAGTTCGAGTGAAATCACGTGATAGTTACTGCGCCCATAGAACACCATCGCATCATCGAAGCCGCGTGTTTGATCTTCACCTCGGCACAAGCCATCTGCGATGATGTGTTCTTTGTTCGTTACGATTCCATCAGCAAATGCTTTTGTTGAAAGATAGACTGGCATAAAGTCTGGCATCCGCTTGCCTATGTTGATGATTTCTCCTGTCAGCTTTCCTGTGACTGATCCAGTTGCAAGCGATGCACGCAAGAGTGCGCCCATGTCGATATGAATAATAGCCTCAGATGAACGCGCTTTGATCGCTTCCATAAGGAGTTTTACCTGCGTTCCTTTGCCTGAGCCCTGAACGCCAAAAAATAAGACTGTGAGTGGTTCCATGGGGCCTAGTATACTTATTTTAGAGCAAAATGGAACACGTGGTCTATGTGGCAGAGTACCTAAAATATGATACAGTGCTGCCATGCAACCTCAGCTCCCTGCCCCTGTTATCATCTCGCTCGGCGGCTCACTCATTGTCCCAGACCGCATCGACACTACTTTTCTGCGCGCGTTTAAAGAAATGATTACGAACCGAGTCATCCGCGGAGAACGGTTTGTGCTCATTGTCGGTGGCGGGAAAACTGCACGCATCTATCAAGATGCAGCACAGGCTGTCACTTCTGTGACTGATGAGGATAAGGACTGGATAGGAATTCATGCAACACGCATTAATGCACAACTTATGCGCACAACGTTTGTTGATGATGCGCATCCAGAAATTGTGACCGACCCTGAGCATGTACCTTTCTATACTGAGCCTATACTTATCGCAGCAGGATGGCGCCCAGGTCGCTCTACTGATTTTATGGCGGTGAAGCTTGCACAAAAACTAGGTGCAACAACTGTTATCAACCTTTCAAATATCGACCAAGTCTACTCTGCAGACCCGCGCATTGATGCCCTCGCAAAACCAATCGAAAAAATGACATGGGATGAGTACCTCAATATCATCCCCAAAGAGTGGACTCCAGGACTCTCAAGTCCGTTTGACCCAGTCGCATCACGTGAAGCGGCGGGGAGCGGCGTCGCAGTCTCCATCATCAACGGTGCTCACCTTGACCGCGTTGAAGCTTGTCTCGACAAAAAAGCGTTTGTCGGAAGTACTATTGCGTAAGAAATCCTTCGCGTTGTAAAAACTCGAAGGCAGCATCCACGGCCACATCAAGTCCCCCATCAGCATTCACAATACGGTGGTCATACCATGGCGCATCATTTGTAAGCTCTGCTTCAGTAATGCGTTTTCGTTCTTCCCATTCAGTGTCAGACATTGGAGAACGCGCGCGAATACGTTGCTCAAATTCTGCAATTGATTTTGGCTCGATAAAGAGCGTGAGTGCACCATAGTGCTCTTTCATGTACTTTGCTCCTACAATCTGCAGTACGCAGAACACAATTTCATTACGTGCCAAGCGCGCATCAATATCTGGTTTGTACGTACCATAGTAGGTATCTGTTGCAGCTCGGTGGTAGTACTCTAAGATATTCCCTTTCGCAAGCTCTTCTTTAAAACGCGCATTATCCATGAAGTGATAATTCACTCCATCGACCTCACCAGGACGAGGTGCACGCGTGGTAGCCGTAACCATGAGTGTCGCATCAGGGATGCGCTTCATAAGTTCTCGCACCACAGTGTCTTTACCGCTTCCTGCAGGTCCTGCTATGACAACTACACGCGCCTTCATTGCGCGAGACTATACCATATGGTGCACACTATTTCACTGTCGCACTGTAGCCTTCCCATGTTTTACGGAAATGCTCATTGCGAGCAAGCAACTCCTCAAATGTACCCTCATCCTCAAGGCGACCCCCGGCAAAAATACAGATGCGGTCAAAATATTTAAGTAAATTCATCTTATGAATTGACGCGATAATTGAGTGATTTTTGAAATGTGCTCCAAGTGCTTCATATATTTTTACCTCAGTCTCTGGGTCGACAGAACTTGTTGACTCATCAAGGAGCACAATATCTTTTCCATCTGCAAACAGGAGTGCGCGTGCGAGCGCAAGACGCTGTTTCTGACCTCCTGAAAGATTGACACCCTTTTCATTTATCTGTGAGTCCATGCCCTTCGGAAGACTTTTAACGATTGCTGTGAACTGTGCTAATTGCATCGCCTGCTCAATATCAGCATCTTTAAAATCAATTCCAAGTGTAATATTTTCACGGATACTCGCTGAGAATACTTCTGGCTCTTGTGGAACGAGCATCGTGCGTGCGTTTATGTCAGAGAGTGACACTGTAGCTGGCTTTTTGGTGTCATAGGTTACTTCTGCGGTCGATTGTTCGTACATACCATGCAACACCTTAAGCAGTGTTGTCTTTCCAGAACCTGATGCACCGATAAGCGCTATATGCTCACCTTTCTTAATATGTAACCGTGTACCTTTGATTGCTGGGGTACGAGTTCCTTCATATGAGAAGGTGATGTTGTTAAATAACACTTCTTTCCATTGAGGGACAGACTTTCGCTGCTTCCATTTGATAAAAGCCTCTTCGAGTGACTCTGCGTTTCGCACACGGGTGCGCCGCACGAGAATGCTTTCATATTCATTGCAAAACGTGTAGAACACATCGGTCACCTGACGCAAATACATCCAGAGCGCAGTGATTGAGCCCACGGCAACAACTTCCCCAGTACGAGCGTGTACAAGTAAGTAGTATGCGATTGGAATTACTGAGACAAAGTTAATGAGCATGTCCGCCACGAACCATTTCGATTCGTTGAGTGAAACATTTTCTGCAAAAAGCTGTTTCGGACGCTCGACTGTCGCGCTAATATCTTTGAGTAATGGCTTCTGAATACGTAGGATGGTCGCTGTTGTAATATTTGAAACGATATCAAAGACCTTTGCTTGGATACGGTTCTCCATGGTGTGCAGCGCTCCATACTGCACAACAAGCTTTCTATCGAAGAGGAAGATGCTCGTAAATGTGAGAAGTGCACCGAGCAGCAACATCCCCGCAATCGGAAATCCGAAGACAAGCAATACAAAAAACGTTCCGATGATGCGTACAATGACTGTGACAACCTGAAACAAATTTTCAGAGTAGTGCATGAGTCCATCACTCCCCTTGTTTATCTTATCGATAGTGTCACCACTGTCACGCTCACCGTGCCATGAAAGCCCTTGTTCGAGCACGCCTGACATGAGGTGACGGTGGTACTGCCCACGAATGTAGAATGCATGCGTGCGTTCAATGTACCTACCAATACCATGAAACACCCAAAACCCAAGTGTTGTGATGATTATCCAGGAGAGCACCCAGAAAAGTCGTGGGAGCGTGGCATACGAAACACCATTGCGCTGCACTTCATCAATAAATACACCGAGAATCCATGGCTGCGTCATGTTGATTCCCTGTGCAACAACAAAACAAAGCACAAAGGTAATGACACGCCACTCCTTCCCTTTTGAAAACCCCCACATTTTCTTGAAGAGGTGCAGTGTTGGCTCGTTGTGGAGAAATGCGAACATGAAGGTCATCATACCATGCAAAAAAAGAGACCCTCACGGGCCTCTTTTTGATTCAAAACAATGAATTAATACTCGCGGACGGAAAGCTGCGCATCCACCTTCTTAATCACATCAAGCACTACTGACACAACGATGAGCAAGGCTGTTCCACCTACTGCGAGCATCTGTGTACCGGTAAGTGATTGAAGCACGATTGGCAACACTGCAATTACTGCGAGGAACAACGCTCCAAAGAATGTCGTACGTGTAATGATATGTGCCAAATGCTCTGAAGTTGCTGTGCCTGGTCGAACTCCTGGAATGAATCCACCACTCTTCTGGAGGTTTTCAGAAATCTTGTCTGGATCAAACGTGACTGCTGTGTAGAAGTACGTGAAGATGAAGACGAGAATAAAGTAGAAGAGACCGTACCAGAGGTCTTGCTGCAAGAAGTTCACAACTGACTGTGCTCCATTTGCGATAGCGCCAGGGGCTAGTCGTGTAAGGACTGCTGCAACCATTTGCGGCAAGATGAGCAGTGAAAGCGCGAAGATGATCGGAATCACTCCCGCTTGATTCACACGAATCGGAAGATACGTTGCATTACCACCACGAACAGAACCTCCATGACTCTGACGAGCGTACATGATAGGAACAGGTCGTTCTGCTTCAGTGATGAAGACCACCGCAGCAGTTGTGATGAGCGCAAGCACCGCGACACCAATGTATGTTGGAAGCTGCGTTACGTCGAACGTAAACGCGAGCTGACCCAACGTTGCAGGAAGTGAAGATACGATACCAGCGAAGATAATGAGTGAGACACCGTTGCCGATACCAAACTCAGTAATGAGTTCACCAATCCACATAAGGAGCAATGAACCAGCCGCAATCATACACACGTTTGCAAATGTATGTAGGAAATCAAGCTGAGCAACTACCCCTTGCTGCTGCAAGAGTGCCAGGAATGCAAAACCTTGGATGAACGCGAGCGGGACAGCGAGCTGTCTTCCCCACTGTGTAAACTTCACACGCCCTGCCTCTCCTTCTTCTTGGTACATCTGCTTCATTTGTGGTGATAGCACCGTCAAAAGCTGCATGATGATAGAACCTGTGATGTACGGACCGACTCCGAGCATGACGATGGAGAGGTTTGAAAACCCGCCACCTGAGAACACATTCAAGAGTGAGAAGAATTGGTTCTGAGCGAAGAACTCCTGCAAGCGCGCAACATCTACTCCAGGAATCGGAAGTGCTGCAAGTAACCGGAAGAGTGCAAGTGCTGCGAGCATGAAGAATACTCGCTTGCGAAGCGCCTCGTCTGTGAATACTGTCTTTACCTTTGCGATAAATGAGTTCATAGCGTTATTGTTATGCCGCTACTGTACCACCTGCTTTTTCAATTGCTGCTTTCGCACCAGCTGAAACTTCACAACCCTTTACAGTGACCGCCTTTGTGATGCCGTCCTTGCCAAGAATTTTTACGCGAGGTGCTGTGCGTCCTGAAAGTGTAATGATGCCCATCTTTCCAAGTGCTGCTGGAGAAACAGTATCACCTGCCTTGAAGTACGCCTCAACTGTTGCGAGTGATAGTGGAAATGCATCAGGTCGATCAGTGAACACTGTACGTGCTCGGTTCTTTCCATATCCACGTCGCTTTGGAAGCTTCTTAATCATGTCACGAACCTCTGGTCGCTTTTTGTGACCAGCGCGCGAGTTTTGACCCTTTGTGCCTTTGCCTGAGGTCTTCCCACGCTTACCACCACGTCCAACGCGCTTTTGGTCGCGTCGTCCGCCGAGGCTTTTGAGTGTATTCAGTAATTTTGTCATGGTTGTTGAATTAAGTATTACGCAAGTTGCTTGAGTGCCTCAATAGCTGCACGCGCATTGTTGAGCTTATTGCGACTGCGGCTCAACACCTTAGACGTAACGTCAGTGATACCAGCAAGCTCAAGGATGAGTCGTACTGATGCACCCGCCACAAGGCCTCGGTTTTTTGCTGGTCGAATCGTCACACGTGATGCTGCATGTTTTCCAGAAACATCTCGTGCAATACTCTTTGACGCAGTCATCGGTACCTTAATCATGTGCTTCTTCGCATCGCGAACCGCCTTATCAATAGCTGCTGCTGTGTCGGCTGCTTTTCCGAGCCCGACTCCAACGCGACCCTTTCTGTCACCTGCAATAACCGCAACTGAGAATGAGAAGCGACGACCACCTGCCATCACACGTGCTACACGTCTGACACTGATAGTCTTCTGATCAAATTCTGATTTGCGCTCACCACGGTCATTTCTGCCGCCGCGTCCACCACGCTCTCCACCCTTGTCATCCTTGCCGCCGCGTCCTCGTGGGCCTCCTCGTCCTCGTGGACCACGTCCCATAGGGCGTGAACCTCGGTACGGAGCTGCAGATGGAGCCGCTGCGGTTGCCGGCGCTGCAGATGCTGCAGGTGCCGCTGTCTCTGATGTGTTTGTTGTTTCTTCAGTCATAGTGTGTGATTAAAATTCAAGACCCCCCTCGCGTGCTGCGTCTGCAAAGGCCTTAATAGTACCGAAGTATGCATAGCCTCCTCGATCGAAGACTACTTTCTTCACTCCCGCTTTCTGTGCTCGCTCAGCGAGTACCTTAGCAGCAGCGAGTGCGCGCTCCTTCTGTGTCTTCCCTGTCTCCTTATCAGATGATACTGATACGATAGTTGTTCCTTTCGTATCGTCAATTATCTGCGCAAAAATGCGTGTTGATGAGCGGAATATAGAAAGTCGCGGACGACCATCTACACCACGGACCTTGCCACTGATGCGGCGTCGGCGTGCTGCTCGTTGTGTTGTTTTTGTTGCTGTTTTCATACATTACTTCGTTATGCAGCGCGCTTACCCTGCTTGCGGCGAATAACTTCGTTACTGTAGCGAATACCCTTACCTTTGTATGGCTCAGGCTTCTTGAGTGCGCGGATGTTCGCTGCGAACTGTCCAACCTCATACTTGTTGATACCACTCACAATAATTTCATTCTTCTCCATAGTCGCTGTAAGCGATGCTGGGATCATGATTTCTACTGGATGTGATTTACCAACTTGGAATGTAATCTTCTTTCCTGCGATAGCTGCACGATATCCAATACCTTCAATCGTAAGCTTCTTTTCAAATGGCTTGTTGACGCCAGCAATCATATTTTTAATATGTGCGACTTCAGTGCCTGATGATGCGCGTGACTGGGTACTGTTTCCTTCAGCAGAGATGAGTATCTCACTGCCGTTCATAGTTGCTTTTACAAAGCGGCTCAGCGTGTGCTTGAGCTCACCACCCTTTCCCTTTACAGAGACTGCGGTCCCCGTGATGGTGACTGTAGTTCCTGCTGGGATGATGATTGGTTTTTTTGCGAGTCGGCTCATGGTGGTTTCGTTAGAACATTTCAAACATAGTCTCACCACCGACCTTCTCCTTCTTTGCCTGACCACCTGTCATCACACCCTTTGGTGTAGATACAACCAAGATACCCTTTCCGTATTTCACAGGGTTAATCTCAGATACAGATGCGTACATGCGGCGTCCCGGCTTTGAGATGCGCTTGACTCCAGTAATCTTTGGCTTTCCTTCTTTGTAGATAAGGTGCACTGTGAGTGCTGATTTTGCATCTTTTCCTTCTTTCTCTACTTTCGCGAGGAATCCTGATGCAGCGAGTACATCCGCAACTTGGTGCTTCAATTTTGAATATGAAACAACGACGTGTGGAAGACCGACATCAGACGCGTTCTTAAGGCGAACAATGAAATCGCCAATTGGATCATTTACCATGATGATTTCTTTACACCCGGAATGTGCCCCTCAAGAGCTTCTTCCCTAAAACAGATTCTGCAGAGACCGAAATCTCGCATGTATCCTCGTGGACGACCACACTTAAAGCAGCGACGGTTGATGCGCGTCGAAAACTTCGGTGGCTTGTTTGATTTTGCAACCTTACAGGTTTTTGCCATACAGCAAAGAATTAAATGTTACATCGCGGCAGGACTAAATGACCGCTGTTCAAGTACCTTTTCTTTGTACCGCTGAGTTTATGGCTCTGCATAGGCCTGTGCGTGAGCACTGGTCGTACATTGAAGTATACCCGAGTTATGGCTCGGAGTGGTTCTTGACTGCACGGAACACTACTACATATACGGCCAAAAAGCAAAGAAAAAGCCCAGGCACGGGAGTGCGCCTGGGGGTATTCGTCGAGGACCTGTCAGCCGCTCTTAGTGAGAGACACACCTTCGTTTCATCCATACGTACCGCTGCAGGACGAATGGACGAGTCAGCTCAGGAGCTTCCCCGTCAAAGAACCAGCAGCCACCATTGTGGCGGTGCCACCGGTCCTCGATGATGCGTGGTGTATCACCCACCTCAACACGAACAAACATCCGCTCTCCGAGCATGTCTATCTCCCTATCTCGGTTTGCGCTGGCCAAGCGCAGCAAGTGGCCGGAGGATGTTGTACACCCGCAATGACATCTTCGCAACTAAAACGATGCCTCCTTGAGTGTTGCCGCACCGGCTCGCACTCTGACGTCACGGCGCCCAATGAGAACCTGATCATCAGTTTCAATATTGCATCGATAATCACCGTATGCTCGAGCTGTAATATATGTATAGCCACGATACCCTGCTTCTCTCCCCCCACTGATTGAATACGGAATAATGGCGAGCGTCTTCCAGACCCCTGCAACGGCATCGAAGTATTCCCAGCGATGTTGAATCTGCGTTGTAATAGTTTTCGGTACATAGACCTGGCTGAAACAAAAGAGCCGTGCGGGCGTAGTTGCATTAAATACATTTGATGTCTCAAGGAGTAGCGGGAATCTCGATTCTTCAAACTGCACCTTGTACTGAGTATCTACATGAGAGACAGCATGTGCGATACCGGCATGGCGCAACGCAAGTGGTACAGCAGGCATAATACGCGTGAAGTGGCTGAATATATAAAATACAGTAATGAGTGAAATAGTGATGAGCGGTGTATATAAATCACGCGGTCGAGCAAGATACCCGACAGCGCGAAACGCAACAATGAGCACAAAGGCGATAATAAATCCTGTCAAAATTGCGTGCATGAATACATCACCACCGATGCGGCCATATAGTATCGGAAACACCATTGAGGTATACGCAATGAGTAGAGCGTACCACACACCAATCCGCATATTTTGTGCACTATATCTGTGTGCCCAAAGGTCATTTGAGAGTAAGATTGCTGCACCTACTGATAAGAAGGCTGCACTCCCAGCCAAGGTGCCACTTCTGCCGTATAGAATAAGCATTCCTCCCGCGAGCGCACCGAAACAAAACTGTAATGTAGCTATCAAGAGTGCCCGTCGTGGGTGTGTCTTATGCTCATCTATTTTTGAAAGTGCCACAAGCACGACTGTTGAAATGATGAGGTACAACCCGAACCATGCATTTTCGTACCATCCATCTGCCTTCCAGAGCGTGAGCGCATCCCATGCAAATCCCAGTACAAAAAATATCGTCGTAAATCGATGCGGATATTTTTTGAACAATTGTGTGAGCTGAGTGACGACCTCTTTCATGGTGAGAGTATACCAGTTTTTATACAAAAGGAGGCCGACGACACACGTGTCGTCGGCCATCGGATAACACGCCTGACATGTTACCCTGCTACTTAGACCTCAGTCCAAGCTTGAGTTCGATTTGTGCGATCTCCGCGTCGAGCTCATTCAGAGACACTGTGGTTGACGCATACGCATCACCCAAGTTGGGAGTAAAGTACCCCATGTCTCTCCCGGCTGCATCGCGCACTGCGCGCAACTGGTCAAGACGCTCTCTGCTCTGCTCGTTCGTTACACCACCACCCATCGTGCCCTCCGTAACTACGGTTCATGGCTTAGCTGCAAAACTAAACCCCCTCTCGGAGAGAGGGGGCTAGAGACAGGAGCGACCAATCACTAGCACTCTCTCTCCGAGAGGCAACTAATGATGGTACTAATCGAAACACGATTCATAAAAATACTGTATCAAATACTCACACAAAAGAAAAGCCCCGAGAGGGGCTATTTCGTTAGTTCAACGGAAGGCCAATATATCGCATGAACGCTTCACACTCTTTCTTACTTTTGCAGTTTGTGACAACGGTTATGCCGATACCAAACACATCTCGCACATCTTCTTCGGCTGCTTCTGGGAAAATAGTGTGCTCTTTGATTCCAAATGAGTAGTTGCCCATAGCGTCGATTCCCTTTGGAGAAATACCACGGAAGTCACGAGTTCGAGGGAGTGCAATATGAACGAGCTTCTCAAGGAATTCATGCATGCGTGCACCACGCAATGTCACCTGGTAGCCAACATGCTCACTTTCACGGAGCTTAAAGCCCGCGATAGACTTCTTTGCGTTTGTCTTCTTTGGCTTCTGTCCTGTGATTTTTGCGAGTCTGTCGCCAATCATTTCCTTTCGCTTCTTGTCGAGCACAGAGCCGACACCAGAGGAAACCATGACCTTCACGAGCTTTGGTGCTTGCATCTTGTTTGTGTAGCCGAACTCACCCTTGAATGAGTCAAATGATGCTGCTACTTTTTCTTTGATAGTTTTCATATGCATTACTTAGTTTTCTTTGCCGCCTTTTTTGTCTTTCCCTCAGATAGTTTCACATTTGAAACATGGATTGGGAGTGACTTCTCAATCACCTGCCCCTTGCCTGCCTGAGTGCGTGAGCGCAGTGAGCGCTTTACAACATTGACCCCCTCAACAACAACTTTGTTCACTCGTGGAAGTGCCATCACAATAGCGCCCTTCTTTCCCTTATCCTTTCCTGTGATGACAACAACGGTATCTCCTTTTTTAACGTGCATGGTGGTGTACTTAGTAATGATTAAACAACCTCAGGGGCAAGTGTAACGACTTTCTTGAATTTCTCAGCAAGCTCTCGAGGGATTGGACCGAAGACACGGTTACCCTTTGTTTCATATTCTGTCTTCTTCTTGTCGACAACGACTACTGCGTTATCATCAAAGCGAATGTATGAACCGTCCTTACGGCGGAATGGCTTTGTCTGACGAACAACAACAGCCTTAAAGACATCTTTCTTCTTAAGCGCTTTTCGTGGCTCTGCAGTCTGTACTGAACACACAACGATGTCGCCTATCTCAGCGTACCGTCGCTTACTGCCTCCAAGTACTTTGAAGACGCGAGCGATCTTTGCCCCTGTGTTGTCTGCAACGATGACGATTGATTGTGGTTGTAACATGGTTGTGTATTTACGTGTGTATTACGCGACTATCTTGAAGTGCTTGTTCTTTGAGATAGGTCGAGTTGCCTCAATTTGGACAACGTCCCCTACCTTTGCAGTATTCCCCGCATCATGCACCAAGAACTTCTTGTTTATCTTCATAAACTTCTGGTACTTCTCGTGCTTGACGTATCGAGAAACGACGACGGTTGCCGTATCCTTCATCGCAGTCTTGACGACTGTTCCTTGGAGTGTCTTCTTTTTTGTTGCTACCTTCTTGTTCATAGATAATGTGTGAGGATACTAAGCGTTTTTCTTTGAATCTGCAAGTTCGTGTGCTCGAATAACAGTCTTCATTCGTGCAACTGAACGGCGCATGTTCTTCAAGACCTTTGTGTTCTTACTCTGCGCTCCGGCTGCACCAAATCGCGTCTCACGAGCCTTTGTTGCTACTTTTGCGATTTCTTCATGCAGCTCTTTTGCAGACTTCTTTGTGATATCTTTCATAGGAGTGTATTAGACGCGTGTAACAATGCGACCGGTGATTGGTAATTTTGTGTTCGCCTTGCGAAGCGCCTCACGAGCAACAGCATCAGTTACACCATCAACTTCAAAGATGATGCGTCCTGGGTGTACTTCGAAGATGTAGCCCTGGAGCTCACCTTTTCCGGCACCCATCGGTACTTCTGAGCCCTTCGCTGTTCGTGGTCGATCAGGGAAGATACGAATCCAGAGTCGTCCGAGTTTGCCGAGTTCACGCTGCGCTGCGCGGCGTGCAGCCTCAATCTGGTTTGATGTTATCTCTGCAGGTGACATTGCCTTAAGGCCGTGTGAACCGAAAGAGACGGTAAGGCCACGTGTGTCTGGTCGCAAACGTGCAGCCGGTTTGATTCGGTTACGCTGCCACTTTCGTCGTTTTGTTTTCTTTGGAAACAACATGGTGTTTTACTTATTTAGTAAGTGTCTTACCCTTCTCCTTGTCATTGAAAATATCGCCACGGTATATCCATGCCTTCACACCAATCACGCCGTACGGAAGGTATGCCTTCTCTCGAGCGAAATCAATATCTGCGCGGATAGTCTGGAGTGGAACGCGACCCTTGCGAATCTCTTCTGCGCGTGACATTTCAGCACCACCGAGACGGCCTGAGATTGCAATACGAACTCCTTGTACATCGCGGTTCGCCATAACCTTCTCAACAGTCTGCTTGAGAACGCGGCGGAATGGCATACGCTTCTCAAGTCCTTCTGCCACCATATACGCTACGATTGCAGCACGTGATTCTGGTGAGCGAATTTCCTCGATATCAATCTTTACCTTGCGTGTGTCTGCTTTGTTTGACTTGCGGACAACGACTTCAATGTCTTTCTGGAGCTTTGTTGCGCCCTCTCCTGAGCGGCCAATTATCATACCTGGGCGAGATGTCTTGATGTTGACGCGAATCTGCTTTTCTGAGCGTTCAATTTCAACAACATCGACGTACATACCGCGCAAGCGCTTTGTAAGGTACTGGCGAAGCTGTGTGTCTGAGCGGAAACTATCTCGGTACGCCTTCTTTGAAGTTGCCATCCATCGAGACTTCCATGTTCTGATGGTACCGAGTCGATGTGCAAATGGATGTGAAACGTGTGTCATAGATAATTATTTAGTTGACTGCTCATCTACACTCTTCTTTTTAGTGCCGACCTTCTTCTTTGCTGACTTTGGTGCTGGTGCCTCTCCGAGAACAACTGAAATATGGCTTGAGATGCGGCGGTATCCTGCTGCACGTCCTTGTGCTCGTGGCATAAAACGGCGGAGCTTTACTGCCTCATCAACACGGATATCCTTCACGACGAGTCCATGTGCTGATGCGCGAGATAGTCCTGAGTTTGCAGCTGCAGACTCGATGAGTTTGCGGATAGGCTCTGCAGACTTCTGGTCTGCAAATGAGAGGAGGCTGAGCGCCTTCCCGACAGTCTTTCCACGGACAAGCGTCGCGACGAGGCGAATCTTTCGTGGTGGCTGATTAAACTGTTTGAGGTATGCTTTCATGATAGTTTTTATTTCTTAGCCTCAGGTGCAGCCTTAGCAGCCTTTGCAGCAGCGATTTCAGAAGCTGCCTTAGCAGCCTCAATTTCCTTCTGCATCTTACCTCCGTGGCGACCAAATCGCGTGGTATATGAAAATTCTCCGAGGTAATGGCCAACCATTTCCTCAGTTACGTAGACATCGATGAAGTTCTTGCCGTTATGCACCGCAAAGGTGTAACCGACAAACTCTGGAGGGATTTGTGAGCGTCGAGCCCATGTCTTGATAGGGCCCTGACCTGGCTTGCGAGCTGCAACTTTCGCTGCGAGCTTCTCATCAACGAATGGTCCTTTTTTAAGTGATCGTGACATACTGAAAAAATAATAAGTTGTGAGATTAAGATTCGCGCCAGATTTTTCAATCAGGTACAGGTTTGGTTTCCGTAAAAGATTCCAAAACAAAAGCCCACAACGGGTCGCGGTACAATACTACAGCCTTCTATGGATTGCAAGAGGCTCAGTACCTGCGCTGATTTCTCATCATGCAGACAACTGAAGGGTTATCTCGCCGGTACCTTAGGAACTGCTGGAGCGCCGGGATAACCCCTTCTATTGCCTCCTGGGTCTCTCTCCGCCGCTCTGGGCTAGATTCACGATAGGCTGTATGCAAATCAAGTGCGTTCTCGTATTCAGCCAAAAAGGGGATAATTTTTGTATAGAGTAATTCTGATGCCCTATCATAAATCCTTTGCTCATCACTGCTGAGACTTTTCTTCGGACGTGCGAGGCTGCAATCTTTGCCCCATCCTCCCATTTGGGACTCCATGAGACGTGTCACTTCTGCTACAGGGTCAATAACGCGAACCTGTTCACCTCTTCTCTCATCAAGACTGTCACTCCCACGAGCTGACACTTCGGGTGAGATACCACCGACGGCAACCCCTGCGGCAAGTACTGTCCTGAGTATTTCTCCACGAACCATAGTAATTTATTTAAAGTAGAACCTGCCAGAGCGATCTACTTGTATGATACGGACCTGCGAACGGTCGCCATATGTTGTTCCATACGTGAACCCAAGCTCTCGCATTGGGGTGCTTTCTCGCACCGAGCGACCAAGAGATGTATCGTGTTCACGAAAAAAGTCAATTGTTGGAGCACCATTGATATCACGGACAGTTACCCACGCCTGTCGTACTTCTCCATTTTTGGCAGTGTGTTCTAAAAGTACTCTATCACCAAAATTTAAATCATATTGCGATTTATATGCTTGTGGGATCGCAATATCGCCGTCCCGCAAACGCTTAAGATCCCTATCTTCTTGGGTTTTTATGACACCATCTGCCCCATAGCACGTACTCGAACGGCCCATACCTTTGCAGTCATAGTGCGTGGTTGTGTGGGGGTCTTGCTTCCCAAGCGCTCTATCTTCAGCTTTTTTAAGTGCATCCTTATCTGGTGACTTCTTCTGCTCTTTCGGTTTATTTTTTTCTGTACAGGCTGGGTCAAGATCGCTTCCTGAGCATTTCTTTTGCTCACGGCAGGCAACTACCTCATCTTTCCCTGCTCGCCCTTTTTTATTACAAACCGTGACATTGAGTGATTTCGCGTATTTACTTGGTATAAGCACAATACCTTTGTCACACAGGTTTACACATTGGTGCCCGAAGTCTTCCTTTATTTTCTCTTCTTTCATGCAGTCTTTTGAGGTCATTTTTCCTTTTTTCCCAGGAGTAAAGACTTCGACACCTTCAAGTTTTGCCTTCTCAATACATTTTTTTAACTCATCTCCTTTCAATCGTCGCTCTCGGCAATCACTAATGCCGAGCTTTTCCATTTTTTCACACTTTGGGTCGAGTGTATCTTTTGGTTTCGCAGACTTTGTTTGAGCATGTGCAAGTATCGGTGCAGCAATTGTCACAAAACAAATAGTGAGAAGTAGCGCTCGTTTCATCTCAAATAGTATATCACTTATTCATCCGT
>CAYNND010000009.1:7958-38953 GCA_964398775.1 uncultured Candidatus Saccharibacteria bacterium | reverse complement strand
ATAGTGAGAAGTAGCGCTCGTTTCATCTCAAATAGTATATCACTTATTCATCCGTATCCGCGCCTTACAATACTTTGTTTCCCCCAAGCCACACAGTCCACCGTACAACGCTACCAAGTGCCCGCGACTCTCAGGTCCGCGAGCTATTTGGTCTTTATAGTCCTGTATGCGCTCAGCAACTTCTTTTTTTGTTGCCTCCACCACAAATGCCCGTCCAAACTCTTTACTTTCATTGAGAATATCCTGAAGTACCTGCATATTTTCTGTATCTTGAGTGTGCTGCTTGATGAGTGCGCTCACAGCAGCGCGTCGAGTAGCAGTTGCTATCTGCGGGGTGACCTGTGGCGCCGCCTCTCCTGCCAAGAGGTCTTCAAGTGTGTCTGCGTCCGGGTTGCTGTCTTTTTGCTTTCTATCTGCTTCAGTCGCTCGTTTAAGCGTCTCTGCATCATCACTACATAGTACATATGATGCGAGTGATATTTTTTCTGCAATCTCCGTCTTTTGATTTTTCTTCACCCTTCCTCGGTCTTCTTTAAAACACTGAATGCCGGCACCACGAATACTTTGTATTGACTCATCACTGAACGGAACTCCTTTGAGTAAGGTAAGCCCAGTTTTGCACGTTTTTGGATCGGCTTTTGTCCCACCATCTCCTTTTGGTTTTGCGCATCCTTTGCCGTATTTCTTCTGGATATCTTTTTCAAGCATGCACCCCTTCTTTCCTTCAACCTGACTTTCCCCATCTGCAAGGAGGACATATGATTGCGCTTTTCTTTTTTGCTCTGCTTTTGACAGAGTTTTTGCCGTAGCGCCATCCTTACTGAGACGTACATTTTCTGGGCTCAATTGCTTTTCTTTTGGCTCCTGAACTGACACGTCATCAATACCAGTGAGGCGATATGGGTCTTGGACAGTATCTTTCTCACAGATAAGCATGAGCTCACCTTGCTTTGGCTGGACATCCTCAGTTGCAAGACGGTAGCGAAGCTCTGACTGTGCCTGTTCCTCAAGCAGTGGAAATGGTGTCGTGAGGTTGTACTGTTGCTTAAGCTGTTCACTGAACCGCTTACACGCACTCTTGCGAGCACTTGTCCAACCATCACAGATACGCGCGATGTCAGAGCGTACTGGCTCTTTCTGCTGCTCAATACCGTATTTTTGATTTTTTGCTGTCTCCGCAGCGTGAGTGTATTGAAATACAACTGCAAAACTGAGTGCGACGACTAGAACTCTCATAGCACAAGTATGCCATGGATATATGCGTGCGTCGGTACGAAACCCACTGCAACAAAAAACACCCCAGAAGGGGTGTTTTTTGAGAAGCTGGTATTACGCAGCTTGCTTTTTCTTCTTTCCAACAACACGTCGAGAAACCACAAACACGTTTGAATATTTCTTCGGTGTTCGTGTCTTCTGACCCTTGCCTGTAGGCTTTCCCCACATAGACTTTGCACGCTTCAATCCTCGTCCCTGCTTTCCTTCACCACCTCCGTGTGGGTGGTCAACTGGGTTCATAGCAGTACCGCGGACAGTTGGGCGGATACCCATCTTGCGTGCGCGCCCAGCCTTACCAATGTTTACCAATCGGTAGTCTGGGTTTGAAACTTCACCAACGGTTGCCCAGCAAGTATCGAGCACTCGGCGCACCTCCGTCGAAGGAAGCTTTACGAATGTAAACCCTGCGTCATGACCGATAACTTGAGCGAAGTTTCCTGCAGCACGAACGAGCTTTGCGCCACCTTTTGGTTTCATTTCTATATTGTAGACAAATGTACCAACTGGCATCTTCACCAATGGAAGACGGTTACCGGTAGTAACTGATGCATTCTCTGATACTGAAAACGTTGAACCAACCCCCATAGAGCGAGGAACGAGTACATATCGTCGTTCACCGTCTTTAAAGAGTGCGAGTCCGATGAAACCTGAGCGGTTTGGGTCATACTCAATAGTCTCAATGGTCGCTTCGATGTTGTACTTGTTGTACATGAAGTCGACATGTCGGTAACTGCGCTTTACGCCACCTCCCTTGTGTCGAATGGTGATACGTCCAGCATTGTTTCGTCCCACGTCGCGCTTGCGGCCTTTCATCAAAGGCTTGTATGGACTGTCTCCCGAGAGAAGTTCGCGATATGGCAGAGATGTCATTCCGCGGCGTCCTGGAGATGTAGGCTTGTAGTGTTTCATAGATTCAATTACATGACTGCTATCGTTTCTCCCTTCTTGAGATACACGTATGCCTTCTTAACACCTGCTGTTGTCCCGAGCTTTCCTGTGCGTCGGTTGCGAACAATCTTTGCAGGTATGTTCACGATTCCGACTCGTCGAGGGGTGAGCTTGTAGACATGCTTGATGGCTGCTGCCACCTGTGTCTTGTTAGCACGTGGGTCTATCTCAAAACAGTATGACCCTCCGTTCATGCCACGTACTGATTTCTCAGTGATGCGCGGGCGGCGGAGTACTGCGTCGAGTGAGAGCGTATGGTCTGCACCTTTCATTGTTTTTTTCATAGCCAACTACTTAGTTTTAGTAATACGCTTCTCAAGAGCTGCACTTGCACTTTCAGGCTCAGTGATAAGTACGTACTTGTACTTCAACACAGAGACTGGGTTGAGTGAAAGTGTCGAAACAACCTCAACATTATTCATGTTTCGGAAGCTTTTTTCTACATTTCCAACTGGTCCAGTGACAGCAACGAGTACCGCGTTATTTCGGCGCTCTGCCATATCCTTATAGTCTTTGTGCTTTGCAAATGCCTTGAGTACTGCGACTGCGTCCTTAGTTTTTGGAGCATCAAATGCAAGTGACTCAACAAATGCTACTTTACCTTCTCGCATCTTCTCAGAGAGCGTCGCGAAGAGCGCCTTTGCGCGCATCGCTTTGTTTATCTTTTGACTGTAGTCTCGCATTTTGACTGGTCCGTGTGCTTTACCACCACCAACCCAAATCGGCGAACGGGTTGAGCCATGTCGTGCACGACCTGTTCCCTTTTGCTTCCATGGCTTGCGGCCACCACCTCGAACTTCAGAGCGATCTTTTGCATGTGCAACAGGAGTACGTGCATTCGCCTGCATACCGCGGACAACTTGAGACACAAGTGCCTCATTCCACTTTGCAGAAAATACAGTATCAGAGACTTCCACAGTTCCCTTTTCCTTGCCAGCCTGTGTGTATACGGTGACTTTCATATTACTGTGAAATTATCTCCAATAAACCTCCCTTGTTGCCCGGTACTGCTCCTGAAATGACGAGAGTGTTTGTATCCTTGTTTACCTGGAGAACCTTGAGGTTCTTCACGGTAACGCGGTCACCACCCATGCGCCCTCCCATGCGCTTACCCTTTGCAACACGACCACCAGCACGTCCTCCACCACCGAGTGAACCCGGCATGCGAAGTGAGTGCTTACGGCCGTGTGATTTCATGTCTCCATGGAATCCGTGTCGCTTCACAACACCTTGCCATCCTTTTCCTTTTGTAATACCAGAAACTGTAATGATGTCTCCCACAGCAAACTGTGTAACATCAAGTACCGCTCCTCGCTCTACTCCTGTGACTCCAGAAAACTCCGTCATGTGGCGGAAGTTTCCGAGACCTTTCAAGTGTCCGAGCATTGGCTTGTTCATGTGCTTCTCAGATGTTTCTGAGTACCCGACTTGAACGGCTTCATAGCCATCTTTGTCAGTTGTCTTTACCTGCGTGACCGTGACTGGTCCTGCTGTAATGACTGTTGCAGCACTGACACTACCATCTGCAGAGAAGACCTGCGTCATCATCTGCTTTGTGCCGAGAATATACTTCATGCACTGCTATAACTAGCTAATAAATTTCATCAAAAAATGCTCGTCGGAACACGAGCACTACTTTGAAAAGGAGTGGCTGGTGTCCATTGGTCTCCCATTGGTATGGGGTACGTAGACGGAAAGCTTTTTGACTTGGAGTAGACTACCGCATGCATTAGGTAAATGCAAGAAAAAGCCCCCGAAGGGGCTTTTTCTGTATTACTGTTGCTGCTCACAGCCTTGTTGACCGATTTCACACATAACCGGAGCAAGACCGACAATTGCGGTGTCAGTCATAGTTCTACCATCAAAAGCAGTACATGAGAGGGTGTATGTCACGCGGAGCGTAATTGGTCGGGTAATTTCCTCACCCGCAAGCCCTGTCCATGAGTCGCCGTTTGTGCCTGTGACGGTACAACTACTCATTTCTGCAGAGTTCCATCGAACAACAGTTCTTTGACCTGAGCGGACCAAACTTGGTGATACAGAGATTTGAACACCAATGTTTCCATAATTCTGACCTGAAAATCGTCCGTCATCGTTGATAGTTACCTCTGTCCAACCATCATCTCCACCTGTAACACTATCATCCGGATTGAGACATGTTGGGTAGCGAGAAACGTTACACTGTCCATTACATCCGACGATACCGTTTGCACTACCGCAGCGATTGCGAATCGTACAACCTTGTCCAAATGCATTAGGAAGAGGTGCAAGCGCTGAACAGCGTCCATCACACTGAACTGTACCTGTCGCTTGGATACCACAGAGGTTTATAGATGTACATGATTGTCCGTATCGTTCCGGAACCGCAGGTGCTGGCAGTGGGTTGGTTGAGCACGATTGATTATTTGCAGTTGGAGCACCATGACTATCAACGCAACTATTTATCTGCCATGAAGCACGCGCACCACATGAGTTTGGCGCTGAGTAACATGTCTGAGGGCCACATGACTCACCACATGCAGAAACTACAATTCCTTTCTCTGCTTCAGGTGCAAAACCAGCCATATGAGTAAAGTCAGCACGCGAGTATTGCGGTGCTTTTCCAGAGACAATTAATGCCTTATTGATTCCAATTATCTTTTTCATCTGGGCAAGACCCTTTTCATAATGCTCAGGGCCATTAAATGAATAGTTTGTGTTCCAATCATTAATATCAATTCCATCAACTTCTGCTTCCGCTTTTTCTACGGCAGCAAGCGCAGCAGCAGTATTTCCTAAAGCGTGCTCTATTGCTGAGAGTGATGTATTGAGCCAAGGATTATCTCCGAATGCATCAATTGCGCCGCGTACTGTTTCTCGTGCTTCAGTGTATTTACCTTGCTGGTATTGTGCCCATGCCAAATCAAGACGTGACTGCCATTTTGCTTGCTCATTCTTCTCAATATATTCGTCGAACAATGCTTCTGCTTTTGCAAAATCTCCTGAGAAACCAGCTGCGAGCCCTGCAGTATATAAAATCTTTGGGTCACCTGGGAAACGCTCTGCGTAACGAGCAGCGAGCGCAAGCGATGAAGTGTAATCCCCGAGCACTGCATACGAGCGAGCAAGTTCATACATCGCTGCAGCGTTTGCACTATCATGAACCATTGCCTTCTTGTAATACGCAACCGCCTTTCGTATATTGTATTCTTTTGTGACGAATTGCCGTGCGAGCTCTGTGTAACCTTGCGAGACTTGAATCTTTGTATCGTCTTGAGTAACTTTTCCAGCGTCGAGACTTGCGTTTGTTGCAAAGACTACTGCAAGGACTGCAGCACATGTGCCAGCACCAAGTACTGACCAGCTAATAAAGCGAGAAACGGATGTATCCATACGCACATGGTACCCCGAAAGATCTCTACCTGCATGCAAATACTGCCTAATGTGTGGATTTCCTCTGGCGCCGAGTTTACCCGACTACTATTGTGTGGACCACAGACTCCGTAACACCATCGATATCTAAATATTTTTCGAGTACTTCATCGAAATAACCACTCATGGGGCACTGAGCAACACCGAGCGCAGCAGCAACTATCCCCACATGTTCGCTAATGCCACCTGCTTCCATCAACGCGTGCCGATAACCTCGATTCCCATACTTACCCGTTTGTCGTTTAAATACCGCAGTATAAATAAGCACACACGAAGCATCGCAGGATTCAGGATAAAGAAGCATGTCCGCCAGATTGTCCTTTGTGAGTGCAGGTGCTTGCAGGTTTGTCAGCGCATGTTTACGAACATTGTAGTGATATAGACCCGGGAGAAATGCACCGATCGGTTTCGCAATGAGTACATATGTTTCTATTGGGTACCGCCCACCGCCGCTTGCATAAACGCGGCGCACACGACCATCCGCCTCTGCAGGTAGTATCCCTGAAGAAAGGGCGAGCAATGTTGAGAGTGCCGCTTCAGTGCAGGTATTCTGATACTCACGACTCGAATGACGCTCAAGAATCGCATCCGAGAGTGGGTATGTCACACGTTGTGCTGGCGAAAGTGGTGTATCAATGAAGCGTGGGTACGACTTATAGAATGTTGTCTTCCACTCACGTGGCCATCGGCTTTTATCATGAGGATTCGCTACCGAGCGCTTTCGTTTTTTTGAGTGGAAATGAAAAAGTTCAAAAAATTTCATGTTATGGGAAAAAGTGAGGTATACGATTCACGGTACTTTCTGAATAATCCACTGCATGGTCCTCACAAAAACGCTTGAGGCGTTTTGACACCGGCGTTGCATAACCCTCGCGCAAATGCAATTTCAAAAATGCAGGGATGCAGACTCGAACTGCGTGATAGTCACATTCCCGAAGCCATGGTGAGTCAAACTCGTACATGTATATATCTTCGGCAGGATTTTGATCATGAGCTCGAGATTCACAGCGCCGCACCAATTCAGCAAACAATGCGGTTTCCGACATTACTGGCACGCAGCGCGCCATGAAATCAACATATGTCTGAATGTCGCCAGCAAGAAATGTTTTTTTTATATAGTCTATCGCGGCGGGTGTACAGCACTGTGTTTCTCGCTCAGCCTGATGCATACTCATATCAGTAAAATCGTTCGGCTTAAAAAATGCATCACCTCGTGTCCCACCTTCAATACGTGCACGAGTTGAGTGTAGCAACGTTAACGCCTCAACATACGCACCTTCAAGTATGTCTTCGTATATACCGGCCTTTCCACCCATACCCACTACATGCAGAACTGGATCAATAACAATACACACAACACTAGAAATACTGACGTCATACGATGTATTAAGGAAATACACCTCAAGCCCATAGCGAGTGTGCGCTTCTTCAACTTTTTTAGCAAGCAATGTTGTCGCCCCCGTTAAAGATATTCGTCGCGGCGCACATCCAGAGAACCACCACAGCATAAAATGGTCCCGCTCAATAAACTCACACAACGCTGAAATCGCTGCCTGCTCCTTAGTAAAACCTCCCCCGCAACCATTGGTGGTTGATTCAACGAGTATCTTTTCACTCTCGCCCCATCCCGGACGACTCCCATAATACACATATTGAATAGGGAGATACGCTGAGGCGCCTGTTGTGATATTTTTTACCTTGACTGATTCATAGAGAGCATCCGCATCCTCAGCAGTAACGTATTGAGTCGAATGGTTTTGTTGCTGTTTTGAAAAGTGTGGAATATCTTCATATGCAAACGGTAGTGGTTTTTTTCGTGTCTTGGGAAAATATGCATCTTCACGTGGGCGATACCGTGCTGCGTCGCGCTCAAGCAGTTCTCCAAGTGCTTTTGAGAGCGCAACGTCATGCCCACGTTCCGGGAAAACCATACTTGAAGCAAATGTGCCTCGTTCATCTCCATTTCCCCTTCCGGCTCCCATAATTTTATAGCTAATTACCTTTGGGTAATCATGATACATGCCCCGAACGGAAAGTGATGTGACAAACCCCTTTTTAGTAAGTTCCTCGACAAGAGCAAGATATTCGGGGTTGTAATCAAGAGGGACAATGTAATGTGCTGCGCGCTTCACCTTGAAAAACCATGAACCAAAGAGGCTCGAAAATTTTGAGAAACCATATCCAAAAAGTCGCTCCCCGATAAGTTGCGTTTTTGTTTGGTCATTTACGGAGAAGCCAGCTTTTGTATATTCACGACTTACGAGTTCGAATCCCCCATCCATTCATTTAGTCTACTTAACGCACGCGCTGGCACAAGAGACAAAATGTACTTTTCTGTGTCGTAGTATAGTGCACCCCACAATGCTGAACTTCCCAATATAAACACAAGCATTGGAGTAGAGGGACTGTAGCCTGCAAGGATAGGGACTATAAACAGAGTAGCCCCAGTGAGCACGCTCACACACATATACAAGGCTCTCGATTGTGAAAGAGTGACGAGCATAATCATGAGTATGAGGAAGAGCACCCGAACGAGTGATGTGTGCCCAAATTCTTCTGAATATGGCATAAAAAACGATAGGTACGGACCAGATAAGACCGCAAGAGAAAGCACCCCAACGAGAAGAATCTCATTGCGACGTATCAGGTAATGAAGCGAGCACATAAACAGCACGATGGTTACCGTAACGAGATGATTCAAAGAGCTATGTAAGGTATCTATATACGAATATGGTGCAAGTGGTACTGCAAGATACATGAGAAGCCGAACTGGCAACACAAAGAAAATAAGGGTGCTCAAGAATAACTTAATGACCGGTACAGTCTCGACGCCGGTTCGATACACTAAAAACATCATGTACCAGGTGAGCACAATGACGGACCAGTGAGCAGGGCTCCAAAACGCTAGCGGACTCGTTGCAAGTTCAATCCCATATGTACGGTGCCAGAACTCATCAAAGACAGAGAGAAGCGGGTACGCCACAAATACCCATAAAGATACATGAGCACCCCTGAGACGAAGGAAGGCAAATGACGCGAGTAATAGGGTAATTCCTATATAAATGACAACATGTGGAGGAATGAAGTAGAACTCTCGAAGCGGATAGATTCCATGCCACATAAGGTCGACCGAAAACCCATAGAGCATTATGGCATGAGCGATGATTGCACTTCGCACACCCCATGCTGAGTCGATAGACTGTAACAACGTCACGCAACGAGTCATAGCCGCCTAGAGCGCCTGCACGTACGCGTTGATTGCACTATTGCGCTTCGCAAGATTATCGAGCTCAGTTTTCATCCAGCCACCTTTCGGAAGATTTTTGAGCCAGAATGGAAGCTGTCTATTCTTACTAGTTCGCATAATCTTGATGAAAGTATTTTCCGCCTCTTTGAGTAATTTCTCATTCTCCTCAGGTGAATATACTCCGGTACCAGCGATTCGTGACTTACCCATTGCAGATAGTACATAGCCATAGAACAGACGCCCAGTATTGTACTCATCTGTGTGTGTCACCATTTTATCGTGATACACGAGTGATTCATCAAGAGTGCGGCGCGCCTCTTTCTCAAGCGCCTTATTCCCTGCTATCATTTGGTAGCGAGTCCACAAAAATCCTTGCGCGTACATAATATTTATTTCAGGAGTACTTGCATACGTATCCTCATAGAGTGTTCCTGCTGTAACGTGATCGTTGATGAGTTGTTGTGTATCATCAAAGTATGATGCACCGAGCTTATCGACGAGGATATCTCCTGCTGTTTTATACACTTTTCCTGTCTCATAGTTTGTATACAAAATCCATTCAGCTTGCACCTCATTTAGATTACCTCGGAGCAGCGCGTACGAGCTAGGATACAGCTCACGTGCAGCGCGGTTTATTTCAGCCATTGTCTTCTGGGCGGCATAATTCAAGGCAGTCTCGCCGATTCCAAACATAACCCCAGGTGAGCCTCCTGTCTTTTTCTTCAAGCTCTTTGCATACGCGAGATGCTTATCAAATGATGCTGCAAACTGTTCATTTTGTGCGATACCATCTCGAAATGTCTGCGCATCAAAACCAAGAATAAATATGAGATTCACAAGATTGAGTGCGTACGCTCGTTCTTTACTTGGATGAGATGTGTCTGCGTAGAAACTAAGCAAGTCTGCATACACAGGTGCGCGAAGCTGCTTTTGCGCAAGGGAGTTCATGTCAGCAGTTACCGTCACATGTGCATTTACCATCTTGTTTAACTCTTTGTACGCATCTGATGCATCGCGAAGATAGAATGGTGAAATAATCTTAAGTTCACTTCCTGTACCTTTAGGTACCTTTACGAGAGGCTCATCAACCGCCACAACGTCTTGACTACCCATAAACGAATCGAGGTTCATATAAAGGTACGCCGCCCCGCCCCCAATAATAAGCACGAAGAGTATAAGTATTGTGTATATAGTTTTCATAGTGTTTTGAAAAATGGTAATCACGCGCTGCTGCAACCACTCGAACAGCCACTTCCATCACCACTTCCATCACCACTGCCTCCAGATCCGTCTCCTGATGAGCCGTCTCCTGATGAGCCGACTGACCCATCACCACTACTTCCTACATCATCAGCCTCAGCGTGATCAATAACTCCATCTAATGAGTACGAAGTTTGTGCAGATTCATCCTTCGTGCCGAGCCATCCAATAATACCGAGCGCAGATATGGATGCGAGATACACACCATATCGCATTACTTTTTTAGTATAGCGATTCATAGCGCTCATTATACTTGAGAATAGCCGAGCGTGCGATGCAACGCTTTTTGTTTGTGGATATGATTACTCAGCTGACTCCCCCTGGAAATATGGGGAAAGTTGCCATTTCCATACTACGCATACACAAGAAACTACAAGTAGCACCCAGTAGATAGAAGAGAGAATCTCTACATATGGAACTAGCGCCTCCTGCGAAGCAAACAAATGTGTAGGCTCATTACCCGTCTGTAGTGCATCGGTCATAATATATACCTTCGTGGCCACTGGAGAACTACTCATACCAATTTTCTAGGGGGTACCCTATAACTTTAGGGTTGTCAGATTCAGTAAGGATCCAAGGATTCCTGCTAAACGGTGCATACTGCAACATGCACGTGTTTTGTTGGTCTACGATACGTAAAAATGGTGCGCCGTTAATCGAATGGTCAAATGTCCAAGTAATTCGCGCTATATTTGGGTCACACCGGCGGTTGATAATGCTTAAGTACACGTACGGATCACACCGCATACGTGACGAAACGCTTTTGTCCACCATTTCATATGAGGTACCGTCATAACGATATACCACTGCCCGCGAAACACACTGATGATTTGCGTCAAACATGTACATACCATATCTCAAACCTTCTTGAGTGAGGGCGGCGTTTCCTGGTATTAAGATGGAGATTGATTGCAGAAGAACACAACATACAGCTATAACCCAACCAGCAACCGCTCTCCGGGACAGCGGAGGTCTTTCATGTTTATACAGTGGCCCGAACAATACAAAGAGTAGTGGTGTCACGATAATCGGAAACCGATACCACACAAAAATACTTGAAAAAAGGTGGAACGTGATGAAGAAGACCAACACGATTCTGTGCACGTAACTGCGCTTGCCGAGCAAAAACCACGCTCCCACCATCTCCATGACAATCACCGTGTTTGAAAGCAACGGTATGAGCTCATCAGGGAAAAACGGCATCCCGAGTGTGAGGCTCGAAAAGTATGTACCGAGAATCCACCCCTCATTTATTTTTGTTGTTGTAGAGAGCACATAAAAGAGAACGATATGGAGTTTAAGGAAAAATTCTTTATGCGGTGCAAAAAGAAAGATACCCCCAAGAATGACGAGGTAGTAATCAAACGTCCCTGTCCCGTCGAGAGTAAACACGAGCGCGGTCAGTGTATGCCAGAGCCAAAGAAGAGTGAGCGCGGCATGCATCTTTCGAATTTCTCCCCGGACAAGGCTCCATGCTGCTGTCAAAGCTATGAGCAGTAGGCCGCCTGACCATGCGGTGTGTGAATACCCCAAAGGTGGTGCGTAGAGAAATGCATAATCTCCGCATGATTGAAAATACGGCCAGCATATATGCGTACCAGCACGAACGGCATTTACCACAAAATGTGGTGCATTGTTCCAGTCATGAAAAACCACAAAGTATGAAAGTATGAATGAGCCAGCAACATACTGGAGTGTGCGCGAGGCCACAACTTCATGCAGGCTAACAACTGAGTCATACAGCAGAGGAAAGTTGATTTGCTTGAATCGCGAGAATGCAGAAACCATTGTGCCATTGTGCGATGAAAAGAATGGCGTTACAAGTACGTTTTTTTGCATGTATGTCGCAAAAACCGCCTGTGGTATCATGACTTCATGACGAATAACGACGCAATCACGCACCTGCGAAAAACTATCATCGATACTGTACTTGTGCGCGGTAAAAACGAGAACATTTCAGATGGTATGGGTGGGCTCAATGAGAACGGATGGCTGTTCGATTTTCGCCGCGTCATTATGCAAGGACCAACGATTGAAGCTATTGGTGCGGCATGTACCGAGACATTTAAAGAACTTCCCCGCTACCAAATCTGCGGCCTTGAAGTAGCGGCTATCCCACTTGTAACTGGAATCACCCAATACCGATATTCGCATGGAACACCGGATGCAAATGGTTTTTTCATTCGCAAATCACGAAAAAAAGAAGGCCTGTTGCGTATGATTGAAGGAACTATACTACCCAATACTCCGATTATATTGGTCGATGATATTATGAATCAAGGGAAATCGGTAATGCGCCAAATCGAAGTACTCGAAGGACTTGGGCATACGGTCTTTGCTGTGTGGACTATTTTGCGATATCGCGATACATCTTTTTATGAGCATCTCCACAAAAGAAACATCCTCATATATTCTCTGTTTACTCTTAATGATTTAACGAACGATACTGGGATACAAAACTTACTCGCGCCTGCGGATGTCCCACGCATGCGTAATGAATATAAAGCATTGTGGAAATTCGAAAGCAAAAAACCAAATTATTTCTGGGTTGTTCCTAAAAGCACTCCGCTACTCCATGACGGCAAGATATACTTTGGTGCAGACAATGGAACATTTTGGGCAATTAACGCACATGATGGTTCCGTCGCATGGTCATACGCGGTGGGAATGGGATCAAAAGGCAAAGCAATATTTTCATCTCCTGCGATTCATAATGGGATCGTCTACTTCGGTGCATATGACGGCAACCTGTACGCTCTTGATGCAGTAACTGGAAGAAAAAAGTGGATATATTTTGACGCTGACTGGATTGGGTCATCACCAATTGTTGCACCAAGCCTCGACTTAGTTTTTATTGGACTTGAATTTGGTTTGTTTAGAAAACGTGGGGGCATCGCTGCGCTTAATATAAAGACCGGTGAAAAAATATGGTGGGACGCAACGATGCCAAACTTAACGCATGCTACGCCAGTGTATATTGCAAAAACCCAAGAAGTTGCAATAGGCAGCAACGACGGTGTTATTCGCCTCTATAACGCGAAAACGGGTGAAGTTATATGGCGCTCAAAGACGGGAGACCCGAGCCCAATACACCTTCGTTCTGGTTTCAGCCCATATGATATAAAATCATACCCCGTTTATGATACTGAGTCAGACAGCTTGATTTCAGTGAACGCAGATGGTGATGTTTATAGCATGGAACGCGCCACTGGAAACTACCGTTGGCATGCTCGAATGGAATTTGGCAGTTATGGGGCGCCAATGCTCTATAACAAAGCTGTATATGTAGGCTCTATGGACAAGTTCCTATATTGCTTCTCCACAGAGACTGGGGCGCTGCTGTGGAAGACGCGCCTTGGGGCACGAATTTTCGCCACACCGTTTCTCGTTGAAGGAAATATCATTATTGGCTGCAATGATGGGAAAGTATATACAATTCACCCAACTACCGGAAAGATTCTCGGCCACACAACACTTTCTGAACGTATCACCAATGCAGGAACATACGATGCTTCACGTAAAATTCTATACATCACGACGTATGCAAACGAACTCTACGCTCTTGAAAAAGAGTCGTGACATTGGTGGGCACTCCTTACTTCGAAGTAGTCTTTCGATGATGCGCAAAATGTACCTCATGTATGCGCCGCGCGAATATATACATAAGCACTGTTGCTGTAGCAAAGAAAACAATCCACCAGAACAAAATCATTTCCTGCATATAGGGTTTTACGTAGACTTGTAACCCATGCGGCTCAACAGGAGCATGGCTTTCAAGTCCAGGATGCGTAATGATGTATTTTTTTTCTTCCATAGTGTTGTTTAAAACATCCAATTCTCTTTTGGATATCCGATAATCGGAGCGTCCTGCTCAAAACGAATCCATTCATTATGCCCCCACTTCTTATAAGTAAGCTGACATGCATCGGCAACATCAACTTGTCTGCGGAACGGATTTCCATTTATCGAGTGGTCAAATGTCCAAACTACTTTTGTAACATTCTTCGATGGACTCTTACAGAAATGCTGTATTTTCTGAAGATAATCAAATGGATCACATCTATTTCTTGATGAACTATTCATCCGTGCCTTGGTGTTGCTTGTACCATCTGCAAACATGTACGTTTCAGTACTGACACACTGATGGTTTGACTCAAACATATAGACGCCATAGCGATTCCCTTCGAGGGTGAACTTCTGGTCACCAGGGATGAAGTATGGCAATGACTGAACAACGCACAGGAGCGCAATGAACAACCACCCTGCAATAGATTTTCTATCAACTGGTATTTCCTGATGTCGGTAAAACATTGCAAATACGATGATAAGTGTCGGCAAGACGATGGTCGGGTATCGATACCAGACAAGTATTCCAGAGTACAAATGGAAGAATATATAGTAGGCTACAACACTTCTTTGCAGCCATGGTCGTTTACTAAATAAGAACCAAGCTCCAATCATTTCCATGAATATCAGCTGATTCGTAAGTAACACATTCCATGATTCCGGGAAAATCGGAAGCCCAAGCTGCATAGCGCCAAAGTATCCGGCACCAACCCATGCCTCATGTGTTTTGGTTGCAGTTGAAAGAAAGTAGAATAGGACAAGCAAAAACTTGATGAAGTACTCTTTATGCCCAAGAAAGAGTATCGTAGTAGCGAAAGCGAATAAGTAGTAGTCAAAGTTACCGGCGTGTTGTGCAGTCAGCAAAAATGTTGTGAGTGCGTGCCATGTATACGGAATCCAGAGCAACATATGCGCGGCAATGAACTCGCGCTTATGCAGAGCAAAGACGATAAGCAGGGTCACCCCCATCAGCATCATGTACCACAATGTGTGTGAGTACCCGTACGGTGGAGAATACAGAAAATAATACTGTTCACAATTCTGGAAATATGACCAACAAGTCGCATTTCCAAAGAGTGCATTATTTACAGTAACAGCGGAAGAATTCGCATGATCATAGAACGTCACGTGATACGAGAGCAGTGTCGCGCCAAACACCCACCACATCGTTTTATTATCTTCTAATTCAGTAATTGAGAAGATACGCCGGTAAAATTTAATGAATTGGGTCAGTAATGGAGTATCACACACTGAGTGTATCCATGTATTCATACGTTTATACTATCACAGAAAAGCAGCGTATATACTGGACTACATCACACCCGTACTTACAGGATCGAAATATATCTTGTCACGCTGATTCAGCCCCAAGTCTTGGCATAGCCCAACCTCATACCACGGTAAATATCGACATATGTCATTTACAACGCGATTAAACTGTCTCCCTTTTTGGGCATCAATAGAACGTGCTATGCGAGTCGCATATGCTGCGGTACACATAATCCGCTCATCTTTTGTACTTGTCCCATCTATGCACATAGCGCGAACATTTGTGTACTGAACAGAACGCACAGCCTTTCCAGCGTAAAACTTCACACATGCCATTCTATTTCTTGGGTCTACAATCTGCTTACAGTAAGTTATCAACTGAGCATAATTGCTTGGATCTGGCGCTATGTCGACAAAAAAACCAGAATGTTGTGAGTAACACGCCTCTTGGAAGCGCAAATCAAGTGCATCACATACTTTAAACTTGAGGGTATCACCTACAACATCGACAAGTTCAGCTTTTTGAAAGTCCTGTGCCATCTCCATAAAAATTCCCATCTGACATGAGAAACGCATAAATTGATCGTCTGTTACCGCATCACACACATACAGAGCATCATGAGTCATGTAGTTAAGTTGGATATATGCGGCATGCCCTATACCATGATAACAATCAGACAAATCATATTTTAAGCTTCCGCATATTGGCTTCAGAATATCGACGAGCCCATCTTTTGTACTTATTGTGCTTGCGACTTCCTCAATAACACCGTGAAAATACCCATTACCGCACGTTGAGACATTTTTAAAATACAAATTCTCTGATAATTCCGAAAACGACTTCCCTGCGTCGCCCTTATCTACTTTTAATTGAGCATGACCGATCCCATGAGAGACATAGTGACAGTCTTCAACAAAGTCAGTACTTTTTTTCTCTAGTGCAGCCAAGTGCGAGAATGACTTTCGGACACCATGTGTAAGTGTGTACTGTTCATAAAAATCAGTAATACAATCAAGTATACGCTTGCGTGAGAGTGGCCCGGTAAACCTCTTGCACTGCTTAAGGGTGTTCCATTCCTGCTCAGTAACGGCAATTCCATCAGTCACCTGCTCTTGTGAGTTCAGTATTTCATAATAGTGTGTAATAGGGTGATACGGTGTGTACCAGTACCAATAGGCAAATGCCCCACATCCAGAAAGAGCTATAATCAAAGACAAAAAAGCACTTGCTGCTTTTTTGCGGAACTGTATATGCTTCATAGAAGGCACCCAAAGACAATACAACTACTGAGATAGTTCATCAAGTATTTTTTGCATTGCAGGTACTTCTTTCGCCATGTCCAAAAATGGTCGCTTGCGATGTGCCACAGGAGCCGTCTCAACCTCTCGTATGATGTCCCTAAAGAATCTATTATACCAATCACTTGATTCCTTATTGTTTTTGAGTGTTTCGCGAAGCTTTGCGACTTCATTCAAAAGCGCAACGGTTTCATCATTCATCTTATCGCCATTTGAACGATACATAAACTCTGCTTCACTTACTATGAGTCGTGTAAGAGACCAGTAGAGAATATCATCTTCCGAACGTACATTCTTTTTGAGAGCATCGTGGGCATCACGAAACGCTGCTTGCGCTTGCTCTGCTGAAATGCGACTCCTTGGCAAGCGCGCAAGTATCCCAAGCGAGTGTGCATAAGCAACTTTTGGCAGTGTTATGTTGTCTGCATCTGATGTATGTATTTTAGTTACGGCTGCATTTGGATATTGCTCAGCGAGTGCTATTGCTTTTTTATATAGCTCAGTTCGGATACCGTGATTTGTGCTTGTATAATTTTCATTTTTAACATAGTCGTCAAGGAACAACTCAGAGAGCATTCGCAGCCTCCCTGCCAATACAAAGTTATCATTGAGCATGTCTTGATCGCTATACAAACTGTCAATGTAGAGAGTACTTATAACATTCTTATGCTCAACTCCATGCATTGATGTTAGTTGTTTGAAGTAGTTACCCTCAGCAAATTTTGAACTGAAGAATAGATCTGGGTTTTTCGCTCCTTGGTACACAAACTCAAGCACATGAGAGTAATATCTGCGAATATACCTAAGGTTTGCATCCTCGTTTATTGCAATTGCTGGAAGTCGGAAAATACCATAGTGCAGCTGCTCATATACTTCTTTGATCATTTCTTCACGTTCAGGTGATTGTTTTGTGAACGCGACTGAGGCAAATTTCTTCAAATAAATAGCTCGTTTGAGCGACAACTCCGCCTCACTAATGCGTGGGGCAGAAACGCGAATGTCCTCTTCCATCTCTTTCAAAACAGGGTCAGTAACTGTATAGCCAGTGCCGGTACTTACACCTGTTTGATTTGTATATACAGTCCCTATTTTTTCAGTGTAGTCTACACGAGGTACATCCGGAGTATTTGGCTGCAAGTCAGCAAGCTTTATATCTGTCTGCTTCCAATTCTCTGTTCTCCAGATATATGGGCTTCCAGAAATTCTATATACTTGGACAAGCTCATACACACCAACAGCGACTATGAGTGCAAGTCCGATAATTACGTAACGAAGTGTTTTTTCCATATTTATGAAATTGTATCAACCGCATCCATCACCACCACAACCATCTCCACTATCACCACTGCCTGAGTCTCCACTGCCACAGTCTCCACTGCCTGAGTCTCCACTGCCTGAGTCAGAACTACCCGAGTCACCACTTCCTGAGTCAGCTGTTCCAGTACCGCTATCTGGAGTATCAGCAGACGCAGTACTTGTTTCAAAATCGAGCAATATTGAGTGGTCGACTATACTATCGTTTTTTTGCACTGATAGTATTACTCCGGAGACCATCGCTATACATGCAAAAATACCGTACCGAGTCAGTCGTGCTAATCTACGAGGATTTAGTGCCATTGTATTTACTATAGTACGTCATCCACCCAAAGAACAAATCCCCCCATGTGGAAAACGATAAGTCGCGGTCACTGGTGTAGAAAAGTTGCGATGGTTGCCTGAAAACCAAATGCTGACAATAGCTTGCATACAATGGGTTCATAGTGTGGCATACGTCTCGTGCGATAGACCTAAATTCCTTTCCGCGAGTTTTATCTCTTGATTGCCCTATTTTGCTTGCAGCAACAGCTGTGCAAATAATTCGCTCTTGCGTTGTGCTCGTGTTATTACACATCGCATAGACATCATTGAAGTGCGATATGCGAACTGAACGAATCGCAAATAGCTTCACGCATGCCATACGATTAAGCGGGTCATCAAACTGCTTGCAGAAGCCAATATTTCGAGCATAATTTCTTGGCTCACTGCTATAATTTTCAAAGATTGAAGACTGCTCCATGTAGCATGCAGGCTGGTATCGTTTCTCCTGAGCATCGCAAAACACAAGTTTCAGTTTGCCATTTTTGACATGACCTATTCCGTCAGCTATTTGCCCGTACTCCATGTATCCGCCTGTGTGGCACTCAAAAACATCATCCGGCTTATCAGAAACCATGTCACAAACTTTGAGCATATCTTCAACGTTATACTCTTTCTGAATGAGTGCGGCGTGCCCAGAACCATGGTAGCAGCTCGTGCCAGGACTTGCTGTGGAGCAGATTGATTTTAGCTTCTCGGCCAATGCTTTATTGTCAGTTATATTCTTTGCAGCCTCCTCAATGACGCCGTGGAAATACCCATTACCACAGGTGGCAACATTCTTAAAGAACCCGCCTGTTTGCATGATTAGAAACGCGTCAGATGGAACATCATTATTGAGGCGTAGAGATGCGTGGCCGATGCCATGGGATATATAGTGACACCCTGGCAAAAGCTCTTTATGCTCCTTTTGCAGTCGAGCCAAGTGGGCAAACGCCTTGGCAGTGCCATTTTTCATAGTGTAGGCATCGTAAAAATCGCGCATGCAGACTTCGGCCTCTGATTTATTTTCACTTTTGCATGAACGAATACCTTCTAAGTCAGCCTCGGTGACCGGTACATCTTCTCGGAGTTTCTCTTGGTTTTCTATCACATCGTAGTATGCAGCAACCCGTTCAGTATTTTTTTGAATCCATATATCTGAAATATAGAAACTGAGGAGAAATAGCGCTGCGCAGCATACAACAAAAAGCATATGATTACGGGCCATGACACAAGTGTATCATGGCCCGTACCTCGAAAAAGTATTTTTATACAGTCTTCACCTGAATCGAAACTCCTGATGGGAGGTCGATATTTGTGAGCGCCTCAATTACCTTTTGGTTTGGACTCACGATATCGATAAGTCGCTTGTGGGTGCGCACTTCAAACTGCTCACGAGCATCTTTATCGATAAACGATGCTCGGTTTACCGTATACTTGCGAATATCAGTTGGAAGAGGAATCGGACCACGAACAGAGACGCCGAAACGCTCTGCAGTTTGTACGATTTGCTTCACAGAAAGATCAAGGAGCTTGTGGTCATAGGCACGAACGGTAATCCGGAGCTTATCACCCTCACTCTTACTTTTTTTTGCAGCCGCCTTACCTGCTGCCTTTGTAGGCTTTTTTGATCCTTCTGTTGTCATGGTACAAACTGTTTTTCGTTATGAATAAAAGGAAAACAGTTGGAGTAGTATGCACTTTTTTTTTGGAAATGCAAGGGTGCTGCAAGGGCTCTGTATTGCCCTTTTTTGTAAACTTGCCATACTGTATCGATGGAAGTACAAAAACTGCCCCTCAGCTGGAGCGATGTGCACGACGATATTGAACGCCTGCGGGCCCAGTGCACTGAGCACGGTGTCACGTATGATTGGATTATTGGGATTACTGTCGGCGGACTGGTTCCTCTTGCACTCCTTGCCAAAGCACTGCAGACACGGCATGTTACTACGATTAGTGCTCACTCGTATGATGAGCATGATGTGCGTGGAAAAGTATGCATCGATGTGCTGCCTGCTATTTTGCTTACTGGCAAAAAAGTACTCCTTGTTGATGAAATCGCAGATAGTGGGAAAACATTGCACGAAATTAAAACATTGCTCGAATGCAATCATGCTCCTGCGATTGTGCACACCGCGACGCTCTGTTTGCGAGTGGACCGATGCCAACACATGCCAGATATCTACGCTCGAGAAGTGCGCTCGTGGGTTACCTTCCCATGGGATAGGAGTTGCGACGCATGACATGCATACAACAAAAAAGCCCCGAGCGGGGCTTTTTTGATTCCTAACTTTCGAGGAATTATTTTACAATCTTTGTGACAACACCCGCACCAACAGTCTTACCACCCTCACGGATAGCGAAGCGCTGCTTTTCTTCGAGTGCTACTGGTCCCACGAGCTTAACGTGGAAAGTAACAGTATCTCCAGGCATAACCATCTCAACACCTGCAGCAAGAGTTACCTCTCCTGTGACGTCTGTAGTTCGCATGTAGAACTGTGGCTTGTATCCAGTGAAGAATGGAGTGTGGCGACCACCTTCCTCCTTAGAAAGGATATATACCTCAGCCTCGAAATCAGTATGCGGCTTTACTGAGCCAACTGCTGCAAGAACCTGACCTCGGTGCACTTCTTCTTTCTTTGCACCTCGGAGGAGGATACCTGCGTTGTCTCCTGCCATACCTTCGTTCAATGTTTTGTTGAACATTTCGATACCAGTGATTGTTGTCTTTGCAGTATCTTGGATACCGACAATTTCAACATCCTGACCTACCTTACAAATACCACGCTCGATACGGCCAGTGACGACAGTACCACGTCCTTCAATTGAGAAGATATCCTCGATTGGCATAAGGAATGGCTTGTCGAGATCACGTGCAGGAATCTGGAAGTATTCATCCATCGCCTTAGTGAGCTCAAGTACCTTCTGTGCCCATGGGTCAGAAAGATCCTTTGCTTCAAGTGCCTTGAGGCCTGAACCCTTGATGAACGGTGTTGCCTTTCCATCAAAGCCATACTTGGTGAGGTTCTCACGAATCTCTTCCTCTACAAGCATAACCATTTCTTCGTCAACATCTGGCATATCAGTCTTGTTGAGGAATACGATGATGTTCGGCACACCAACCTGCTTTGCAAGCAAGATGTGTTCACGCGTCTGTGGCATCAAACCATCAGTTGCAGCAACGACGAGGATTGCTCCATCCATCTGCGCAGCACCTGTAATCATGTTCTTGATGTAGTCTGCGTGACCAGGGGCATCAATGTGTGCGTAGTGTCGCTTCTCAGTCTCGTACTCGTTGTGAGAAAGCGCGATAGTAATACCACGCTCCTTCTCTTCAGGTGCGTTGTCGATATCGTCAACACCCTTCATCTTTACAGTTTGACCTGCAAGGTTAAGGACGTTAAGGATTGCCGCTGTCAACGTAGTCTTTCCGTGGTCGACGTGACCAATGGTTCCTACGTTGATGTGTGGCTTTGAACGATTGAAATCTGCCATACAATAACTAGTTAAATAAATAATAATAATTCTCGAGTGGTCTAAGCTCTGTTCATGAGTTTCAGAGCCAAGACCGCCCTCGGTACCTCACCGTGCAAAAAGCCGCGGCGCGATGGGGCGTATCGTAACAAATTAGAGGCTTCCGTCAAGCCTCCTCTTACTGTGGATATATAGAGCTCTTTTAGGAAACCCCCATGAATGGTATAAGAAAGAATGGAACACCAGCTTCGGCAGATTATCCGTTCAGGCATATCAAGCCTGAAGCCTAGGATTGCCCCTCAAGTAGAACTCTACGGCGGCGTGCATTTTCGCAAAGATGTACTTGCTGGACTCACAGTTGCAGCAATTATCATACCGAACGCCCTTGGATATGCCATTCTCGCAGGACTTCCTCCCGTTATGGGCCTCTATGCTGCAATACCTGCAATTATGTGTGCCGCCCTTTGGGGGAGCTCTTCACATACCATTACCGCACCAGTTGGGATTGTCTCTCTGCTTGCTGCATCCTCCCTTGCGTCATTTGCACAACCACTCTCACCTGAGTACATTACCCTCGCCATATCGCTTGCACTTCTTACGGGAATCATCCAGCTTATGTTGGGCGTGTCCCGCCTCGGCATTCTCGCCCGTCTCATTCCCCACTCAACGCTTGTTGGCTTCACAAATGCGGCCGCACTGCTAATAGCGCTTACCCAGCTTCCGACAGCTCTTGGAATCACTGGTATCACCAGTTCGGGTATATATGCAATCAAAGATATCATCGTGCATATCCCGACAACACATATCGTGAGCGCCTGTCTTGGTATCGGTACAATTGTCGGAGTTCTCGCGATGAAGCGATACGCGACCACTGTGCCTGGTTCACTGTTGGCACTCCTGTGTGGACTCACACTTGCATTCACAACAGACCTAGAGACGCTCGGCGTTATATCAATTGGCTATATCCCCTCGGGTATCCCTCAATTCACTTTCTCAGCGTTTTCGATACCTGTTATGTACCTCCTGTTTAAGCAAGCATGTTTGATCGCACTCGTTGGGTTTGTTGAAACGTACTCTATATCGCAAAGTATTGCGAAAACAACTAAGGAGCGCGTAAGCGCTGACCGTGAACTTGTTGGGCAAGGCATGGCAAACATAGGCGCTGGCCTCCTTGGCGGCTTCCCTGTCTCAGGTTCTTTTTCAGGCAGTGCGCTCAACGCAAAAAGTGGCGCTCAGACAAACGTTGCCGCACTCATTGCTGGAGTTACTATGTTTATCGCAGTGCTCGCGCTTAGCCCACTCCTTGCACACATGCCTCGCGCGATACTCTCCGGTGTAGTGATCGCTGCAGTCATCCAACTCATACACATTACCTCGATCCGCTCACTGCTTTCACTGTCACGTATGGATGGTGTGCTCGCAATCATCACCGGTTGTGCGGCTCTCTTGCTTCGCCCTGATGATGCACTCTTGATTGGCATTATGCTTGGAATTGCTCTCTTTGTACTCAGAAGCATGCGACTCAGCATGCATGAAGTTGGCTATCATAGAGCATATGAGTCACTGTGGTCACGCGAGAGCGCGCCACAAGACTCTATCGAGCTCTTCCCGAAAGTACTCATACTGCGCTTTGATACGTCGCTTATTTTCGTAAACGCTGATACATTTGTTGAAATCGTTACGCAGTATATAGAAAAGCATGAACAGGAGTTCGGAAGTTCAGTGCAGGCCGTCGTGTTAAACGGAGCAGGTCTTAATTATCTTGATGCTGCTGGTGTTGATGCGCTACGCGAACTGAAAGAATATCTAGATAGCCGAACAATCGCACTCTACTTTATGCTTATTAAAGATTCTGTACTTTCCATAATGCAGCGCGCGCAGGTATATGATGAGTCACGCTACATCCATGGACCTCGAGAGCTTTCAGAGTGGGCTCAGTCTGTATGAGCATGTGTCTTGTATGTGCGATATACTAGAGCAATGACAGCACAAAAACCGTTGACAGGCATTGAGAAGGCGCGCAAGAAACGACAACAACTCAGCAAGCTCATGCAAGCAATGTCGTACAACCCTGCGAGTGTGCAAATTTTTCTGAATAACCCGCGCAACCATGACATGTTGAGTCATGAAGAAATCGCAACATTTATGATGGAGAAACGTCAGCATGGCACTCTCGCAGCGAGTCTTGGCGCATTTAAAAATTTGTCGACAGATACAAAAACCGACCTCATCAGAAAAGGTTTCAAAGGTCAAGTGAAAATGAATGAACATGCCTTTGGTGCAGACGCCGAGGACTACTAGTATGGACGTAGATCCACGAAACGAAAGCTCTAAAGAAGCATTTGCTCGAATGCTCAACCGAGGGAGAACGATTTGCAATAGCGTTGAGAACTATGTCGTAGCACGACGTAAAGCAGCCAATTACGCACCATCTGAAACGCAACTCCTTACACAACTTGAGGAAGATATTGCTGCCTTCCGCACGGTGGCAAACCAGTACGAAAAAAATGAGCAAAACAGTCATGCTACCCAGCCTTTTAATCACGCAGCGGTGTGCCGAGTACTTTCAAGAAAATACCGAGAACTTATCAATACTGCATTCATGCATGTAGTAAACATCCCATCTGACAATTTGCCTTAGCGGAGCAACTCTTCGTACTGTGATGTATATGAACTCATAAACGATGGGAGAACTGCTACCATCAACAGGAGAGGAAGCACGAGTGTGACAACTGTGATAATTACCATAGTAAGAATATACTTCCGTGTTTTTTCTGCCGATACATATACAGCATCTATCTTTTTCTCAAGAGTTTCTAGGCGCGCAACTAGTTGTGGATCCATATCCATAGTATAGCAAACCCCATGTGCATTGCTGCACATGGGGTTTGTAGTTGTATATAAGACCGATTAACGTCCCATTTCTCGAAGAGAGTTCACTACCCAAATGAACGACTCATATGGTGAACCGCCCTGTGTTGAACCAGAAACTGGGATGATAGTATTGCAGCGACTTGCACACTTCTCTTGCGCATACTTCTGCCACACAGAAACTGGCTTACATGAGCTACCCTCTCCCATGGTCTCAGAGTAACCATCGTAACACTGGAAGTACGCTGCCGTGTATGATGGTTCTGGGTTTGGAGCAATTATTGCAACCGATGCTGCAGCACCACTTGCTGATCCATTGAGAAGCCCGCCATCGCATCGATTCCCTTTTACTGAGAATGTATTGATGCCACACTTAGAGACCGGGCCTTGACACTGTGGTGGTAAGTCACATCCTCGACTATCTTTCCCACCCGCAACCGGAGTCGCTCCATTCTCACATCGTGGCATGTTATATACTGGGCAAGCAAATCCATCAGTCTTACATGCACTTGAGTACATGTACTGAGCACCTTCAGCCTCCATCACACATTTATTGCTGTATGTTCGGCCATTGTCACACTCCTGCATGCCGACACCGGTGAGCCTATCACTAGTCATACAGTACTTAGGCTTTGCACACACTGGTACATATTCTCGTGTACATGCGACGGGAACTTTTCGCTTACAGTATGGGGCACCGAAACATCCATTTGAAAGTTTCTCACCTTTTACCACCTCTTCACCGTCAGCGCAGCGTGGCATTTGATATGTCGGGCACGAGATAACTCCTCCACCACACTCACCTTCATGCATAAATTCCGCACCATCTCCTTTCAACATACACTTGTTACTATATGTTTTTCCTATCTCACATTCACGTGAGTACATCATATTCGCTCGCATACAGTATGCAGGCTTACCACAGACCGGTGCATACTCCATCGTGCATGCAACTGGATTATCTCTGACGCACTTCGGCACCTTACAACCGAGACTATCTGTCTCTGTTTTTAGTACTTCACCCGAACCACAGATAGGGCGATTATAAATAGGACAATCTCGCGGCTCAGTTGGCTGAGTTCCGTTTTTACAAATTTCAGCGATTTTTGCTCGAGTTAATGTTCCGGCAATTCCAAAAGCAGGAAGTCCGTGTTTACTTTGAAACTCAACGAGATACTTCTGCGTTGTCCTTCCAAAAAAACCTGATATTGCAACCTCATCGTCAAGCTCAAAGTAGTCTGCTAGAAAGTTTTGAAGTTCAGTTACCTGACCTGCTGGTACTGTAGTATTATCTCGCATACCACGACGAAGTGTCTGAGAAATATTTGGACAAAAATACCCCGACCCAGTATCACCGTCAGGAGTGTCGTCCGTGGGTGGTACTGCAACCTGTGCAGCAAAAGATACTGCAGGAATTGCGATGAGTAATGCAAGGATACTGATGACGAGTTTCTTCATGGTTCGTATTAAAAGGGTCTAATACAGCAAGTGTACCTCACTCGGGGCAAAACAAAACCCCCATATGGGGGCTTTGTATCAAGAAGCAATAAAGACTACTTCTTGTTTGCAACGATGTCGGCCTCAACATTTTTTGGCACAACAGCGTAGTGACTGAACTCCATAGTAGAGTTTGCACGTCCTTCTGTCATAGAGCGGAGCTGTGTTGTGTACCCGAACATTTCAGACAATGGAACTTTAGCAGTGACAACCTTAGCTTCACCTCGGTCACCCATACTTTCTACCTGTCCACGCTTACTGTTGACGTTACCCATCACATCACCCATAAACTTTTCTGGGGTGACAACTTCAAGCTTCATGATTGGCTCAAGTATGACAGCCTTCGCTTGCTTGACTGCGTCTTGGAGTGCCATTGAACCTGCGATTTTGAACGCGATTTCAGATGAGTCAACATCGTGGTATGAACCATCGTAGAGTTCAACTGATATATCAACCAGTGGATATCCAGCGAGTACACCACGCTCAAGCGCCTCTTTGATTCCCTTCTTCACAGCAGGAATGTACTCGTTTGGAATTGCACCACCTTTGATAGAGTTGATGAATTCGAAGTGTTCCTCACGGTCAATGTTGTTTGCAATTTTCTTACCATTTTCAACGAGTGGTTCCATCTTGCGGACCTTAATCTTCACGTGACCATATTGACCACGACCACCTGTTTGCTTGATGTACTTACATTCAACATCAGCTGTACCCTGCACTGTTTCGCGGTACGCTACCTGTGGCTTACCGAGTGTTGCCTGCACGTTGAACTCTCGCTTCATACGGTCAACGAGAATATCGAGGTGCAACTCACCCATACCTGCAATCACTGTCTCTGAAGTTTCAGGGTCAGATGATACGTGGAATGTTGGGTCTTCGTCTGAAAGGCGTGACAATGCCATACCCATTCGCTCCTGGTCGCCCTTTGTCTTCGGCTCAATACGAGCTGACACCACCGGCTGTGGGAATACAATCGTTTCAAGAATGATTGGCTTACTTTCATCACAGAACGTGTGTGAAGTTTTCGCCTCCTTAATACCGACGGCTGCTGCGATTTCTCCAGCGAGCACTTCCTCTACTTCTTCACGCTTATCAGCCTGAAGTCGAACAATACGGCCCAATCGCTCCTTTTTTCCTGTTGTTGCATTGTACAAGTATGTACCACTTTGAATCTTTCCCGAGTACACACGGAAGAAGGTAAGCTGACCGACGAATGGATCTGCTTGGAGTTTGAACGCGAGGGCTGCAAATGGTGCAGTATCATCTGCTGCACGAGTCTCTTCAGCGCCTGTGTCTGGGTTAATACCCTTTATAGCTGGCATATCACTTGGAGATGGAAGGTAATCAACGACACCATCAAGAACGAGCTGTACACCACGGTTCTTCAATGCTGAACCTGTGTAGACAGGGAACATCTTGTTCGTACATACTGCCTTGCGGAGTAATGCCTTCAATTCAGGAATAGTTGGCTCTGTGCCATCGAGGTATGCTGCCATCACTGCGTCATCGTTTTCAACAATGCGCTCGACAAGCTCTGCTCGATACTTCTCAACATCTGCCTTCATGTCTTCTGGGATGTCATCGTGCGCGACAACTTCCTTACCCATCTCTCCTTCAAATGAGTATCGCTTTCGTGTCAAAAGGTCAATGACACCATCAAACTTATCTTCAGCACCAATCGGAAGCTGCATACGAACTGCCTTCTTTGAAAGTCTGTCGAGGATTGATTGATATGAACGCTCAAATGATGCACCTGTTCGATCAAGCTTGTTGATGAAACAGAGACGAGGTACTTGTGCCTCTTCTGCATAGCGCCAGTTTGTTTCTGACTGTGGCTCCACGCCAGCAACACCATCGAAGACGGTGACCGCACCATCGAGTACACGCATAGAGCGCTTCACTTCTACGGTAAAGTCGATGTGTCCTGGGGTGTCGATAATGTTGAACTGATGGCGAGCCTCAAGGTCCTTACCATTTCCGGCATAGGTAGGAATCCAAGAACATGAAACTGCGGCTGCGGTGATAGTGATACCGCGCTCTCGCTCTTGTTCCATCCAGTCAGTCACTGTTGCACCATCGTGCACTTCACCAATCTTGTGTGACATTCCTGTATAAAAGAGGATACGCTCAGTAGTTGTTGTCTTACCAGCGTCAATGTGAGCGATGATTCCGAAATTTCGGAGTCTCGCGAGTGGGTAGGTACGTGCCATAAATAGCTATATTACTATGCAATATTAAATAAAAAGGCGCCGGAAGCGCCCCAGAAGAGTACTAGAAAAAGCTAAAAAAGCAAGGTAGAGCGGCACCTTACTCCACAGACTCAAACATATCATTCATGTTACCCTCTCCATCCAAAAGTACTTGTGCAGTAAATGGGAAAAGTTCTTCAAAGTTCGGGGCACTTCGTACATCAATACCCTTTGAGAGAAGGCAGACACTGTAGTATGTTCGTGCCTGCATGACCTTGTCAGGAGAAATCTCGTGCGCGAGTACCCGACTAAAACGTCCTCCAAAAAGCGCGCGCTCCGCATCAAGATAGCAGCTGGTGCCATTGTTAGATTTACCAAACACTGCTGCAGCTCCGAGCGATGACATAAGGAGGAGTGCGACTGAAGCAAGTGCAAACCACTTATTTCGAAACACAGCTTGTTCAAGTGCTCGCATGTTGTCGTGGAGTATTTTCATAGCTATATATTATTCCCAGTCTTCCCACTCACTGCCGCTCTGCCCACTTCCATATGCATCATCACTTTCAACCGGATATGGAAACATTTCATCGAACGCAGGGATGAGCCCCGGTGTTACCCCTTGCACAAGCAAGCATGTATTGAATTGCGCCTTTGCTGCTCTCCAAGACTCTACGTTGTAGCCATTACTATGAATCACTGACACAGCTATATCGTGACACTTAAGTGCACGCTCGCTGTAATCTCGCTGCATCGCAGTATCCTTTATATAGGTAAACGCGAGAAAGAGGAGTGTCACACATGCAAGTGAGAACCATTTATTTCTGATAATGGTCTGCTCTATTGCATGAAAATGAGAATGTGAAGACATAGCAATAGTGTACACCAGCGAGCACGCTTCAGCTTGCTTTGGTGTTGATATCTTCTGCTTTATTCGACAGAATCAAACTCTGACTCATCAAACATCAGCTCGTCTTCAATATCAAAAGGAATGTATTCGTCATCTGATGGCCCTGCATTAAAGATTTCCTCATAGCTTGGCACTGACTGCACACTGACTCCTTGCTCTGCGATACAGCGGTAATATCCTCTGCGAATAGTGTACAAATGGTCTACAGTCTCACCTTCGCTGACCATGCGATTAATTGCCTCGTCGGTTGCACGTACACAGTACGCCATTTTTCCTGTGTGCAATGTGTAGATGTACATTGGCATCGCAACGACAAGCGCTGTTGCGGTGAGGATGGTAACGACGAGCTTATTGCGTATAACAAACTGCTCGAACTGGTCAATATGTGAGTGTAGTGACATATCACTATCATACGCTATCAGTCACACATGTCTCCCCCTCCTGTGGACAATTAGATTCTATCTTTGTGTTTCGAGAAGAATATGTTTTTCTTCGGCACTCCTATTTTTTGCAGAACTGCTGTCACGTGAGCGACAAACGCTTTTTCATTTGAAAAACGTCGCACCTTCCCTCGCTCAATAACTGCCCACGCTCCAACTGTCGTCAGTATATCGAGCTTATTAATAACAATATGTGTAATGCCGTCGATACGTGCCGCTTTTACAAGAGTATCTAGGTTCATCCAGTTACACTGTCGTGGACGGCCCGTTGTCGCACCGAATTCTTGCCCTGCTTCTCGTATTTGCTCAAAGATCTTCTCCTTGCCTTCAAACGCTTTACTCCCGACATATGTTTCATACGCTTTGCAGATACCCCATACTGCACGAACAGCATTTGGCGGAAAGCCGTTTAAGAGAGCGCCGCCAGTGATGCAACTACTTGAAGTGACATATGGGTAATCCCCCCAGTCGATGTCGAGACCGAAACCTTGTGCACCCTCACACAAAATGACAGGTTTCTTTTTTGTTTCATGAAACAGTGCATACAAATCAACACAATATTTCGCCAATTCCGGGACTGACTCGGCACGCGTACCAGTGCGGCCATACTTGTCTCGATATGCTGGTCCGATACCTTGTTTTGTTGTTCCAATCTTACTTTCACGGATTTCTTCCTCGATATGTCTCGGGAGTACGACATGTGCGTTCTTTGCTATAAACAATTTCCCAGCAACTTTTACACCCCCCTCCTCAAGTTCGCGTATTTCATGGAGTAATTTTTCAACATGCACAACACAGCCAGATCCAATAACCGATGGAACACCCCAAAAGACTCCAACTGGTACTTGATGCGTCACAAACTTTTTCCCTTTGTGATAAATGGTGTGCCCGGCATTTCCACCACCATTGTATCGAAGCACGTGTGTGTATTTATTTTTGTGTGCAAGGATATGCGCCACTTTTCCTTTCCCGCAATCACCATACTGGAGATCAACAATAATATCGAGTGCTTGCTGTGGTTTCATATAAATAGATTATGCTTGTAAGTGACGATTCTTCTTCACCAAGCGAGCGATTTGCGCCGCAAGACCAGTATATGACTCTGGTGTGAGCGTGAGTAGTCGTTGCTTCGCTTGTTTTGAAACTGAAAGTGACTGAATAAACACTGAGAAATCATGCAGAGTCACTGATGTGCCACGCGTCATATCTTTGAGTGTCTCATATGGAACAGGGACACCCTCTGCTCGCAGTACAGTCTGGATTGCCTCCGCAAGTACTTCTGGATGTTTTTCAAGATCTGCTTGCAGTGCGTGTTCGTTTGGTGTGATGCGCCCAAGACCGCGGAGCGCTGAGCGATATGCGAGCACTGTATGCCCACATGCAACTCCAAATGTCCGCTCCACTGTCGAATCAGACAAGTCTCGCTGCAACCGAGAAACAGGAAG
>CAYNND010000009.1:2400-7858 GCA_964398775.1 uncultured Candidatus Saccharibacteria bacterium | reverse complement strand
ATGTCCGCTCCACTGTCGAATCAGACAAGTCTCGCTGCAACCGAGAAACAGGAAGTTTGCGCATATACATCTCAAAGAGAGCATTTGCACTTGCGATATTTCCCTCAGCATTCTCGAAGTCAATCGGGTTTACTTTGTGTGGCATGGTCGACGAACCGACTTCTCCTTTCTTCGCTACCAGTTTCACGTAATCATCACTGCAGTATCTCCAGAAGTCTTGCACACAATCGAGTACGATCGTGTTTGCACGATGGAGCACCGAGAACAGCTCTGCATAGGTATCATGAGAATCAATCTGCGTTGTGATGAGCGAGACTTGGACTTGCACGCGTGATGCGCCAGTAAGCACTTTTCCGAATTGATTTGACCATGTAAGCCAGTCAACATCTGGAAGTGCAACCACAAGTGCATTGTAGTTGCCGGTTGCACCATTGAGTTTCATCGCAGGCTTGTACGCATGTAGCGCGTCAATAACTGCATCAAGTCGTGAAACGAAGACGGCACACTCTTTACCAAACGTTGTTGGACTAGCACTTTGCCCATGCGTTCGCGCAAGCATCGCAAGCCCTGCATATGTATGCGCGAAGCTCCCGAGCACATTTCTAATCTCAAGTAACGCAGGAACGAGCACATCATGCACAGCGCCGCCGAGCATCAGTGCATATGCACATGCGTTTATATCAGACGATGTAAGCCCAAAGTGGACCCACTCAAGCAATCGCTCTGCCGATGTTCCCTTCAACTTATCTTTCATAAAATATTCAACAGATTTCACATCGTGTCGTGTGGTTGCCTCATATGCCTTGATTGCCGCAAAGTCAGCGTCTGAAAATTCAGCATAGAGATTGCGTAGTAATTTTTTTTCCACTGCAGAACATGCGCGAATGCCTGTACCTTTTGTTCCTGCGAGTGCTATCACGTACTCACACTCAACTAGTACGCGAAAGCACATGAGAGCATGTTCGGAAAGATAGGGAGCAAGTGCGCTGGTCTGTTCTTTATAACGAGTATCGAGTGGCGAAAGGCCGTGTGAACTCATAGGGTGTCAGTATACCGCGCTTCTGTTCAAACGCTAAAAATACACCATAAAAATGTTCGACAAACAAAAAGCGCGGCTTGCGCCGCGCTTTTGAGTCGTCTCTCGTATGTATTACCACGCAAAGTGCGCAAAAGCCTTGTTTGCCTCTGCCATCTTGTGTGTGTTGTCACGCTTTGCGATTGCTTCACCCTGTCCTTCAGCGGCAAGCTTTATCTCTTCAGCGAGCTTGATGTGCATCGGCTTTCCTTTCTTACCAGCAGCAGCCGCCTTTATCCAGCGGAGTGCAAGTGAAAGGCGTCGCGCTGCACGAACTTCTGTAGGCACCTGGTAGTTTGCTCCACCAACGCGGCGTGAGCGCACTTCCATTGTCGGTCCAACATTTTGGATTGCAGTCTCAAGCAAGACAGCTGGCTCCTTCTCTCCTCCCTCCTTGATTACCTCAAGAGCACCGTAGACAACGCGTCGTGCGGTGTTCTTTTTTCCCTGCTCCATTACACAGTTGATGAGACGTGTGACGTTCTCTGTGCCGTATACTGGGTCTTTGAATACGTTATTGACTCGTTTGACTGGTCTTCGCATAGTAGTTTCTTATCGTGAGTGTTAAAGAGAGATTACGCCTTTACTGCCTTTGGGCGCTTTGCACCATATCGTGATCGTCCACGGCGGCGCTTATCAAGACCTGCCGCATCGAGTCGACCTCGTACGATGGTGTATCGCACTCCAATATCCTTTACACGACCACCTCGGAGCATGACCACTGAGTGTTCCTGCAAGTTGTGTCCTTCACCTGGAATATATGCTGTAACTTCAAGACCATTTGTGAGACGAACACGTGCAATCTTTCGAATCGCTGAGTTCGGCTTGCGAGGAGTCTTTGTAGTAACTTTTGTACATACACCACGCTTAAACGGTGATGCAAAATACGTCGGACGGTTTTGCAATGTGTTAAAACCTCGCTTGAGTGCGTTGGTCTTACTCTTGTTGCCTCGGTCTGTGCGACCCTTTCGAACCAATTGGTTGATTGTTGCCATATGAATTATAAAAAAATAATACCGTGCAGTAGGCCGCGCATGTGCGTGGCTGGTGAAGAGGAATCGTTGTCCTCTATTACTTTACTGCATTGTGCGACCAATTTTTCTTTGCGGGCTTTGCCGCTTAGAAAAATGAAGTGCCCTTGTGGTGCCCGAGAGACGACTAAGCTTCTTGGGTTCGGGGTACTGTGCCATAAAGAGGCGGAAAAGGCAACTATTTTGCTTTTTCAAGCAACTTCATTGCAGCATCTGCCGCTGCACGAGCTTTCATGCGGACATTCTCATCCTTTGACTCAGTATCCTTCGCTATAAGACTGGCTATTTCGACGAGAATGCCTGCAGTCTGAGATTGCAGTGTATTTTTTGTTTTTTCCCAAACTACGAGCTTCTCTGGATTGCAATCGATATGCTTGCCACTCTCTATATGCGCCCCTGCTTTTGAGAGAAGCTCGCCCATATTCGCAGGAATGTCTTTTTCTGGAGATACTTTCTTAACCACCCACATGCCGGCAAACAATACTCCGAGTTTTGCTCGGAGCGTCAGTGAGAAACGGGAACCGTTATACAGTTCACCAACGTATGACAGAATGGTTTTAAGAGCGTCTTTTTCTGACTCAAGAATCTTATCGGCATGAACACATGCATCAACGACTGTTGTATGTTCGTTGAGTGGTTTTGCAGCTGCACGAAGCGTCTCAGTCTTTAGCTTTGCGACAAATTCTACAATAGGATGTGGTTCGGCTGTTTGCGCTTCAGTCCTTGTTACAACAAGTGCCGCAATTGCAGCGGGTCCTTTTAGAACATCTCTTCTGGAGAACTCAATCATAATTACGCAACCTGCAGATTTTGCTGTGGGTTTGTGCCGATGCGAGCTGCGACTTCTTCTGTCACAAGTCGCTTATGTTCCGCGATGCCATCTTGTACTGCCTGCGCCACTATCTGCTCAACATTCGGAACATATCGTCTGATAATAGCTTGCATATCTTCCTCTCTTCCTTCTGCAGTTAGCCTATCAAGAGTCTCGTACTCACTTTCAGGAATTGCACGCATGACTTCATATGTTGCGCGCTCAAGAAGTACTTCACCGAGCGCTTCGACTATCTGGTCTTGCTCTTCTTGTGAGAGATGGTCAATGCTCAGTTCCGCAACAATGCGCGCGTGTATGTCCTGGGGATTCATTGTAGCGGGGTCCATGAGTCTATTCTATATGAAAAAACAGCGCCTTCGCGCTGTTTTCCCCATTAAGTCTTATTTCTTTTGTTCTTTGACGAGCTCCTTAAACTCTTCAATACCTATCTTCACCGCCTCATCCATAATCTGAGCCGCATTTGGGACATGTTTTGCGATAAGTGCTTGTACAGACTCAAGCTCTCCAGCATCAAGGAGGGCATCAACTTTTTCAAGACTCCCTTCTGGAAGCTGCGAAAGAATGAGTGCTGTAGCTTGCTGCATGCAGCCATCAAGGAAGCCAGTTACGATTTCCTGCTGCTCATCATCTGGCAGGTTTTGAATACCGAGTGCGTGTACAAGTTCTGCTTGTGCAACTTTCGGTTCAATAAGTTTTTTGTGTGCGTTCATATTAAATTAAATTAGCGTGCTAAGCGGACTGAAAGTCGTGGGTTGTTTTGAATGATTGATTCACGCATTGCACGAAGTGTACTGCGTACATTTTCATTCCCTGCTCGGTCAATCATTACATCTATCATTGTTTGCTTTCGCCCTCCTATCCACGTTGTCTCCTTGAGAACAGCGAAATCAATCCATTTACCCTTTGATGAATTCCCGACATTATAGAAAGTTCTGTATAAGTCTCTATCTGCACAGAGTGTGCGCTCAAATAGCGACCATACCTGCTCCTGTGTTGCTCGCCCACCTGGAATTGTGTTCATATTTCCAAGCAAGTGTGACATACCGCCTTTTGGTGATGCAACACTCATCGAGTCAGCAAAAGAATTGATGTACCAATGAGCGCGTGTACCATTTATCGTAAAGTCACAAGGAATGCATGACGCTCTTGGTGCTCCACAATACACTTCAATGTACTGGCCACTGTTTGGAAGTATCCACCGCCCAAATCTGTCTTGTACATATCGAGGACCCTGAGGGACGGGTGGCTGACCTCCCCGCGTAAGCGGTGGTGGACCTCCACGACCTGTCGTCGGTGGGAGCGCGCCCGATGGTGGTCTACTGCCTGGCATCAATGACTTGATAATGTCCCAGTGATAGTACGCCGTAGCGCCAGCGATACCACCACCAATTGCAATTGGAATCAGAAACTGACGAGTGCGTTCGTTTCGTGCGCCTTTTTCATGATGCGCCATAACAGTATCCATGCCCATCTGATATTTTGCAGCAACAAACTCTGGTGTGCTTGAGGATCGCACCTGGTTGCGTGCACGTACTAGTTTTCCTTCTTTTGTATCAAATTCTTTTTTATCTTTTCTGAATTCTTTCAATGCCCTATAGTAGCCAGAAGCATCTTTAGAACGCTCCATAAAAGAAATGAGCGGTTCACCGTTTGTACCCGTCAAACCGTATCTTTTATCGAGCCACTTTTTACGAAGTAAATGATTTGTTCCAAACGCTATACCTGCAGTTGCCGCAATTTTTAGACCCATAAGACCAAACCACTTCGCACCGAATGCAGCTCCCCAGCCAATTGATGCTGCAATTCCTGCACCGATCAAATAACTCGCCCCGATTGCAACGGCAGCAGTCCCAAGAGCAAGCGCTGCGTACAGCCCCATTCTTTTCCAGAAACCAAGACCTTTCACATAGTCCAATGCTTTTTCTTTTGAGATCTGTCCTTGCTCCATGTTAAGCTTGCCCATCAAAAGTTTGGTACCGACACGGCGCCCAAGCTCATCTTCCCAGCCATTTGTTCCGACAATAGATTGCTCAAGTACCCCTGCAGGAAGTGCATCCGAAGGTGGTAACCGCGGTGGCTCTGGCGGCTTCGGTACAGCACTAATATCCCTCCAGAGTGCTACCTGAGAAGCAGTGATTGTAAACGCATGCTTACCATCTTTACTAAACTTAAAGCTGTGTGCACCATCTGCTATGTCAAAATCGCCGATTTTTGCTGGACGATGCGCAGAATCAACCAGTGGCTTGAGGTACTTATCGAGCACCGCCCGCTGTGCGTCGTTATCAAAATACTTTGTTTTGTCCCATCCTGGCAAAACATCGAGCGCTGTTTTGAGTTCTCCAGGCATCTTTTGTGATGGCACTTCATTTTTTATGCGCTCCCACTTAGCTCTTTCAGGTTCAGTTATTGTAAACACCTCTTTGGTTGATGTTGCTGCATCCCCTGTATCAACATAAAAGATATATGCATCACCTGAGACATTTTTCTTCACACGAAAACCACCAATGAGGAAAGCGTCTG
>CAYNND010000009.1:0-2300 GCA_964398775.1 uncultured Candidatus Saccharibacteria bacterium | reverse complement strand
GCATCACCTGAGACATTTTTCTTCACACGAAAACCACCAATGAGGAAAGCGTCTGTTGGAGTGCCTGTCTTCACTCGAGCAAGAACATTCATATATTGTTCAAGAATACTTCGCTCATCTCCCACATGAATTGAAGTTGTTTCTGGTTTTCCCAGTGTCGTAAGCGCTGATTGCAATTTTGCTGGAATTTTTAGGTCAGATCCTGTCCCTTCAAGTTTTGCTTTCCACATCTTGATGTCGGATATTAGTATCTCCTCTTTCGCATCTCTCCCAGTCACACCATCAGCAGAAACAATAATGTGCGTTGCTGTCGTATCCTTTTTAAGTGAAGCTTTCAATAAACTGCCATCTGGCGTAGTACCAAGTATTTTTTTTGAAGTGATTTCGTAAGTACTGCCTGCGCTCAAGAGTGCGGCGATCATTATACTGAATTGCCTTCGTGTTCCCTCATCAAGTCTATCTTTATCTATGTTATTTCTCAAATAGCCAAGCTGACCCTTAAAGGCCTTTATCGCTTTTTTCTGCATTTCAATATCAGTCTTTTTTTCAATACCCACTCCCCGCAACTTCTCTTGCTCGTCAATGCTTAATACAAAGGTTTGAAGACGTTTTTTCTTATCTTCATAAGTATATGTTTTTTGTCCGCTTGTTGCATCAGTCCGCACAGTTAGTGTGAGTTTGCCCCACACTCTATTGTCCCCGTCAGGCAAATCGCACAGCTTCAAAACATACTCTTTCTCTGCAACATCCTTATACTCCTTACCTTCTACAAGAATTTTATTTAAAACATGCGGCCGGCGCATCGCTGGCTCTGATGTAATTTCGCTCTCATCAAGAGCCTTTGGATATTTGACACCTGCAAAACGAGTGTCTCCAGAAGCATCAACGAATGCTTTGAGTATGGCAGCCCTTGCCCATGCGTCCGATGTTGAATCTTTTGTTTGTGGCTCTCTATTTCTATCTGTAATAGTTGTTTCGATGCGACTTTTTATTTCACTTACAAACGAATCGTCGATACTCGGCTTAATCAGCTGCGTAATACAATCTCGTACCAGCTGCGATCTTGAATAGGATTGTGCCTTAGATTGAATAGCAGCGAGAGCGTCTGAATTGCCAGAACAAAAGAGGGCAACATTTCCATCGACAAGCCCGAGAAAATTTCGCATCTTCTCAAGATTTGCGCCACCAAGCTCAAGCAATTTCAAAATATCTTCTGGTGTGAAAATCACCTTGTCGGTTCCAGAACTTATTTCAACACCTCCTGGCGAGGTAATCTTAGTCAGGTTCAAACCCATCTCAGAAAACTCTTGTTGCCCGAGTGGACTAGGATCAACAATGAATTTAACAATGGGTGCGTATGCAGCTAAACCGGGTGAGGTTAATTTCAACGAAAGTAGTTTCGTTTTCAGTTCAAGTAAAGATTTTGGGGTTTCACTCGGTTTTGGATCACGTGGTGCGTCTCCTGCCATGCTTCGAATTGTAGCATCTTTTGCTATTTTCACCCCTTGCTCAGCCAAAACATGTTGAATACCCGCAGGCCTTCCATCTGATAGGAAATTTTGCTGCCGCTCCGCTGCGTTATTAAGCTGTTGTACCTCCTTGAGATGTTGCTGTACGGCAACCGCGAGCGGACGCTTCATTATGGGCCGAAGCTGTGCCTTTACCCATTCCTTTGCGTGAAATCCAGCCTCATTTGGCTTAAGCCTTTCTGGCAAATGCTCCTCTTGGGTTTTGAGCATCTGCTCATGTAGTTCACGTGGTACTGGCGGTATTCTATCGACTGCAATAAATAGCTCTTCAGCAACCTGAACCGCTCTGCTATGTGCGCCAAGGGAACGTTCAAGAATGACGACCAATTTTCCAAAGGATATGCCTCGGTTAAGATGTGCGTACAATTTTTTAGCAGGAACTTCTGCAATATCGACGCCGCGAACTAATAGTATATTATCGACGTGTTTCTCTCTTCCTTTCGCAAGGAATGACTCAGCGCGCCCGAGCGTATCAGTATTGCCGTCCCACGCAGATAAAATCGCACTCTTTTCTGCATCAGGAATTTCAGTATATAAACCAGAGTACTTCAAGCGTCTGTGAGCCTCCTTGTATTGTGATGCTTTCATGCTGTCCATACCTATGTATGCACAGTGTACATGGACAAAGAAGTATTGTAACTACCGTGGAGTATATTTGAGTTGATAGAGCTGCTGACCACTTGAGCCAACTCTCCCGGGTATCCATGAGTGATACCCAAATGGTGCTGTGGTGTTGCAGCGCCCAATGCACTGTTGGTGCAGCCATGCAGG
>CAYNND010000008.1:10116-62078 GCA_964398775.1 uncultured Candidatus Saccharibacteria bacterium | reverse complement strand
CGAGAAAGAGTCCACCGACTGCTGCTAAGACTGTTAAGATAACTTTGTTAGACATACTGTAATGCTACCACAAAAATATGGTCAATTACCCTCTGCGCCACCAAGCAGTCAATCTTGCTACTAAGAATAGAAAAAATCCAAAAAAGAAACTAACTGCAGCAATGTTCTGAATTAATTTCGGCACTGCGTTATGGAAGTAACCAAGGGCAAAAATTGAAGAAGAGACGCAACAAATGGCAATTGAGAACAAAATTGCCAATTTACTTCCTTTATCGGTAAGCTCAACTGCTTGGGGTCTTCTGAGAGGAAAGCCACAATTTGGGCATGACACTGCCTCAGAAGAGATTTCTTTCTTGCACTCAGGGCAAAATATAAGGCTCATCAGGAAATTGTAGCACAGAAGGAGCGCCCTTTTGGTGGCTTGCTTTTCACTGTAGTAGTGGAAATCTAAATATTTTTCTGCTATGCTGCCGCAACTTGCCGGATCATCTAATGGTAGGATAGATGCCTCTGAAGCATTTCATCTTGGTTCGAATCCAAGTCCGGCAGCCTGACTAGCAAACCTAAGACAACGCGTCTTGGGTTTTTGCTATGTCATCTGCACGGATTGGATTCGAAAGCCGGAACCGGCTACACAGCCCTGCTGTGTCGGTGAGGCGGGGTCGCGAGTACTTAGCATAGTGTGAGCGCATCGAAACACTATGCTTAGTAACTTGTGACCGAATCCAAGCCCAGACTTCGAGCGACGGCGAAAAAATATGCGGAGGGCCAATCTAAGTCCAGCATGCGCTATACTATCCCCATGACTGCAAAAACAACACATGACAGCGAAACTCCCGCGGAAGGAAAGCAGGTTATCACCGCATGCGCGTTTATCCACCAGAAGTTTGACGGTGTAGAAAAACTGTTTTTGCCTAAGCGCGCTGCTACAAAAAAGTTTCTACCAAATGTCTATGAACTTCCCGGAGGACACATCGACTACGGCGAGGATATCGTCGCTGGTTTGCAGCGTGAGATACACGAAGAGCTCGGTATGAGAGTCGCAGTTGGTGACCCGTTCTATGTACATACCTACATAAACCAGGTGAAAGGTTCACATTCGATAGAGGTCATCTACTTTGCACACTTTCTCGACCCAATCGAAACCATTACTATCAACCCAGAAGACCACTCTACCTGTGGATGGTTTTCTCGTGAGGAGCTTGTCGGGATACGTGATGAGATAGTGGTGAATACGCAGATAGCGCACGCTTACGAAGAGGACCCGGAGTATCTTGCGATGCTCCGCGGCTTTGAGCTGCTTGCAGGGAAGCCACTCACTGTGTAAGAATTTTGTGAGCGCGCTGCTTGGTATGGATTATGCCTGACCTTCATCATATCTTAATGAAGATAGTGCATGCTTTGTAGTATGAAAAAAATCTTGCTTGTTCCAGTGCTCGTTGTGGTGTTTTTAGGAGTTGGTGTGTGGTATTGGTCTGAGCGTGAAAATGAGCCTGTTCCTGCTCCATCCGTTACCGAAGAAACATATCGTGATGAGATACTTGGTCTATCTATTACACTGCCGACATCACTCGCACAGACTACCGATGAAACACACTACAGCGTCGATAGGTCATACTCATATACTGCGCTTGGTCCACAAAATACAATTGCTGGTGTAAAGTTCACTATTCCAAGTTCGTTTGCTACAGGTACAAATCTCAGCAGAGATTCATATATAAGTGTGGAGCACCTCTCAGATGCACAAGCGTGTACTGCTGAAACGTTTCTTGGTATGCAGGCAGGGCAGGCGGAAATACTGCAAGAGGGAGTGCTCTCGTATTCATTTGCATCGACTGCAGAAGCAGGAGCAGGGAATCGATACGACGAATACATCTATGCCCGGCAGAACACAAGTCCCTGTGTTGCTGTGCGCTACTTCATTCACTCAAGTGCGATAGAAAACTATGAGCCTGGAACTGTCACAGCATTTGATAAGGCTGCATTACTCGCGAAGTTTGATGCGATACGAAAGACACTTGTGGTTGATAGGTGGCGCACCGCGGCGACAACACTGACCGCTGATGTCTATCCACTCTATAGTGGGCTGGCTTGGCAGGATGCTGCAGAAGGAATATCGTTTGGGATGACAGGCGATTCCATACAGTCATTTCCCGTATCAAATGTGACTGACATCGCGGCAATCACTCGTCCGTTCGAGGCGTACTACGCAGATAAGCTCCGAGCCGCGGGATGGAGTATAGATAACTCAAAGGCAGCAGGAGGTCCGGGAAGTGCTGTCACTGCATACAAAAGAGGAAGTGCATACATCATCGTGCAGTATACAAGTGACTTCAGTGTTAAAAATATACGTGAGCCAGAACAATGCCCCTGTACGGTCCAGTTCTCAGTCTTTTCTGGTTTGTATGACTAGCACTTACTCCGTCGTGACTCCATCAAAGTGCTCAGTGTCTACTTCCGCATCACTTTTTGTCAGGTGTATTACTCCGTCACGATGGTTCGGTGGTGCATAGACTGTATATAGTTTCATCAGTACATCGGTTGAAGTGTTGACGATGTTGTGGCGCGCACCAGCGGGAACAAGTACTGACATACTCGCGTGGATATCATGGATAACACCATTGAGTATCGCTGTTCCTGTTCCTTGCTCGCAGCGGATAAATTGATCGAGCACATGTACCTCTTCACCAATATCCTGGAGTGGGAGTAGGCACATGACTACGAGCTGGCTGTGCACAGCAGTGTAGAGTACTTTTCTAAATGCAGTGTTCTCGAGTGTGACCTGCTCTATGTTTATTGTAAATCCTTTCATAACCTTAGTGTACGCTTCGCGCCTGTATTCTTTATGAAGAAACATGCGCCGCGAGCAATAAAAAATGCCTTGCATGCACAAGGCATAGTTTCTCTGTGGAGCGCACCTCATTTCGGCACAAGGAGATGCTGTATTTCGGCGTGTATGTGATGAGTGTATGTGTTCATTGTATTTCTACTAGGATTTCGTGGCGTGTCATCCACGGCGGTGTCCATGGTGCATTGTATCCAGCGTACTGTGGAGCACCGCGCACACTGATGCGGTCACGCTTCAAGAGATTAAAAAGCTCTTGCGTCTTTTGTTCGATGCGGTTACTGGTGCGAAGCCAAGAGAATTGTATAACTGCAATCTTCTGCTCAGGAATCGTCACTATCTGCACACGCGAATCAGTCGGTTTCGGTAGTGTTGCAAGTGTGTACGAGCGAGGCATCCCAAAGGCGATGATATGAGATTCTCCGTTGATGCTCGTCGTGACAGGTGCAGTCATCGTGATTTGTTCGCTGCGCGTTTTCTGTGCGATGACCGGAGCTGTCATGGGGATACTTTCATTCTTCACGTTACCACCAAAGATATAGCCTGCAACAATACGAAACCCTCGGTTTAGCGCTTGTTGGTACTGACCTTGCACAACAGTCTGCGCAACGATGTGCGCAGGGTAGCGTCGGACTTCATACTCTTTCTCTGTTCGTATCACCGAGTACTCGGTTTGTTCGGTGTGTGATGACATACGTGCTGTTAGGTATGTGCTAAAGGATTCTTATATACACTTCTCATACACTACGAAGCTTTCGGCATGAGTACGGTGTCGATGACATGGATAATGCCATTGCTACACTCGAGATCAGTCATGATAACTTTCGCGTTGTTTATCATGAGGCCATTTGCACCATGGATGGTGACCTCAGAACCTTCTACAGTCTTTGCTTCGGTGAGTGAAGAAACTTCTTTTGAAGTTACTTTTTTCGCGATGACATGATACGTGAGGATACTTGTGAGCTTAGCCTTGTCTTTCAACACTGCCTGCAGTGTTTCAGGTGGTATCTTTGCAAACGCCGCGTTTGTAGGCGCAAAGACAGTAAAGGGACCAGTTCCAGAAAGAGTCTCAACAAGTCCTGCAGCGGTGATAGCTGTGACGAGTGTTGAAAAGTCTGGATTACCTGATGCTGTTTCGATGATGTTTTTCATGTGGTGTACGTTATGCGATGCAGTCGCCCAATAATTACTACTACGTTTTTGCGACGAGGATATAGACTGAATACAGAGCTGAGACACCAACGAGCGCATAGACTGCGCGGGTGAGTACAGTCATGACACCAAAGAGGGAGCCGACGAGGTCAACATCAAATATGCCAATCATTCCCCAGTTGATACCTCCAATAATAAGGAGTACTAGTGCTAATACATCAAACGCATTAAGATTTTTCATTGTAAACATTTAAATAAGTAATAAATTTCCTCACAACTCTTATGATGTGAGTGCTCAGCATGGCATAGGCAGGTGAATATTGAATGAATGAAAGCTCATCCACCGCCTCAGTGAGCGGTTCGTATCTGTGCATAAAAAATTAGATGTGCTTTCGATGTGCTTGGTATAGTGCATTCATTACAATAAAAAAATAAGCATGTCATCAGACAAAGCGTTTATACAACTTGATACTGAGAGTACCGCGACAGTATTGAGCTACAATGTTCCTGAGCCTACGTCTTACTACGCAGCCAGTCCGTTGAAGCTGAAGATTGATGACAGCTATTTTAAACCAGAATGTTTTGTCTCGACGGCAGACCAAAATACCGGTCCTCTTGGTGGGATATTGGATGGTATTGTCTTACCCCAGAACGGAGGAATAATGCAAGGTGGAGGAGATACAGGTGGAGGCACTGATGGTGGGGGCACTGATGGCGGCGGAGGCGGTGGCGGTACTGGTGGTATTGTCCCTCCAATCGGAATGGGGCCACTCATACCAGAAATACTTGAGGAGCTTGAGCCTAAGGTTGGTACAACTGGAGCGGCGTCTAGTGAGCGTCGCGCAGTAAGCAAGGAAGTGATCGCTGGTTTCAACGTTCGTGGAAAAATCAAGCCAGCGTATCTCAATCTCACGGAGATGTCTCAGAAGATAAGCGAAGGAAATAAGGTGATGTTCTATGAGACGATGGGTGGAACTATCAATACTGTGTATAAGAAATATCTGACAAGCACAACGAGTTCAGATACTGTCGCTACGGAGCCGCGCATCTATGTAACTGAGATATATCGTATCTCGTCATACCTTGGTGCATACGGCGCGGGTCGTGTTGTACAGACTTTCTCACTTCTTCCTGGTGAATCTACGAAGATAAGCATGAAGACATACAAATCTTCAAGTACAACAAGTAGTGAATCGATGAGCGTGCTTGATTCATACTCTGAAGAAACACTCGATGAGTTTGAGACGATGGTGCAAGAGGAGGCGTCAACGAGTGCGTCAAGTGAGGATTCGTTTGAGTACTACGCTGATGCAAGCGCAAAAGGCTCAGCAAGTGCAGGCCTCTATAGTGCAGAAGTTGAAGTCTCTGGTGGTGTCTCTGGGTCCACAGATACCGCACGTACTGACCAGACATCGAGTATAAACAACGCCGTCAACAAACAATCGACACAGGCGTCGGCGAAGCGTGATGTACAGGTAAACACAAGCTCCACAACGACAACAACTGAAACAGAAGAGACGAGTATCGAGCGTGAAATCGAAAACATAAATGTGAGCCGTACGCTCAACTTCGTGTTCCGACAGATGAATCAGGAGTTCCACACAGTGACACACCTTGTTGATGTGAAGATTGGCTATGTCAACGGTGATCCAAATGTGGCACAGACTGTCTCTATCGGGCAAGTTGATACACTCCTTGATGCGGTCATAAATACAGAAGAGCAAAAGAAAACAATCAAGAATGCAATTAAGACAATGCTGACTCGCGTCGTCGATTATGATGGGAATATCGTTACCGACTTCCTCCAAGAGAAGACATACACCGAGGCACAGTCAGATGGTAGTACAAAGGACTATACGTTCTGGAACTTGAATCGTAAGCTCGTTTCTACCTATACCTCTCCAACGACTGGCGTTAGCTTCACCATCCCTGGAATTATTCTCGGAGTGACGACAAATACAATGCGCACAGACGGTGTGATGGTGGAAGCACTTCTCGGTCAGAGTGAAGCACTGGATGAATACAACCTCGGACTCCAGAAGCAGAAAGTAGAAGCTGAAACTCTTGCAAATACTGAGTTACGTCTTGAGACAAAGGAGCATGCGCTTGCGCTTGATATCGTCGAGCGAAAAGATGATTCTGCCGCGCAGATATTTGCAACAGTATGTCCGCCTGAAACAACAAGCGATGATACAGAAGAAGACGCATAACCATGTCTCAGTCTGACTGGAAAAGTGCAACTGACTTAGACAATGCGCTCACTCAGCGTACTAAAAATTCTGCGACAGGGGATATGGCGCTCAGTGGCTATATTCCCGTCGACCTCGAGTTTGAATTACTTGTCGATGCTTTTATCGAGGCGCTTGAGATTGCGCTTGATAGATGGGACGGGGTAAAGTATTCGGGAGGATATCTTCATGCCGAAGAAATCGTACGCTTTGATACAAGTGATATCACTACTGCGCTCGCGACATTTTGTAGTGGATACATCAGCTACAAAAATAAACATGTGAAAAAGAAGCTAAAGTATACGTCTGATTACGATACTGCGGTGTTGCTTCGCAAGGATTATGATTCACTCAGGTATGTACGCTACAGAGTGTCGATGATTTCAAAAGATGCACCAGAAAATATCGCAAATATTTTCTTGTACAAGCGCACCGCATCACTTCCTTTGGAACAAGATTCTGTGTATGTACTACGTCTCGTGTGCCTCGACATGTTTTTGGGTGTTGTAAACAACGAGGATGCGTCACTCGGAATTGTGTATAAGCATCGCTACGATTTCTTTACTGTAATCGGTATTCAAAAAAGTTATGAGAATGACACCTTTCGTGCGATTGCAGATGACATGATTCCAATGGCAACACAGAAGGTGGGGGAAGTAGTGGGGGCACTCGCGCTTGGAACAGTAGGGACTGAAGCTGGACCAGAGGGAACTATCGTTGGCGCTGAAGCAGGGGACATTACTGGTGGGATGGTAGGGGGATATCTTGGAATGGGGCTCGCAAAATGTGTCGCTGCCGAGCATTTCGTGAATGGCACGATGGTTGTTGTGAAGCACGCGCTTGTGATTGGTCCATCGGGGACAGATGATGATGACCTCACTATGCCGTCTACGAGTAGTGGGTTTATGTGGAGCTACCCGCTGCTCTTAATTAAGGTTGGTGAAAATCTTTCCGCGGGTCTTGGTACGTGCGTGAGTTCGACTATAGAGAAATCGATTGGTACGCACTACCCAGGTCTGATGCCAACAACTGATTGGGGTGTAACGATGCCTTCACTTCCTTTCTTGTGGGACAGTACTCTCCCTGATGGAGGGGTGAATATCGATACCGGATACTCTGATGCGTACCTTTCGCCATACTTCTTTAACTTTGCGCAATTCATACACGGTGAAGTGGTGGGGACACTTGCAACGGGGGCGGGGTATTCGATTGGTGCTATGAAGATGAAAAATTTCTCTACAAATGAGGTGCTCGACATAGACACGTCGGGTATGGTGTGGGAGCCGGGTATCTACAGTATGTACGATGTCACTGGCACTGGAAGTTTTGGTACAACAGTCTCATTCTTAAACAAGCTCCATATTGACTCTTGGACAGAGCCACCGAAAAGTGATGCAAGTGATTCATCAATTGACATAACGACCGATACATTTGTACAGGTACTGTTCTTACATGTTGAGTTTGAGACTGACGTGAGTGAATTATCGAACACTGCTATGAGTCAGGTAGATAGCCTTACTACAAAGATAGCGGATATGCTCGCAGAAGAAACAAATGTTGGGGGTACAGTCGGCATCATGATTCTCGGTTCCCACTCAAATCTCGGGAATACGTCTGAGGGAGGATATGAGCACAACATCGAGCTCGCCGAGGAGCGAGCAGCACAGACATTTACATACCTCTACAATGCGTGCGCTTCTCACCAAGAACTCAGCCATGTTGCTTCGATGATGGGTTCAATTACTGCATTTTACACGTATTCGCCTGATGAAGCAGTTACTCCTGATTCACCTGAATCAGCAACTGACCAAGAAAACAATGACCAGATATATCGTTCGGCGACGATCACTGTGTATTATCGAAAGTAAGAAAACAGAAAAAAAGAGATGCTCCCTGTCCACACCCTCTGCGCGCAACTTAAAATATATTCAGGAACAAAATAGAGAATCAGCTATGCTACGATATCTGTATGACTGACCCGTGGTTTAAGCGAAAGACATACGGCTACGGATGGACGCCCGCTACAAAAGAAGGGTGGGTAGTGGTTGTGATATATACACTTTTTGTCACACTTTCAGGCATATACTTTGTGCGAGATGCAGCGACTGTTACAGATATAGTGCTCTTCAGTGTGAGCCTTATAGTTGCAAGTTGCGTGCTTATCGGTGTTTGTTTCTGGAAAGGTGAGACACCGCGCTGGCAGTGGGGAGAGCCCGCTGAGTCAGACGAAACAGAGGCCCGTTAGACATCTACCTCCCACAGGAGTAGGCTGTATTTATGATTCCATCAGGGGTTCCATCGGGAGGGAAAGACTTTCATACATGGGTCAACTTTAGCTTCTGGAAAGCGACGCTTCACTTGGGCGAGATATTGCTTGCTGAGTACATTTTGCTGCAGTTCTGTGGGTATATCACGGGCCTCACACCGTTTCAGGTGCCTATCATTCTCATCTTTGTTTCCTTCGGTGCATTTACGGTCCTCTTCATATCTTCTGAAATCATCAGGTACATTCAAGACTCCGTGAACATCCTCATCTTTCTCTTTATCCTCGTACTTGAGTATATCTTTTACTTCGCGTTTCAGTATGGCTTTCTTGAGGCGGTCGCGCCCGGCAGCTTCTCTGGGCTGCACCTCAGTCTCACAAACTTGTTCTTCCAAAGTACGATGATTTTTGCGCTCAATCCGATGATAGTGCCGCAGAATGTCGCAGCAGAGCTCATGCTCACACTCAATGTGCTTGGTGCATTTGCTATGACGATGTTTGTCTTCCAAAACATCTGGCGGTTTAAGGATGAGTAGCCCCCATTCACTGCTTTTTGTAGTACACTAGAGGTATCATTAGCCATATAACTGTATCTATGGAAAAGTCACTCACCGAAATGCTCCCGAGTAATGTATCAGTCAGTTCAGGGTTTACGAAAAAGGCGCTGATTGCGTTTGCGGTCTTTGTATTTCTCTATAGTTCTTTCGGTACTATCAACGCGGGTGAGCGCGGTGTGAAGACGCGACTCGGTGCAGTCGTCGACGTCATAGAGCCTGGACTCTACTTCAAGCTCCCGTTCATGGAAAAGGTGACGACGATGGAGGTGAAGACTCGTACGGTGAACTATGACAAAAATGGAAACGAAGGAGACTCTTTCGATTCTTCGCAGCTCTCAGGTGCATCAAAGGACTTGCAGGATGTATGGATTGGCGTTGTGGTGAACTATCATATCGACGCGACAAAGGTGGAAGCAATCTTCTCGCAGTATAAGTCAGTAGAAAATTTTGAAGCGACGGTCATCGAGCCTATCATCCGTGAAGTGGTGAAGTCGACTTCAGCGCAGTACACTGCAGAGGAGCTCGTCACGAAGCGTGCGGACTTCGGAGACAATGTGAACCGAGTACTCGCAGAGCGTTTTGTGACGAAAGACGCAGTCCTTGAGCGTTCAAGCATCACCAACTTCCAGTTCTCAAAGGCATTTACTGAGGCAATCGAAAACAAAGTGACCGCAGTGCAAAACGCTGAGGCAGCGAAGAACAAGCTCGAGCAGATAAAGTTTGAAGCGCAGCAGACTGTAGAGACTGCAAAGGCAATAGCAGAGGCGCAGCGCATCCAAGCGCAGTCACTCTCTGCGCAGGGTGGGGCAGACTATGTGAACTTGAAGGCGATAGAGAAGTGGGACGGCCATCTGCCAGCTCAGATGATTCCAGGTTCAGCGGTCCCTTTCATTAACTTGGAGAGGTAGGCAATTACTAGCTATTGTCAGCATACCCGCTACACTCTATATATGCCCAAACCACTACTTATTACCATCATCGTCATTGTGACGATAATTATCGCCTTCTTCGCGCTTAACTCATATATCTACGAAGAGAAGCAGGCGCCTGCAGGTAAAGACCCTGCAAATGCCGCATACAGAATCGAAGGCGAGTCCGTACAGCTTGTTGCAGGAGTGTCGGAAACACCCGCAGCACCTGATTCGGCGGAGAAAGTAATCACACGATATTTTGGCAATGAAGTGCACACTGACCTTGATGGTGATGGACGCGATGACGCGGTACTCATACTTACACAATCCCGCGGTGGAACTGGTACGTTCTACTACGTCGTAGCTGCGCTTAATACTGAGCGAGGATATGTCGGCTCTGAGGCGCTCTTGCTCGGAGATAGAATCGCACCGCAGACAACTGAAGTCAGTCAGGACCCGAATCATAAAGGGGTGGTGGTCGTAAACTATGCAGACCGCAGAGATGATGAGCCAATGACTGCGCAACCATCTATCGCAAAAAGTATCTGGCTCAAGCTCGACCCACAGTCAATGCAGCTCGGCGAAGTCGCGCAAAACTTTGAAGGCGAGGCAGACCCAAGCGTCATGCAACTCACGATGAAAGGGTGGGTATGGCAGTACGCGACACGGCGCGATGGAGAGAAGTTCGTACCGAGAAATGCTGGAGCATTTGTACTCACCTTTGCTGATGTAAAGGAGGGAGTATTTTCATCGACAACGGACTGTAACCAGATGGGAGGCAGCTACACCCAGTCAGGGAGTACACTCACGCTTGGTCAGATGATGTCTACTTTGATGTTTTGTGAGAACTCACAGGAGAGTGACTATGCAGCCTTTCTCTCAGACACTGCTGCATATCAATTTACCTCAAAAGGTGAACTCATCTTGATACTCAAAGATGGGCTTGGCACGATGACGTTTCGGTAGGAGCGACTGAGTGTTTTCTCGCAGACTTCTTTTCAGAAGAAGTGGTACACTTATCTCATGCAAAAAGTCACAGGTATCGGAGGATTCTTTTTTAGATCAGAAAACCCTGAGGCGCTGTGTCAGTGGTATACGGAACACCTTGGAGTTGATATAGGTGGTATGCCGTGGCAGCAAGAGGCGGGCATGACAGTCTTTCAACCGTTCAAGAAAGACACGGACTATTTCAAACCTGAAAAGCAGTGGATGATGAATTTCCGCGTGAGTAATATCGCTCTTATGATTGAGCAACTCGAAGCAGCGCACATTGTTGTTGAAACAAAGGAGGAATGGAACTCGCCTGAAGTAGGGAAGTTTGCGCGTATCTACGACCCCGAGGGGAATGCTATCGAACTGTGGGAACCTGCAGCGTAAAACGCTCGCATGTTCTGAGTGAATGTGCGGGGTCTTCTCGTAATGTGCATACTTACCTGATATTGTGTACCCATGAGACGCTTCGAGAGCATCATTCCTCCAAAACCAAAGCCAGTACGGACAGAATCTGTTACGCGCCGTGATAATGGTGCAGCACCAGCTCGGCAATGGATAGAGCGCCGTCATGCGGCACGAGCTTCAGAGCGCGTGACGAAGCAATCTGCAGAACGGCTGCGCAGTGCATCGGTCGAGAAACTCATCGCTGCAATCGATGGTCAGCACGAACAGCGCCTTACTCGTACGCGAGCGCTCATGCAGCAACAGAAGATAGATGTGCTCATTGTGGCGCAAACACCGCGCATGATTTCGCATGACTACGGGTATCTCGACGCTGATGCTGAGCGCGCTACGCAGTCTGAGGGAATTCATATCATCACCGCCACAGGTATGCAGCATGTTGCACTCCCTGCGCTGCAGGGGTCAGATTTTGCCGGCACACTCACTCGCGCGATAGCTGCACTCACAGGAGAGGAACATCCACGTATCGGCATCGAGGCAGTTATAGATGGAGAGCTCCATGAGCGTATTGTGAGTGCATGTAAAAAATCATCCGAGCAACCGAAGCTTGTCTCTGTCGTATCTGAGACACGTCGAGAAAAAAGTCCTGAAGAAATCGAGCTCATGGATAGGGCGCAATCAGAGCTTGAGCAGGTCATGCGCGAAGTGATACCGACACTTATGTATGAAGGTATCACTGAGCGCGAACTTGCACAGAAGATAGAAAACATCATAACGCATGATGGTGCGGTGCCAGTGAGTTTCCCTGCGATTGTCGCATTTGGAGAAAACGGTGCAATTCCACATCACAAATCAGGCGAGCGAACACTTAAAAATGGTGAGCCAGTCCTTATCGACTGTGGTGCTGTTTTTGGAAACCGTGTCTGTAGTGATATGACGCGCAATTACTGGTTCGGAAATACAGGCGGCGAACTCTACGATGCATACATGAGTGACTATGCTCGCTTGCAAGATGCACAGCGCGATGTGACAGAACTGTATCGTGCAGGGAATACGACGAAGTCAGTCGATGCATCAGTGCGAGCACGTGTGGGCTCAATACCACATGGTTTGGGTCACGGTATTGCTCAGGTGAGTGTCCATGCTGCACCGAATCTTTCACCGAGAAGTGAACAGACGCTCCACGTCGGTGATGTGGTATCAAATGAACCAGGTATATACAAACCAGGTGCATACGGTATCCGCATCGAAGATGTCATTGCGATTACTAAAGATGGTCCACGTGTTTTTGCTGGCTCGACTGGTCCACGCGATTGCATCATGGTAGCCGCACGAGTGCATGATGAAAGCAGTGATGCATTTGAGGTCAAGCAGGAGCAGTCAGTACTACCTGAGGTTATACGTGCGCGCATCGAAAAGCTCAAGCAGCGCATGGGTGAGTATACGAATGTCTATGTTGCTGCAAAGACTGAACACATGACTTCTCGTGCAGTCGAGCAGGTGCTTGGTTTCAAGGGAACGCATGGTTACTTTGTCTTAATACAAGCACCAGAGGCGGGGAAGATAGAATCGTATTTCATCACCGATGGACGATATGCTGCTGCACTTCCTGAGTGGGGAGAAGCATGTGGACTCACCGACTGCTTCGTCATCCGTGCACGCGAAGAGAAAGACGGGAAGGTTATTCCTGCTGAAACATTTGAGACGTTTATGCATACACTCGTGGGGCGCGCAGTTGAGCGAGATGGATATGAAAAACATATTGGAGATATCGCGATAGAAGCAGGAATGCTCGTGGAGACTGAACACGAGATAGCGCGTGCGGCGCGTGCGTACTTACATCGAGATGTACCGCTTGAGCGCGTGCAGTATGTGCGCACCAAGAAACACGAAGCAGCTGATGATGGTGAAGTGCATGCGGCAGGAGATATCACTGCATTTCTCGAGTCTCAAGAAGCTGAGCCCTCAGCGCACTTCATGGATACTGATACCGGGCATGAGTAGGTGTATTTGACTAAACTAAAAAATATTGTATAGTTTTTCGGTCCTGAAGCGAAGCACTAACTGGGAGACCACGGATATGCCGAACACACGGACAGTGAATGCAATCTATCGCGGAATGAACGGACATGGCTACTTTAGCTGGGAGGGTGAAGGTGGAAGCCTTGGCACACTCAGCACTTTCGGCCACTTGCTTGAGCTCAGTGAGCTTCAAGAGGGTGACGCCGTCGTCATGGAGTGGGAGATGACAGGGGAAACTCCGTCGTCTTCCGACGTGCTTCTTTCCATCAAGAAGCACGCGTAACCATTCAGCACAGGAGTGCATTCACGGGTTTGCCAGCACCCATCTACAAGCTGGCATTTTTTTATGCAGTGCAACTACTGCGTCGTCTTGCGCTTTGTGCTTCACGGTGCACAATGTGTCTATGAAAACATATATAGTGTTCGGCCTTGCGTTACTGTGCATACTTGGTGGTGTCGTGTGGTATACCATGCAGCCTATTGCGCCAACCCCACAACCTGAAGAGCAAGTAGTGGTCGTACCTAACAACACTCCTGTCGCGTCATATTTAAATGCATCTGAAGATGATATCGTCGTTACGTTACCTCAAGCGGGTGACGTGACAGGGAAGACATTTACAGTCAAAGGAAAGGCGCGCGGTCCGTGGTACTTCGAAGCTTCGTTTCCTGTAACACTACTCGACCAAAATGGGGCTGAGCTCGCACAAGGTGTCGCGCTTGCAGAAGGCGAATGGATGACCGAGGAATTTGTTCCGTTTTCTGTTGAGCTGACTGCGCCACAGAGTTACATCGGTCCTGCTACTATTGTTTTGAAAAAGGATAACCCGTCGGGTGAACCTGAGTTCGATGGCGCACTTTCAGTGCCAATTACCATTGAGTACTAACTGTATGCGTGCGTATAGTTCTGAAATAGTTTCGTACATACAGGGGAATCGTGTCTGCGTTCTTGCGGTCCAGATGCCTGATGGCACGCCGCACGCAGCGACCGTACACTTTGCTTACGATGCAGAACGAAATCTATTTGTATTCGAGACGTATCGTGAATATCGCAAGATGGAAGCGTTTGCCAAAGATGGTACAGCACGCGCGTCACTCGTCATCGGTAGTAATGAGGGTGACATGAGAACATTGCAGATAGATGGGACTGCGCATATGCTCAGTGATACTGACGAAGCTGTTGCGCTATACATGAAAACTTTCCCGGAAAAACAAGGTAAGTATGACGAACACAAGCTTGTCTTTTTTGCATGCGCTCCTACATGGTGGCGCTTCACTGACTGGACTCATCCAGCAGGTAAACGTGTGGAAACGTCAGAGTAGTGTAGTATGTGGCGATGTCTCGCATCATACACAAGGCCGCAGGAATACTCATCAAGGATAAGCGCATACTCGTCACTCGTTCTTCGGGTTCGGATATTTTCATCGCGCCTGGTGGAAAACTTGAACTTGGTGAGCGTGCGCACATGGCGCTTATTCGTGAACTACATGAAGAACTTGATATCACAGTAGAGGAAAAAGACTTGAAGCACTTCGGTGTGTTTCGCGCAGACGCAGCCGGTGAGAAAGATGCTGTCGTGGTGATGGATGTTTTTACGGTTACGGCGTGGAGCGGTGATATGAAGCCGGGTGCTGAGATTGTTGAATTTGCGTGGGCTGACTCCACGACACAACATGCGATGGGTTCTATTTTTGCTCATGAAGTCATTCCACGACTCCATGCGCAAGGCTATATAACATAAGTATGAAAGAGTACGACGTCATAGTAATCGGAGGTGGAGCAGCAGGTATGATGGCTGCAGGACGTGCAGCAGAGCGGGGGAAGCGTGTGCTTATCCTCGAGAAAAATGCACAGCTCGGAGTAAAGCTTTCGATAACTGGTGGTGGACGGTGCAATATTACTAATGCAGAGCCAGATATTCGTGCATTGCTCAGGCACTTTGGTGCGGCAGAGCAATTCCTCTACACTTCGTTTACAAAATTTGGTGTTGCTGAAACATTTTCTTTTTTCGAGTCTCGTGGGCTTCCACTCATGGTAGAAGCACGACAGCGTGCGTTTCCAAAGACTGAGCGCGCTGAAGATGTAGTGCGTGTACTGCGTGCCTATCTTCAGAAAGGGCGCGTCGATGTGGAGCTGCATACACCCGTCATCAAAATCCGTACCGAGAAAGGAAAGGTGAGTGGCATAGAAACGCATCACGGTATCCGTACTGCAAAACACTACATTCTCGCAACTGGAGGAGTCTCACATCAAGAAACAGGTTCAACTGGTGAAGGCTTCGAGTGGCTGCGCGCGATAGGGCATACTGTGCACACGCCGACGCCGACCATCGTCCCACTGCGCATTAAAGAAAAGTGGGTAAAGGAACTCGCGGGGAAAACATTTTCAAAAGTAAATATTTCAATTATTGCGCGAGGTAAAAAGATACATAGCGTAAAAGGTGATGTGCTGTGCGCGCACTTCGGTGTCTCAGGCCCTACTATCTTAAATCTATCTTCAAGGGTCGCAGATGCGCTGCATGGTGGTGATGTGCAGCTTCGTCTCGATTTATTTCCCGGACAAGAAATCGGGCATCTTGATGCGCGGTTCGTAGCGATTCTCCATGGACACACAAACAAGTATGTCAGTAATGCATTGAAAGATATTCTTCCTGCAGGGATGACTGAAGGGATACTCAGTGCATGTGGTGTTGACCCGCTCACAAAAGTGCATGACCTCACTAAGGAGATGCGACGAAAGGTAGTAGACACCTGTAAGGCACTGCCACTCACTGTGACTGGCTTGATGGGGCTTGATAGGGCGGTCATAGCTGACGGCGGCGTGCCTTTGACCGAGGTAGATATGCAGACATTCCGCTCAAAAAAGCTTCCAAACCTTTCAATCGTTGGTGATATGCTGCATATCAATCGTCCCTCAGGTGGATACTCACTGCAGCTCTGCTGGACGAGTGGGTGGATAGCTGGCGACGCACTCTAGCCATGCTACACTTTTCGTATGGATACACGAAAAGCGTCAGCACCGTGGTATATCGCTGCCACACATTATCTCACTGCGGGATTTGCAATCCCATTTATTGGGGGTTTACTACTTGGAATTGTATTTGGCGTACTCGGCATATCACTCGGGAGCGGTCCGTTTAGCGGACTCTACCTCGCTCCGTTCTCGCTCCTCATGGTGTACTTTGGAGTTATATACTCAGCACGATACCTCAGACGAAAATATATCATTGAAGATGCAATGCATATCGTAAATCTTTCAACAATATATTTGATAGCGATTCGCGTGATTTTTACAGGTTTCGGTGCAGCTGTGCTCCTTTCACCATTGGCGTCAGGTACTCCACAAGCGCAGGCGCTCCCAGTGCTACTCGGTGTTGGCGTTCTTCAGGCATTGCTTGAAGTGACTGTTTTCTACTACACAAGTAAGCAACAGCTTGTGGACATGGCTGCCTTTACGATAGACGCACCGCAAGCACAGACACCACCACAGCTACCACCTCAGCAGTAAGAACATATATATGGAAAAAGTATGTATGCACCAATGCCAGTCATGTGGCATGCCGTTCGACAAAGACCCACAGGGTGGGGGAACTGAGGCAGATGGTTCAAAGAGTACTCTGTACTGTAGCCTGTGTTACAAAGATGGAGCATTTATTGGTCCTGACTGCACGGTAGAACAGATGCAGGGAATCGTTGATGAGGCGCTCAAAAAACAAGGTGCAAACTGGTTCTTCAGAAAGATGGCTGTCTGGCAAATCCCACGTCTTTCAAGGTGGAGCGGGAAGTAGTTGACCATATATGTATCTTGCGTCATCGCCCTGTTTGCGGTAGCGTTTTGGTATGAAACGTACATACGCAGTGCTTATCGGAATCGTGCTTACACTCAGTGCTGTGCAACCTGCTGCTGCATATCTTTTCCCATACGATGATCAAGAGTATGCTCTCTGTGGGTGGGGAGGAAGTTGCGAGGGATGGTTCTATCCATCACAGTTCTATACTCGTTTTGAACCAGACCCGCGACAATATGAGCGTGTTGAGACATATCCTATGGGATACGCTGATGTAGCGCCTGAGTGGCAACAGCAAGCTATGAACTGGGTACAGTATGGACGCGTCAATCCAGCGTATACTTGGGGTGATTACAGCGGGGGGTATGGATATGATGGCTACAGTGACCCGACGGTTTCCTATACCCATCCGTTTTATGGGTACTACTCAGCTGATCAGAGTAATGAAGTCTTCGGGATACCACAGGGGTACTACTCAATAGAGCAGCAGTACTACAATATTTCCATATAAAGGCAGTGCTAGACAAATACCTTTTTTATGGTATAATAGCAATTGGAAGGGGTGCCGCAGTGGCATGCTCAACTACGGCCAACATGAGGATAGCCGTGAAATATCTTGGGATTGCAGCTCTCGCTCTGCTTGCTCTGGTGTGTTTAGTGCTTGCACTTTCACCAGGCTTGATGCTCCTTGCACGGGCAGTCATGATTGCCGCTGGCGGCATGGTCATGAGCGCGATGACGATACTCATCGGTCGTACCCAAAACGATGAGCTCCTCGAAAAGCGTGGGTGGGTCTCCGCACTCGCATGTACAGTGATCTTCGCACTGTGCATCGTCCTGCTCGCAACTCGCTAGCCGGTCCTACGCAACAAAGGCCGCAGTGGTACTCACCCTGCGGCCTGTTTTTATATTTTGCGTTCAAAAGATGTGGTATGCTTTTCGTATGGAAATACAGTGGAACACGGTTACTTGGTACTCAAAATTACTCGCGGTAGTTTTGTATGTCGGTACATTTTTTATCGCATACTCAATGGGCGTAGCAATGGAGCGCGCACACACACCTGCGCAGAGCCCACTGCATATTTGTGCACTCAATGATGAGTAGTATGTATAAACAGTTTGCAGTCATCGTAGCTATTGCACTCACGTTCTTCGTTTTTGTCGGCGGTTATTTTATGTTTGCAAAACCATCAACTTCAGCTGAATTTGTAGAGACTGTCGATGTTCAAACACCAGATATTGCGCAGACAGTCACAGTGCAAGATTCTGTATCTGAACGAATGAAGCCTACATATCAAACGCAGGGGTGTGTATGGAAATGGTACGAAGTGCGTAATGTAGGTATCTGGGCAGAAACATGCACCTTTAATGCAATACCGTGGTATCTGAAAGAAAGCGGCGATGCTCTGGTGCTCGTCATAGGAGACGAACAGGCACGCCGTGCACTCCAGTTGTTTCAAAAGCCACGCTCAAGTGGCATTGAAAGTATAGTGAACCAGATAGCAGAAGGTGCTCCGAAAGAATGTGTCATGCAGAAGAACGACATTCAGAGTGGCCCGGGAAGACTCGTGTATGAGTTTGCTCCGACGGGGGCACTTAAGCGAGCGTTTGAAAAATCTACAGAAGTCCCAGCTGATCCATGCGGGTCATACGGCATCTCTGCAATGGGGCAGCGACTGTTTGAAATATGGGAAGGGCATGAAGATACAGTCATCTTTCTTGATTATGGTCCTGATGGCTCACTCTTTGAATACAACTCACTCACGTTTATCCGGTAGGGAAATGCGTGCTACTATTTGTGCATGACACCTCTACAGTATGTGTATGTATACTTAGCAACTGTTCCGATATTTTTTGCAGTCGATATGATATGGCTCGGCCTTATCGCAAAAAATATATATCGAGAATATCTGGGGTACCTCTTACGTGACCCAATCAACTGGTCTGCAGCGCTAATCTTCTACTGTATATTTATAGTAGGGCTACTCTACTTTGCGATTATTCCGGCCCTCAAGGAGGGCTCACTGATGCACGCCGCACTCTACGGTGCGTTGTTTGGCTTTTTCACGTATGCAACGTATGACTTAACCAACCTCGCAACGGTAAAAGATTGGCCACTTACAATCTCCCTTATTGATATGGCGTGGGGAACTGTGCTTTCAGCTGTTGTGGCGTCCTTGAGCTTTCTTGCTGCACGCACTTTCATACTATGAACCCATTGCTCGGACTCAGCGCGGTGCTCGGTGTGTACATGGTTCTGGGGTATTGCTATGCACTCTACCTCAAGGATAATTCAGTTGCAGATATAATCTATGGCAAGGCTGTCATGCTGCTTGCACTTGTCTCGTACTTCGTGTGGGGCGGAGTCGGACCAGGATGTGTGCTGACTATTCTTACTATCATCTGGGGTGCTCGTCTCTCAATGCGCATCTTCTTGAAGCACAGAGGAAAACCTGAAGACATGCGCTATGCGCAGTGGCGTGAACAATGGACGCAACGCTCGCACAGTTACTTTCTGGTGCGCTCGTTCGTGCAGGTCTTTGTAGTACAAGGGATTGTCATCTTCATCGTTTCGCTTCCGGTAGTTCTTGTCAACATATACGGTGTTTCAGGATATGAGTGGGCGATGTATGCAGGTGTAGCCCTGTGGGTTGTCGGCTTCTGTTTTGAGTCTATCTCCGACTATCAACTCGACACCTATGTGAGTCAGCCTGAGCACAAAGGGACTATTTGCACTGTCGGTTTGTGGAAATATTCGCGTCACCCGAATTACTTTGGGGAATCACTGATGTGGTGGGGTATGGCTTTTGCAGCGATTCCGGTACTTCCTTCAGGGGTGCTCGCAGCCAGTGTGTGTTTGAGCCCAGTACTTATCACATACCTACTTTTGAAAGTCTCTGGCATCCCAATGCTTGAAGCATTTATGCAAAAAAAACCTGGATGGGCAGAGTATGCGGCACGGACAAACGCGTTCATACCTTGGTTTCCAAAGCAGTAACTGGTGCATGCGTTCATTTGTACACGTATATACATACCAGAGTACAAGACAAAGGTGGGGCGATAGAGTATGCTGCGCAGATGAACACAGACATCCAGACACCTCAGAAAGAAAAAGACCCCATTGAAGAATTATCGTGGTGGCAGATTTTACTCATACCCGCTATCGTCCTTGCTGTGCTCTATGGTGTACGGTATGCACTTGAGTGGGTAGGACTTCCTGCTGACAATGACATACTCATCGCGTACTTGAAAGATTGGATTCAGATATACGGTTTCTCCGTATCAATCATCGGCGCATTTCTCGAAGGACTCTTGCTTGTCGGCTGGTATTTCCCCGGGAGCTTCATTATCTTTTTGACCGTTATTTTAGCGGGCAGTATTCCAAACACTATTGTTGCAGTACTCGTTGTATCGCTTGGAATGTATAGCGCATATATCGTAAACTTCTTGCTTGGAAAATATGGATGGCACACCTTGCTTTCAAGGTTTGGGCTCGATGCTGCAATCGATGACGCAAAACAACGACTTGAAAAATACGGCACACGAGCGATTTTCTTCTCGTTTTGGAATCCTGGACTTGCATCGTTTACTGCGACCGCGGCTGGCGTGATACGGTATTCGTTTGTGCGATTTCTCATTGAGGCGGCACTTGCAATTTTAGTGTGGAATACGTTTTGGGGCATTATCGCATACAACATCGGAGAGCAAGTACTAAAGATGCTGTTTAACTGGTATTTTATTGGAGCGATACTCTTCGGGTGGGCGCTTTTGAAAATTTATGAATTGTGGAAAGAAGGAAAATTGTTTAAGTAGTCGACATGAAAAAAATTGTACAAAAGCTATTCCTCAAACGCTGGCTCCCTGATACATTTTACCGAGTGAGTGTGAAAGCAGTTATATGGAATGAAGACAAAACCAAGTTCTTAGTCTGTAAAGAAGCAAATGGTATGTGGGAGAATCCAGGCGGTGGTCTTGACTGGGGTGAATCAGCAGAGCAGTGCATCATTCGTGAACTCAAGGAAGAGATGGGTCTTGTTGTTACATCAATCTCAAAGACACCGATAGCTTTTTTTGGATGTCCGGATATACAGAAGCGCTACCCGTATAAAGGTTTTGTGTTTTATGAGGTGTCCGTTCAAGGTGTTGCATTTACTCCATCTGACGAATGTGTAGAGATAGGATGGTTCACGCCACAAGAAGCGACAGAACTTTCACCAGCGTACCCAAATGTTCCTGAGATAGGCAAGGCACTCAGTGCACTACATAACTAAGAGCTGTGGAGCGAAAAGGAGAAGGACGCCAAGCAGGAGCAGTGCACAGCCACCAATGAGTGCTGACCATGCAGCATATTGTGCGCCATGAGCACTCAGTCGCTCGAAGCCCCACAGGGCAAGTGCAAAGACGATGATGTCATCGATCATATAGAAGATGGTGTAGATGCCGATATAGAATTGGCGAGTCATAAAGGAAGGGGCATTTAGCTCAAGTAGTTTTGTGTATGCCTGGGGTATGCCGATTGAGCAGGCAAACTCAATGATGTTCACAGAAAAGGCAATACCAATAATGCCGACGGCACTCATGAGTGTGAGTGGACTATGTACAACACGGCTCATGCGATCCATGAGTGTGCTGTGTGTGTCTTCACTTACGATGTCACAGACGAGTGCACTTTGTTTTCTTCCTACCCAAAACTTTTTCAAAAACCATATACCACCACCGATAGCGACTATACCAACTACTGGTGTAACTATCCGGTCAAGCTGCACAAAATCCCATGTGGAATACCACACATTGAGAATCAGGTTATACATGAGCGCTTCCGCGACAATGAAGAGCCCTGCAACTTCCCACATCTTTTTGCGGTCTTTAATTTGAGAGAGTAACAAAAGAAATGTTACCAAAACCCACATCGCGCAGGGGTTGAAGCCATCGACAAAGCCAAGCAGTGCCGATGTCGAAGTAAGAGATAGATGCTCTGTGGTTACTGGACCTATGAGTGGAACCGTTACGACAGTGCCACTTGTTTCATTGGTACAAGGAGTGGCGAGGTCATCACTGGTGCATCCACTGCTGAGTGCTGAGAGTACCGTAAATTCCTCCGTTGCTGCAAGTCCCTCTGTAGTCACATCTCCTGCGCTCTTGATTCTTGAGAGTATCAGCGTGCCCGTAGTTTCGTCAGAAGAAAATCCCTGAATGACTGTTGTATCAATCACCGTGAGTGGAGTTACCCTCGGAAGGTTACTCTTTGTAACAATATGTTCAAACAAAGTGCGTGCAGCTGCATCATCAACAATATTATGGCGAACTACAGTAACTCCGTGCAACGTTTTTTCCTGCGCAGTGATGAATGCGCGTTCCCGTGCGCAAAACGTGCAGTCAGCACGTTCAAAGATATGCATAGTCGCTGCAAAAGAGATGCCCGGGAGCACTAGGAACAGCGTGCCGATACCAGCACGTATGAGACGAGAGAGTTTCATACTAGTGCTGAATATACTTTTCTATCATCTCAAACGTACCATCAACTTTTTTGTTCCGGTTTATGATTCGGTTGGGGTCAAATACATCCTTTACTGCGACAAATGATTGATACACCGCATCGCCGTAAAACTCTTGGAGAAAAGGTGTACGGATGATGCCATCGCTATGGTCAGCTGACATGTTTCCATGCAATGATTTGATGAGTGCAATAGCTTCACGTGTGAAATTGATGATATTTGAAACAACATCGTGCCTGTCTTTCCTAAAATCAAATACTGGAACAATACGCAGCGACCCACTACCGATATGTCCGTGGAATCCATACCAGAGCTTGTACTTTTCAATCAGTGCGAGTAGTCCTGGGACGAGCTTATCAAATGCGTGAATAGGGACGATGATGTCTTCAATACAGGGAACTGCGCGCCATCCCTCGTCGTTGTGCTGTGCCATTGCGAGAAAGCTTGAGCGGCGCAATTTCCAGACTGATTCGTAGAGAGTACTATCTGCAATGTCGTGAATAGTGATAGACCTGCCAGCAAGCGCATCTTTCACTGTTGTCGCTGCTGCGATGGTTGCCTCATGAGTTTCCTCTGCAAATTCTGCGAGTACGATGAGAGATACACCTTCACTGAAGAATTGTTCACAGTGGTCAGTATATTCTTTCAGGTAGAGTTTTTCTTTGTTAAATGTGTTGATATCAAATGTCTCTACGGCAACAGGACGTGCTTTCATGACTGTAGTAAGCACAAAGGGGAGTTCCTCCAAGCTATGTATAGACAAGACGAGGAGCTTTGCATGAGCAGGTGTCGGGCTTAATTTCAAGACGGCTCGAGTAATTACTCCGAGTGTTCCTTGTGCACCTACAAATAGTGGTGTCAGGTCAGTGCGAGTGATATCGGTGTCGATTCTCTCAAGGCGATATCCTGACGCAGCTTTCGGTACCTCTCCAATCGCGTCAGTGAGTTTCGTGCCGATGCGTGTGCGAATATCAATCAGCTGCTTCTTTATCGTGAGTGTTTTTAGGGCACTGGCTTCATCTTCGAGCACTCCTGTTTTAATAACGGTACCATCGTGGAGCACCACTTCAAGTCCAAGTACATTGTCTATTGTCGCTCCCAAGCGAACACTTTTTTCGCCAGATGCATTGTTTCCAATCATGCCGCCGATACCGCAAATATCTTTTGATGAAATGTATGCACCAAAAAAAAGATTCTCTTGAGCTGCAGTTGCCTCAATCTCTTTAAACATTACACCCATGTCAGTCGTGAGAGTGCGAGACCGCGTGTCCATGGTAAAGTGGTTCATGTAACGCGTAAGGTTAAGAACTAGGCTTTCTGAAAGAGAACCACCGCTCATGCATGTGCCTCCTGCTCGGACGGTGATGCTCGGACGTTCAGCAAGTGGTAGATGTGCGTACTCTTGCGCTATTTTCATAACCTCAACAATATCTTGAGTGTACTTTGGGAACAGTACACACTGAGGCATCATTTCAAAAACACTAATATCCCTTGCATGCTCTTTGAGGACCGCTTCACTTTCATCAATATCACCGAGGATAGTTCCTGCAATGTGTGCTCGCTTCACCGCTTCGATAAAAGATGTATTCATGAACTCATAATTATAAGGAAGGAGTATGTTGTGGAAATGGACACGCGCAACCTACTCGTACCTCGTACGAATAATATACACGCCCCTAGCATTTCAGAGCTCTACTTCTAGCGTACTCTTCATATCGCAGAGTGCACGAGTGTTATCCACATGCGTACTATTTGATACGCACGCTCCTCGTATACTTGCTCTATGCGACGTTCTCTTTTTATTGGAATCTGTGCCTGCCTTGTCTTGGGTGTGTCAGCGTACATGCTCAAACAATACATCCCACGTGATATATCTTCTCTCTCAGTATCTAGACATGCACCAGCAACACTCGTGCGTGAACTCAATGGTGTCCGTGAGTATGTGCTAGAGAATGGACTCACCGTACTTCTGTATCCTGATGCTGCCAGTACTACAGTGACTGTCAACATGACATACCTCGTGGGCTCACGACATGAGAGCTATGGAGAGACCGGGATGGCGCATCTGCTTGAGCACATGCTGTTTAAGGGTTCGCCAAAACATGAACATGTCGATGTTGAAATTAGTGCGCATGCAGCACAAGCAAATGCTACGACGTGGCTTGATAGAACAAATTACTTCGAGTCGATGCAGGCAACACCTGAAAATATTGCATGGGCGCTGTCTCTTGAGGCAGACAGAATGCAGCATGCATATATTCGACAAGAAGACTTGGACAGTGAAATGACTGTGGTGCGAAATGAAATGGAAGGGGGAGAGAATAGCCCCGAAGCTAAGCTGATGGAAGAGGTCATGAATACTGCGTATCTCTGGCATAACTATGGAAAATCAACCATTGGAGCGCGTAGTGATGTGGAATCTGTACCGGCAACTCAGCTCCGCGAATTTTATAAAAAGTATTACCAGCCAGATACTGCTGTGCTCGTTGTTGCAGGAGGATTTGAAGCAGAGTCGGTGCTCGCAGTAATAGAACAGGAATTTGGCGGCATACCTCGTCCAACTCGGGCTCTTCCTACTGAGTACACAATTGAGCCGGCACAATCAGGAAGTAAAGAGGTAACGATACGTGGTGCGCAGGGTACACCGCAGGTACTGCTTGGTTATCACACGCCAGCGGCAGTCCATCCAGATGCGCCTGCGATAGATATGTATCTCACTATGCTGTCTGATTACCCGAACGGTGTGCTGTACAAACGCTTGGTGGATATGGGGCACGCAACAAGTGCTGGAGGGTCACAGATGCTCTTGAAGGACCCTGGGTATGCGCTCATAGGAGCATCACCTGTATCACTCGATGCACTTGAGAGCGTTGAACGTGAATTGGTTGGTCTTGTCGAGGGTGGTGCGGTGCCGCTTTTGACTGAGCAAGCTCTTGTGCGTGCTCAGGCAATGAGCAAGAAAGGTACATCTGATACATACACAAACCTTGAAGATTTTGCATTGAACTTAAGTGAGTGGGTGTCGCTTGGTGATTGGAGACTCTTTTTTGCGCACACTGACGCAATACAAAATGTGACACTCGATGATGTGAAACGTGTCGCGAAGCTGTACTTTGTTGAAAGTAATCGTGTGACGGGGCGCTATGTACCAGGGACATCACAGCACGTTGTCGCTCTATTGAGGGCAACTGATGAGGAAATAGAACAGCGTGCGTCACAGGCACCGCAGCAAGTAATTTCAGGCGGTGCATCGTTTGATACTGCTGCTGCAGCGATTGTGCGCGCTACACAAAAAAAGGAAATCGCAGGGGGCACGTTCTATCTCGTTCCAAAGGATACTCGCGGTGATAGAGTCGCTGCCACATTTGTGTTTGAGTTTGGTTCACTTGCGTCGCTGCGAGGTAAGAAGCATGTCGCATCTATTGCAGCTATGATGCTCATGAAGGGGACGCATCGACTCTCGGAAGAAGACATTCAAAATGAGCAACTCCGACTCGATGCAAGCGTGCAAGTCAACGGCTCAGCTAACATGGTGATGCTCTCTATCGAGTCAAAAAAAGAAACATTTCTCGATGCGGTTGCACTCGGCATGGAGGTGCTCCAACATCCGAAGCTTACTGATGCGCAATTGCAGCGTGAAATTCGTGGGCTTATCCAGGCAATTGATATGGAAGAGCAGGATACTGGCGCTCGAGTGCAAGACAGACTCATGGAACATGCACTCCCATTTCCTCAGGATGATATTCGTTCGTATACTTCCCGTACTGAGCGGCGTGCAGCACTCAAAACAATACGGCGAAAAGATATAGAGGATTTCTGGAAGACATTTTATAGTGCAAACAATGTACATGGCGCAATAGTAGGTGAGTATGAACCTGAGCGTGTCATAGCTGCGCTACAGACATACTTCTCTGCATGGAAGAATGATGTCGTGTATACACGGATTCCTGCAGGCGAGATGGTCACAGATGTGATACAAGAAACTATAGCTATCCCGGAAAAATCAGATGCAAATATTGCCGGAAATCTTGATTTTGCAATGAGACAGGATAATCCTGACTATCATGCGCTCCTTCTTGCTGATTATCTTTTTGGTGGTGATGGTATGAATTCACTACTGATGAAACGTGTGCGTGAAAAAGAAGGATTGAGTTATGGCATCGGTACGTCGCTTGCCGTTTCTGCAGTTGATGAGTTTGCGTCTTGGAGTGTACGTGCCACAGCAGCTCCACAGAATATGGATGCGCTCCAGAAGGCAGTTCGAGATGAGTATGCACGCGTTAAAGCAGATGGATTTACTGAAGCTCAAATTGAACAAGGGAAACATGCTCTTGTGCAGTATATTGCACAGAGCCGCGCTTCAAATGGTGGTCTTGCTGATGAGCTTGCAATGCTTGCAGTACATGCACTTCCGCTTGCAACAATACAACACGATGAGGAACGTGTACTAAGTCTTTCAAAGGCTGCAGTGGATGCTGCATTTCGAACGTATCTTGTCTTGGATGCTATGTCCTTCGTGCGTGCGGGCACATTCTAGGTACATGCTCAATAGCTGAACTTTTCAAAGTGTATACGCCCTTTTGAAACACCGTGACCATGGAGCGCGGCAATCATGCCGTCCATCATCGCTGGTGGTCCACAGACGTATGCATCGCGGTCGAGGAGGTCAGGGACAAGCTCCTTGAGTCTTGCTGCATCAAGCATGCCATTGATGATCGCTGGTGCTTCCTCAGGTGTCGCATCGCCACAGCAGCAGATGAGTTTAACTTTAGTGAATGCTTTGATTTCGTTGACTAATGCCAAATCTGCTTTGGTGCGAGCGCTGTAGAGCAGCACTACATCTTTCTGTTCAGTATTGAGCTGCTCTGCAAGAGCGCGAAGTGGAGTGATACCAATACCTCCAGCAATAAGGAGAAACTTGTCAGTTTGTGCTGCACGCTTCGTAAATCGTCCCAGCGGTCCAGCGATAGTGACACGTGTCCCGGGTGTCAGTGTAGATACGAGCTGCGAGAAATCACCAAGACTTTTAATGGTAAAGCGAAGTGATGTTCCATCATATGCTTTTGAAAAAGAAAATGGGTGTGGGAACAAGAGCGCAAGTCGTTCCATAATAGAACGAGGATTTCTATCATAGAATCGGATGTGTGCATACTGGCCAGCTTCAAACTGAAACGATTTCATATCCTTACCCGTAATGTAGAGCGAAGTAATCCCAGGCGCTTCTTGCACAAGCTTTTCGATGCGGAACTGATGCTTGCGTGACATGTATATAGGTCGTATCCAGCGATACAACAAAAAGAGCGCACCAACTACGCCATTGAGAAGGAGCCAGTAGGTAAGTGCGAGCCCATCTGATACATCACCATTATTTGTCTGGTGGCCAAATACCATGAATACTCCGATGTATGTCAAAAAGTGAATGCCGTACCATGTTTCGTAGCGTACTCGTGCGCGGAAGAGCTTGAGAGAACTCAGTGCGACAATCACCATGAGGAGTACTCCAAACACAGCGTTGCCAACATCGTGCCAGTCATTGATAAAGCTCATGAACTGAGCTGCGTAGCCCTGTTCTGTGCGTGCCGCATAGCCAAGCAATAGCAATACTGGGTGAGACAGGAAGAATGCCAAAAGCCAAAATCCGAGGTTACGGTGGACTTTGTTCATCTTGTCATGTCCAAAGTAGTGTTCGATGAAACTGATGCGTGCGATAAGGAGGATTTGTACCAAGAGTGCTGCTTGTGCAAGCAGTCCCGTGAGTCTGCCGAGCGCTATCCATACATTGCCTGGGCGCCCGTCAGTGAAGAGGTATCCTGACTGGGTATACCAGATGGCCAGAATCGCACAGAAGTTGAGTACAAAAAAACCTGTAATAAGTCCACGTACAGTCGATGTATGCATGTGCGTATGGTCTCATATTTATATTACAAATGCGAGGATGGTAGTCTGTGTACAACAATCGTCATGTCATCAGTCTGTGCGTGGTAGCATGCATAGATGCAGGTCATACAATTTCTTGATGCGCACCACTTTGACTACTCGCTCGAAACAGCACTTATCGATGAGGCATCACGCGACTCCAGCGTGTTTAAAGTTCGTCCAACGGCGATTGTCTATCCACGAACGGTAGATGAGCTTGGAACATTGGTTAAAAATGCACCAGGTAATTACGTGCTCGCCCCTCGAGCGGGCGGTACCTGTATGAGTGGGGGATCTCTCACCACAGGGATAGTGGTGGACATGAAGAAGCACATGCACCAAATACTTATAAAGCCTGAAGCACGCCATGCAGAGGTAGATATGGGTGCATACTATCGAGATATAGAAAAGATTGCCTCTGCACATGGACTTATGTTTGCTCCGTACACGTCTTCAAAGGATGTTTGTGGTATCGGTGGCATGGTAGGAAACAATGCATCGGGCGAAAAAAGTGTTCGGTTTGGAGCTACAATCGATAACATAGAGAAGGTTTGGGTGGTCTTGAGTGACGGAAACGAATACGAGTTCGGTGTCATTACTGAGTCTGAATTTCAAGAGCGTCAAGAAAGAGATACGTTTGAAGGTGAGCTCTATCGCGAGCTCGGGCATATACTCTTTGGTGCGCAAAAGGGCATCGCTCCACTGGTGCGTCAGGTTTCAAAGTGTGCGACCGGGTATCGTCTTGAGCGAGTTCATGATATCGAATCAGGTACATACAATCTTGCCGCGCTTTTTATAGGAGCACAGGGAACACTTGGTATCGTGACACGAGCAATCTTAAAGCTTGTGCCACTCCCATCACATAAGATGCTGCTTGCTGTTCCCGTGCCTGATTTGGAAAAGCTTCCTTCTGTACTCATGACAGTCATGGCACACCACCCAGAAGGATGTGAGACCTTTGACGCAAACACCTATGAGTATGCAAAAGCCTTTCTCCCACAGGAGACGGCGGCAATTGCCGATGTCATGGGGAAATCCCACTTGATGATACTTGCGCAGTTTGCCGAAAGTTCACTTGATGATACGAAGCGAATCGCATATCTCTGCATGTCTGAGCTCACACGGAAAGGTATCGTTGCACATGTCGTTGAGGATGAGGCGCATGCTGATAACTACTGGAAAGTTCGTCGCTCAAGTTTCCGTGTGCTCCGTGATGGCGTCAAAGGCACAACGCATGCAGTGCCGTGCATTGAAGATATCATCGTACCGATTGAACATTTTGATGAGCTAGTTCCACAGCTGATGCACATCCTTGAAGAGCGCGACATACAGTATGGATACCATGGGCACATAGGCGATGGAGCGTTGCGCATCATTCCGCTCTTTGATATGGCAGACCCGCAGACGCCACAGCGCATCATAGAACTCTGTGAAGTGACGTTTGCACTCGTAGACTCGCTCGGTGGGCACATGTCAGCTGACCACAGTGACGGAATCATACGCACCCCATTCGTTGCTGATTTCTATGGACCGAGCACATACCGTTTGTTTGTTGCAGTCAAAAAGCTTTTTGACCCAGATAGCATCTTTAATCCGGGTAAAAAAATAGGCGGCACTCGAGCTGATATCGAGCGCTATATCATCAGAGCGTGATGCTAACCAAGAGTTGAAATAAATATTCCTGCAGCAAGATGTGTCACAAATAGTCCAAAGGAAATCCAGAGGTGTTCAGGGCTCGTAAATACAATAAATAATAGAAGTACAAAGTGGAGTGGTAAGAAGGCGACAGTGATTTCTTCGAGTGACATGCGCGGTAGTGTAGCATGGAAAAAGTGATACTATGCTCCCATGCGATACAATTCAGTCATATTTGATTTTGATAGTACCGTCGTAAGTATTGAGACATTTGATATGCTTGCGGAAGTTGCTCTCGCTGACTCAACCCAAAAGGAGGAGATACTTGCTGCTATCAAAGAGGTGACAAATCTGGGTATGACAGGAGCAATTCCACTTGAGGAAAGTTTTCGCCGCAGAATGGCGCTCGTGTCACTCACTAAGGCACATATCGACGCGCTGATTCCGCGTATGACTTCGTACCTCTCACCTTCATTTGCGAGAAACAGTCCATTCTTCAAACAAGAGTCAGTGAGTTGCTATATTGTCTCGGGTGGTTTTTCAGAACTCATATATCCAGTCTCTGACATGCTTGGAGTACCGAGAGACCATGTCTTTGCCAATGCCTTTGTCTACGATGGTAGTGGTGCGGTGATTGGACTTGATACGTCGCGACCGACGTGTCGCGCAGGTGGAAAGGCGCAGCAGATACTAGCGCTCAATGTGGCACGGCCTGCTGTCATGGTGGGGGATGGTATGACTGACTATGAAGCAAAGCGACTCGGCGGAGTCGACGCATTTATCGCCTATACAGAATATGCGCAGCGTGAAGCCGTGTGCGCCGTAGCGGATAGCGTAGTGGAAAATTTTAATGCACTGGCAGAATGGGTGAATAAATAAAGTTGCAAAAAAAAGTATTGAATATACAATAATTTAATTATATAAGTTTTTTTGGCTTATATACTAATTATTTTATATTTATTTTTTTGTGAAAAAATTAAAAAACAGAGTTGCGGTCCTGTGTGGAGGGCCATCGCTCGAGCGAGGAATATCGCTCAACTCAGCCCGCTCGGTGCTTGACCACCTCTTAAGTGATACGACGGAGATTGTCCCTATCTATTTTGACCAACAGAAACGAGCGTACCATATCTCCACGTCTCAGTTGTACTCGAACACGCCGTCTGATTTTGATTTTAAACTGCAATCTACTGCGCGAACATTGAACACAAAGCAGCTCGTTACACTCTTAAAGAGTGTTGATATTGTCTTTCCTGCGATGCATGGCCCCTTTGGAGAGGATGGACAGATACAGGCATTTCTTGAAAAGCATAAGATACCGTTTGTCGGTTCATCAGCTGCTGCATGTAAACGAGCGTTTGATAAGTTCAATGCAAATACATTTGTGAGTGGTCATGGTTTCTTTACGCTCCCATCCCTCGTCGTACAGATCCATAAAAAGGATCACAAGAAATTGATAGATGCCTTTTTCAAGAAGCATGGCATCCAGCGAGCGATTGTAAAACCTGCGACCGGTGGCTCAAGTATCGGCGTGTTCTCAGTGCAAACTGCCGCTGAAGCGCTCGATAGAGTGCAGCACTTGTTCTCAAAGCGGATGGATACTCGTGTCGTGATTGAACCATTTGCCCAAGGTGTTGAGTTTACGACAATCATTGTGCAGAACAGATGCAATCTTCCCGTTGCTATACTTCCAACTGAAATTGAAACTGACTACGCAGAGCACCAAGTATTTGATTTTAGAAAAAAGTATTTGCCAACGCGACAAGTGACGTATCACTGCCCACCACGGTTTGATGATGATGTGATAGAGACAATCCAGACGCAGGCAGAACAACTCTTTTCACTCTTGGGAATGAAAGATTGTGCTCGGTTTGATGGATGGGTGATGCCAGATGGGAATATTTGGTTTTCGGATTTCAATCCAGTCTCAGGCATGGAACAGAATAGTTTTCTCTTCCAGCAGATGTCACGCGTTGGGTTCTCACATCGCGATACGCTTCGCTATATCGTCGCACGCTCTTGCGAGCGCTACGGTATCGAATGGATAGATGAAACAAAGCAGATTTCAAAAAAACAGAGAAAACCTGTTTCAATTATCTGCGGTGGCGCAACGTCTGAGCGACAAGTATCACTCATGAGTGGAACAAATGTATGGTTAAAATTGCGCCGCTCAGCGCACTATGAACCGACCCTGTATCTTTTTGATGGCGCTGAGCATGTATGGAAATTGCCATACGCGTATACGCTCAACCATACTGTGGAAGAGATTCTTGAGAACTGTGCTCAAGCTGAGTCACACTTAGCACGACTCAAGCACCTTGAGGTGGGAGTACGACGACGATTGGCTCTCAAAGCAGGTGATGCGACTGAAACATCCACTATCCCTGAGCGCATGACATTGCAGCATTTTCTTGGAACTGCACCTTTTGTTTTTCTTGCACTCCATGGAGGACCAGGAGAAGATGGGACACTGCAATCACTCCTTGAGAGTCGCTCAATCAAACACAATGGCTCTTCAAGTGCAGTATCCCGTGTCTGCATGGATAAACACGAAACAGCGGCGCGCATCCGCGCACTGCATATTGAAGGTGTGACAACTACCGACGGAGTCATTCGTCCACGCGACACACTCCTTTCTGTAGATGGTGTTGCACTGTGGGATGAACTCACGACTCATCTGGTGACCAAGACACTCATCGCGAAACCCATCGGTGACGGATGTTCATCTGGTGTCGTGCGACTCTTTTCACCTGAGGATTTGAAAGCGTATGTCGCGTGTATGCGCGGTGGTATCACCTCGGTCCCCAAGGGAACGTTTACGAATCAGCGAGATATCGTCGAAATGCCACAAACTCGTATGGACGCAGTGTTGTTTGAAGCGTTTGTAGAAACAGATAATCTACGCGTCGTCGATGCGCGCATAAAGCATGCACCCAAAACAGGGTGGGTAGAGGTAACAGTCGGCGTCCTTGGAACCAAAACTGGAATACATGCACTCAACCCGAGTATCACCATCGCTGAAGGTGAGGTACTTTCGGTCGAAGAAAAGTTTCAAGGAGGAACGGGAATAAATATTACGCCACCACCAAAGTCGCTTGTGGATGCACGTGCGCTTTCACGTGCGCGAGGGCATATACAGGCGATTGCACAGGGAATGGGGATAGTGGGGTATGCACGTATCGATGCATTTTTGCATCTGCGTACGGGAGATATCAAAGTAATTGAAATCAATACACTCCCAGGACTCACCGCCTCAACTGTTTTGTATCACCAAGGACTAGCCGAAGTGCCACCACTCTTCCCAATGCAGCTCTTAGAACGGCTCATTGAAAACAAAGGTTATTAGGAGTACCATTTCCCAAAACATGAAACCAAAAAAACAACAGAAGCGCATACTACTCCTTGAAAACATCCATGCAGACGCTGTCGCGCTTTTGAAAAAAAATGGATTTGAAGTGACAACCCATCCAAAGGCGATGAGTGAGTCCGAGCTCGTGAAAGCAGTTAAAGGCGTTTCGTATCTCGGTATCCGCTCAAAAACAAAAGTTACATCTGAAGTACTCGAAGCTGCAGATGCACTTGAGGCGATCGGTGCTTTTTGTATCGGTACCAACCAGATAGATACTGATGCGTGCACGAAGCGTGGTATTGCGGTCTTTAATGCGCCGTACTCAAATACGCGCTCTGTCGTGGAGCTTGTTGTGGGCGAGATGATTATGCTGCTGCGAAAAGTAACCGACAAAAGTCGTGATGCGCACGCAGGAGTGTGGGATAAATCAGCAGCAGGATGCTATGAAATCCGCGGTAAAAAACTCGGAATCGTTGGATACGGAAATATCGGTTCACAACTCTCTGTTGTCGCAGAAGCACTTGGTATGCAGGTGGGCTTCTATGATATCGCAGAAAAGCTTGCGCTCGGGAATGCGCAAAAGTTTAAGTCGCAAAAAGCACTGCTTGCCTGGGCAGACATCGTGACGATGCACGTTGACGGACGAAAGGAGAACAAAGACATCATCGATGCTGCGGCGCTCAAGTCGATGAAGCAGGGAAGTTATCTCTTGAACTTGAGTCGTGGACACGTGGTGGATATTGACGCGCTTGCGACAGCGCTTCGGAAAGGTCACATCGCAGGTGCTGCTGTCGATGTATTTCCTCATGAGCCAAGTGGTAATGATGAGTCGTTTAAGACACCGCTTCAGGGGCTTTCAAATGTGATACTTACGCCGCATGTTGGTGGTTCGACTGAAGAAGCACAGTACAGTATCGGTCAGTATGTCGGCACACGGTTTATCGAGTATCGCGATAACGGCATGACACCGCTGTCTGTGAATTTCCCAGAAATACAGATGCCACGCAGCCCACGCTCAATTAGACTTGTGCATGTGCATAAAAATGTTCCTGGTATGCTTGCGCATATAAACCAAGAACTCGCAGCACGAAAAATAAACGTTGTGGGACAATCACTTAAGACAAATGAACTTATTGGCTATGCACTGACGGACTTTGAAGGTACATCATCAGTGGCACTTATGGAGGCGCTCGCTGCTATTCCTGGAACTATTGCCGCACGGCTACTCTAAATATTTTCTCACTTACTATCTCTATCTAAACATCATGAAATATTTCACTGTAGGTCCAACGCAAAATCATCCATTACTCAATAAGCATCTAACTGAAGCGCTCAAAAAAGATGTGCACCAAGTGTCACATCGCAGCGCATACTTTACAGAGATGTACATTGAGCTCACCACGAATGTAAAAAAACTATTTAAGGCACCGAAGGATTTCGATACTGTCTTCCTTGGTTCTGCGACTGAGTTTATGGAGCGCGTGATTCAAAACATGTCGACAAAAGAGACGCTCCACCTTGTCCCTGGGAACTTCGCTGAGCGCGCGTATATCTTTGCAAAAACAGCAGGAAGGAAAGCGGTGCGTGTCGATGCGCGTGCTGACGGCTCGTTTTCTCTTGACGATATACCGCACGATGCGCAACCGGAGCTTGTCTTCCTGACACATTCTGAGACAAGTGTCGGGAGTCAGATGCCAAAGGCATTTATCGAATCACTCTGTGACCGTTTCCCGCATGCACTTTTTGCAATCGATATTGTTTCATCTTCACCGACTGCGGATATTCCTGTCGCGCGCATGGACTGCACTTTCTTTTCAGTGCAGAAAGGTATGGGCTTGCCAGCAGGGCTCGGTGTCGGCATGCTTTCGCCACGGGCGCTGCAGTTTTCTCAAGGTATTTTTTCAGAAGGTACATATAATGGACTCTTTCACTCATTCCCCTCACTCGTGAAGCAGGGTAGAGAACACAAGACGCTTGAGACACCGAATGTGCTCCTCATGCACCTCTTGAACGAAGATATCAAGGTCATGCTCAAGAAAGGCATCGCGACTATCCGTAAGGAACAAAAAGAAAAAGCAAAGCTCCTCTATGCAGCAATCGAATCATCAAAGATAGTCTCCCCATCAATCAAAAACAAAGCGTGGCGTTCTGAGACAGTCATCGTGGCGAATACTCCAGCTGGTTCAAAGCCGCTTATTGAGGCTATCAAGAAGAAGGGGATTCTCATCGCATCGGGTTACAACAAAGATAAAGATGTGAAAGTGCGCATCGGTAACTTTCCGCAACACAGCAAGAAAGATATAGCGACTATTGCGAAGGCACTGAAAGGCTAGTGGCTCTCTGTGTGAATGTTCATCTCGATGTGGTCATCGTGGGCACCCTCTCCCTCATGTTCATGTGGGAGTACCCACTGCACTGCGAGCAATGTTACTGCACCAATGCATGCAGCTGCAATTGATTTTACCAATGCTTTTGTATTGTGCTCATGGAGGAAGACATCGGGGAATAGGTCGCGCAGCACCACGTGGAGCACCGCACCTGCCGCTATCGCAAAAAAGAATGGCTCAAATATTTCTGCGTTTGAGAGGAAGAGTGCAAGGATGATTCCAATGAATACCGTTGTCGCTGCAAGAAAACTGCGGAGTAACGCTTGTTTCTGGCTGTACCCAGCCTCACGGAGGATAATATACTTTGCTGACTCAAGAATAACTTCATGAAAGAAGATGCTCGCAGTTGTTGCAAAACCTATGACGGGACTAATCGCAAACGCTGGCACGATGACGATTCCGTCGGTGACATTATGTACACCATCTGCTGTGAGGATAGAGTCTGCATCTCTGCGAGAGTGGTCGTGGTCAGTTTCAGCATGATGATGGTGGTGAGTTTGGAAAAAACGTTTTGATAGTTCGAGTGCTCCAAATATTCCTGCGGCGACAACAGTCATCAACAGTGGTTCACCGTGATGGTACATTTCTTCTGCCATGGAGTAGGTGACTATCGCATAGACACCAAGCGCAAATGCAAGGAGTTGGTGCGTGTTGTGCTCAAGTTTTTTCTGCAATCCAAAAATCCAGAATGCACCACCAACAAGTGACGGAAGTAGTAGTATGAGTCCACCAATGAATACCATAGAGTTACTTTCTAGCATATTTTATTTCTTATTACGAATTATTTTGTTATCGAATTAAATGCGCCAGGTGAGATGGTGAACTCCGAGCCCTTATAGAATGGGTTGAGGCTCTCACCGTCGGTCGTGCCGTCACTCGTCAGGAATACTGCGTTTCCCGATGTGTCCGTGTGTGACTCAGGTGAACCCTCAACATAGAAGCCGTAGAGTTGTCCTCGCGCAGTTACGTCATCAGGTCCCGCAAGGTCAAAGCGAACTGTTCTACCAGAACCACTCCCTGTGATGTCACCCTTGATAAGTACTGAAATTGACATGCCTTTCTGGATGCGAATGCCGTCACCAAAGGTGGCCGCATATTCTCGTCCCTCTACTTCAGTGGGGAATGACTGACCGTTTACCTCGACTGTTACATTGTTAATGTCTGTACTTCCTGCGCTCCCGTTTTGCTCCCATGCAATACCTGAGAGGATGAGCGATTCTGCGCTACCTGCAGTCACTCGAATGCCTGAGAAGATGATGTTTCTGTCGTTAATGTAGAGTGTCTTATTGAATGCTGGATCATCAACTGAGCGACTGAAGAGCATCGAGCCTATAGTGAGACCACTCACCAATGTGTGTGCGGCACCTGTGACAGGAAGACCGCGAACCTCAGACGTTGTTTCAATGCTACGTATGGTAAATGTTGGCATCTGACCACCATAGTCATCAAGCTCACCTATGTTTGCAGCCACAGTAATCGTTGCTACCTCGTCTGCTTGCAGTGTGAGGTCAAATGGTATTGTCGCTGTGTGCATGGAGTTGAGAATGCGCTCATCGGATTGCACCTCACCGTCTGCATCAAGGAGTACGACACTTTCAAATGCGCCATCGTTACCAAGTCCTGTTCGCTCTACGACGATAGAGTGTATTGTAACTGGTGCACCTTCAGCGCGCACTTGTACGGTAGTGAATGGTATGCGCAGTGCGCCACCAGGGATACTTCGTGATTGCACTTGCTCCGTAGTAACGTTGAGATGTGGTTGCGCAACTGCAACGCTTTTAACTTCAGCGCAGTATGCGTTGAGAAATGTTCGTGTCGGCAGGTCAAATACGCCAGCAGTAAATACCCCTATTTTTGTAATATCTGTCGAGTTCTTTTTTTGAAACTGTGTGAGCGCGTCCCGCGTCATCTTGCCGTATGTGCCAGTGGCAGGGAGGGACGGCTGTGTTGTTTTTAAAAATGTTTGAAGCGCTGTGACATCCGCTCCGCGACTTCCCACGCGCAGATTTTTCTGAAGCGCTGTAACAGGGCAGCCAGGTGGTACCTTCGCAAACCCTACCGCTGGAATACAAGCTACTAAAAGAATACTCATGAAATGTTTAAACGACATAGTGAGCATACTACACATAAACATATTATTTGCAACTTAGTTGCAAATATGTAAGTATGCACTCATGCGCGGCAAGGCATGTGCTACACTATTTACACCATGAAAAAACAGTCAGTAGTAGCGGCAACCGCAGCACTCCAATCCGTAGGCTTGTCTATCACGCAGCCTCGCGTACTGATCCTTTCGCACCTCATGGAAATCGAACGGCCGTTGTCTGTTGATGTATTGCAGAAAAAGGTTGGTGCTACGGTGAACTACGTTACTTTTTACCGAGTTATGAAGCAGCTCGTTGCGAAAGGCCTTGTGCAGCAGCTCGATTTTCGAGAAGGTAAGGCATATTATGAGTATCAGGGAGCTGAGCACCACCATCACCACATCTCATGTGTCGAGTGTGGTACTCGAGAAGAAACACTCGATTGTCATGAGGGAGATGAGTACAAACATGTGCTCACGCACTCGAAACAGTTTTCGCATATTACCAGTCATACGTTAGAATTCTTTGGAGTATGCAAACGATGTTCAAAATAATCGCCGGTGTCTTCTTGGGGCTCTCTGCCTGCGCTACTGCTGCGAGCGCTCAGGAACTCGTACAGGATCAGGTACATACTTATAAAGCGAAAGTCGTAGAAATCACGAAGACCTTTGAACGTCCTATATATGAAGGGCGTACTATGCAGGGCCAGACCGTGCGAGTTGAGATTCTTGATGGAGATAGAAAAGGTGAGACAGTGATGTTCGATAACGACTATATTATCCTCAAAGAAGGACAGCGATTTTACCTGAACCACTTCATAGATATGAACGAAGTGGAGACGTACATGGTCTTTGATGTAGAGCGAAAGCCTCAACTCCTCTTCCTCTTTCTCTTTTTTGCGATATGCGTAGTCGCACTCGGTGGACTCGAAGGTGCTCGTTCGCTCGTCGCACTCGGTATCAGTATCGCTGTCATCGTGACCATACTCATCCCTGCACTTGTGGCTGGATACAACCCACTCATAATATCATCACTGGTCGGTTCGCTCATACTTGCGGTTGCTATCTATTCAACCCATGGACTCAACATGCACTCGACGATAGCGCTCGCAGGCACTGTCGGGGCAGTCATCGTGACATCTATCCTCGCATTTCTTGCATCTTCAGGTACCTCACTGACTGGAAAAGCTGATGAAGTCGCGGCATATCTCGACCTCAATGCGGTGCAAGGTCAGTTCAACTTCTTTAACCTGCTCATCGCGAGTATGATAATCGGCGCGCTTGGTGTGCTTGATGATATCGCAATCACGCAGGTTGCCGTCGTCAGTGAGTTGTATACAACAGATAAGACACTTTCTCGATTTGAACTGTACCGCAGAGCGCTTCGTGTCGGCAGGGCACATGTCGGCGCGCTGGTGAACACACTTGTGCTTGCGTATGTCGGTGTCGCGCTTCCGAGCGTCATGCTGATGTTTCAAAATAAAACACCGCTTTTGAGTATCATAAATATCGAATACTTCGCGACTGAAATTGTGCGTGCGCTTGTTGGCTCTATCGGACTCATCTTTGCTGTTCCTCTCACTACTGCACTTGCTGTATACGTACTGTACGGGCGGAAAAATATTCCTCAGTTTGAAGCGCATGATCATCCACATGGTCACGCTCACCACCATCACGCGTAGCCCGCGCTCTGATAATCAGGTACACTACTCGTATGAACACATGGATGCGCACGCATAGTGCATGGTTACTTGTCGGAACATGCCATGTGGTGCATGCGCTTATCTTAACGGTGATGGGGCAGCCGCTCATATACTCGGGCGGATATGTAAAGCTCTGGCACGGTATCGTGCAGAGCTCTGAAAATTCTCAGCATATTTCAGATTGGTATACGTTCAGCCATATCATCCATGGATTTATATTTTTCTGGGCTTTATATCCACTCAGAAAATACCTTTCCGTCACGCAGCGACTTTTGCTTGCAGTCGGTATCGAGATGGGATGGGAGGTCCTTGAAAATACTGATTTCATCATTAACCGATATCGAGAAGCGACTATCTCACTCTCGTACTTTGGTGACAGTGTGATTAATTCAGTGAGTGATGTGCTCGCAGCGACTCTTGGATATCTTGCGGCGGAGCGCATGCGCTGGCCTATTGTACTTGCACTGCTCATCATCATGGAGGTCGTCGTGGGGTATCTCATCCACGATAATCTCTTCTTGAATATCCTCATGCTTGTCTATCCGATGGATGCAGTAAAGTTGTGGCAGGCAGGAGTCTAGATGGCTATGGTACAATTAAGCAATATGGAACATATTCAGAAAAATTCATTTGCGCTCATCTTGGGTGCATCACTTATCCTCGCAGCAATGGTCGCATCATTCACGCTGTATCGCATCCGCGCACTCGATAACACGCTCTCAGTAACGGGCTCGACAAAGCAGCGTGTGACAGCAGATACCGCAAAGTGGGGCATGGACATCGAACGTATCGTGGAGACTGATGCAGATGTGGCACGCGGTTTCGGTCAAGTCGCAGCGGACATGGTGCAAGTGAAGAAGTTTCTCATCGCACAAGGTTTCGCAGAGTCAGATATAGAGGTGCAGCCGACAATGACAGGAGACCACTACCAAGACAACGGTGAGGGCAGGCAGATACGAAAAGTCATGGTACGGCAAAATGTCTCAGTCACGACACACTCAGTTGCACTTGTTGAGACTGCATCACAAAACACTATAGTACTTGCGCAGAAAAATATTCGCTTCAATGCGCAGCAGCCGCAGTACCTCATCTCAAACTTGCCTGAACTACGCATCACGCTTATCGGGAAGGCGATTGAAGATGCGAAGAAGCGCGCAGAGAGTATCGCAGGAGCGATGGGGCAGAGCGTCGGGAGAATGAAGAGTGCAAACAATGGTGTAGTGCAGGTCATGGCACCAGACTCGACAGCAGTCTCAGACTACGGAGAATATGACACTTCAACAAAAGAGAAAGATGTCATGCTCTCAGTGAAGGCGGTCTTTGTTTTGCAATAGTATGCTTCAAAAGTCACAACTCTCTTTGATGTTGCTGATTGTTGCACTGAGTACTGCACACGTATCTGCGCAAACAGAAAAACTGTACGGCTCATTTGAGGATTCTGCAGTGCATATAGACTGGGAGCCGCAGTCACGCGATCCACAGCTCAGAGAACACGTGCAAGCACGTGTTGATGCTTTTTCCAATGCAGAACTCGCGGGAGCGGTACTCATGCCGTCGTTTGAGAAAAAAGTAAAACCAGAAACGTTTGGAAAATTGCTTTGCGATATACGTGCTCGCTCCTACGTTATCTTGCGTAGTGACACAAGCAAGACGCTTGTGCAGACAGTACAAAAAGCGTACACCAAGGCATGTCCCAAAACAGGTGTGACGCTGATGGTCGCACTTGATGCAGAGCCAACACTGATGCAATACCGGATGCCATCAATTCGTGTCCCTAATACTGACACTTTGACAGATACTGCAAACGTAGAGAGCGCAACAGCTATTGCACAAGGTCTTGTGAATGCAGGCATCTTTTTCAATTTTGCACCGGTCTATGACCAGTCATATGTCGTTGATCGCTCGAAAAGTTTTATGAGCAACCGTATGTATACTGAGGTGACAGGTTCTTCATCACAAAAATCTGACACGTTCGCCACGGTTATGTGGCAACATGGGATTATTCCAACTGCGAAACATTTTCCAGGGCATGGTGAGATCGTGAAGGATTCACACAAAGAAGTTGTTTCGATTGAAAATGTGTATGAGTTGAATCGATTTATGAATGCGTCAGGGCATGGCATACCTGTAGTTATGGTGGGACATATCATCGTGAGCGGCGGGGAATGGGATACTGGTGGACTCCCGAGCACACTCTCATCACGTATCATGACTGACCTCTTGCGGAAGAAAGTAGAATTTCATGGTCTTATCGTCACTGACTCAATGGCGATGGGTGCGCTCAACAAGTATTCAGATAGAAGTGTGAAAGCGCTTAAGGCGGGGGCAGACCTCATCGTGATTCCACCTGACCCACGTGCAGCGCATACACGGATACTCAAGGTGATGAAGACAGACAGCGCATTTCGTGACCGCGTCCGTGATGCAGTCTTTCGAGCAGAACTTTTGTACGCAGTACGCTCAGCGCTCTAACACTCTATACACAATGAGACTCAGGCTGCTCTAGGGTATACTGTACCTATGAATACACTGTATCGTACACTTATCATCATGATTGCAGCGCTCATCGGACTGGTCGATGCGCTCTACCTGTTTGCACATCGTATCTCAGGGGAGCCACTCTCTTGTGGTGCGTCAGGTGGCTGCAACATCGTTGCAGCATCGCCGCTCTCTGTCGTGTTCGGGATTCCGCTCTCACTCCTCGGGATTATTTTCTATTTCGGCATCATCGTACTTCTCTTCGTGCGCACCCATGCGCTGCGCGCGTATCTGGAAAAAATAATTGCATACCACAGTGCACTCATGCTCTATGCAACTGCAGGATTGCTCTCATCTGCATACTTTACGTATCTGCAAGCATTTGTGATTAACGCATGGTGTCGCTACTGTATCCTCTCTGCAATCACCACGTGTATCATTTTTATTTTTGTTTTTACATGGAAGGAAAATGAAGTACGCGGATAATTTTATTTTTCAGACACAGAAAAGTTATTCACAGGTGCATGCAAAAATAATGTTGATAGAAAAAAAATCACGTATACTTGTCTGTAGAGGTCGAGCTCTTTGTTAACAGCGCTAACTCAAAGCCATGGCAGCAAAAAAGAAAGCAAAGAAGGCACCTGCAAAGAAGAAGGCAGGAAAGAAGAAGAAATAATCTTCTCAAAAAATCCCCACTGGGGATTTTTTGTTGTCTGAGCACATTTGCGGAAGTGGTGGATTGTTGGTTGAATTGTACATTCAGAAAAGAAGATATATCATGGTCTAGACTTCAAGCTTATAAATATGAAATCAAAAGTCTCAAGTAAACAAATAAGCTTTGCTGACCTTGATGCAGAATATGGATACAATACCTTGCCTGATTTCAATAGTGAATATTTTCTTTCTCATCTAATAACTTACATAGGGAACAAAAGACGACTTTTACCGTTCATAAATGAAGCAGTTGTAAAAGTGAAAATTGCTTTAAAAAAAGACAAAATTAAAGCCCTGGATGGGTTTTCGGGGAGTGGAGTAGTTGCGAGGCTTTTAAAGTACCATACATCCGATCTAATTTCTAATGACTTTGAAGAATATGCGCACACAATCAATACAGCATATCTTACAAACAAAAATGATGTTGATATTCCAAGACTTGAGAAGGCAATAGAGTATCTTAACGCAAATAAGTTAAAGCATACAAAGTCGGACTACTTTATTGCTGAAAATTATGCCCCTAAAAGCGATAAGAAAATAAAGAAAGGTGAAAGAGTTTTTTATACTCGGAAAAATGCAGAGATTATAGACAATATAAGATACATGATTGAGCATGAAATAGATGAAGACTTAAAGATTTTTTGCCTTTCTTCTCTTCTCATAAAGGCGTCAATTCATAATAATACTTCTGGTGTATTCAAAGGTTTTCATAAAAGAGATGGCATAGGGCACTTTGGTGGGGCAGGAGAGAATGCGCTCAGCCGCATCTTAGGGGAAATTGTTTTGGATACACCAATTTTTGCAACTATCGAGAATAAAACAAAAGTTTTTTGTAAGGATACAAATATTCTTGTAAAAGAAATCGAACCTGTTGACCTTGCATATTTTGACCCGCCATACAACCAGCATCCATACGGCTCAAACTATTTCATGTTGAATATTATTAATGGCGGTAAGCCCGTTCCTATCCAAAAAGGGGTAAGTGGAATTGCAGAGGATTGGCAACGCTCTGACTATAATAAAACTGCTCCCGCAGAAAGGGCTATGGATGAGCTAATAAAAAATACACCTGCAAAATATGTACTTATCTCCTATAATAACGAGGGGATTATACCAATCGAAAAATTTGAGAAAATTGTAAGTAAGTATGGAGATTGGGAGCTGTTAGAGCAGGAGTACAACACTTACCGCGGCTCACGTAATCTTCGAGACAGGAGCAATAAAGTTAAAGAGTTGCTGTGGCTAATAAGGAAAAATTAAGCGAACCTGTATTCTATAGCTTCTTTCGAGATTTTAAGCATAATATCAGCCATTTCTTCAGCGGACCAGGCGTTATACCTAAAAAGCATAGATGATGGCTCAAAAGGCAAAAAGTCTTTTCTTACAAAAATTTTATTTAGGGCGAAAAAGTCGTTCATGGTCAGTACTCTATCAATTATAGATGAGCCATCACTGAAATCGTCACCATTACCAAAGCAAACAAAAGGCAATACACCTTCGTTTTTAAAAATAGCTCTTATACCTATAAGGTTTTTTCCCAAACGTTCAATAGCATTTCCCCTCGCTTGCTTTGGTAACCCTTCCTTTTTTCGCTTGTCATTTGTACCTTGGTGTTTCACTTCTGAAACAAGAATAATTCTTCTCTCGCCCTGCTTATTTGTAGCAAAAATAAAGCCTCCATCCGGACTGATGAAGCTAGTGCTAAGTGGTTTCCCAAAACGTCGGGCATGTTCTGGGTATTGTGTTGAAAGTAATGCAATTATATCGGCAAGCTTCATCGTTTTCTGATGTTCAAAAGTTAGCTTCGGGTACTTCTTCCTCAGAGTGGCAAGTACAATAAGAATTGCTTTGTCGATGTCTTTATCCATCTTTTTTGACTTCGAGTTTTTGATGGAATGCTGATTCTTGTTTGCTCGTAAGAAATCTGAATTTGCCATATATAATTGATTTATATCATATTTTGAGTCTTAATCCACTTATCATAAAAATGCATTACCGACGCTCTGCAATAACTATTTTCATAGTATTATAGTGAAATTATGACGTTTCCGTATCCTGCGGCGGTCATCACTGGTATACTTGCGATGATAGTGAGTAGTGGTGGTGAGTATGGAGAGTATCTCGTGATAAAGAAGAGTGACCGTACGGCAGCACGTGCTGATAAGGTGTATATGCAAGAGGTTATCGATGGAGATACGTTTACGCTCGATACTGGAGAGACAGTCCGACTTGCTGAGGTGAATGCACCTGAAACAGGTGCATGCTTTGCAGATGAAGCGCATGAGGCACTTACGAAGGTGCTCACGGGAAAGCCGCTGCGGCTTGTACTTGATGAGACGAGAAAGGACTCGTTTGGACGATTGCTCCGTATCGTAATGGTTCCTAAGGCTGATGCAAGTGATGGATATATCACCGTGCAAGAATACCTCGCGGTGCGCGGGCTCGTCACTTTCACACCACATGGTAATCGCGCATATCAATCCGGTATCTCTGCTGGGGTCGCATATGCACGCAGTCACGATATCGGTATGTGGAAGGCTTGCAAAAAAGAAATGGATGCTCTGCGAGTGAGCGAGGCGTGGTGGGTGGATGAAGATGTCGCGCCGAGTGACCCGAGTTGTATAATCAAAGGAAATATCTCTGCGAGTGGACATGGCAAACAATACTTTCTGCCGACATGTAAGAACTACTCAACCATAAAAATTTCGCCGAAACTTGGCGAGCAATACTTTTGCACTGAGCGCGGGCTGAACGTGCAGGGTTTCGCAGGAGCGCTAATTGTGGGAGGAGGTAGGGAGTGCGTATATCCGTGTGCGACCATCGATACGCACGGTAAGGAGTTGGCGCTCGACTAAGGTCTCAAGGTAGGTGCGTGCTGTCGACTTCTTGAGCCGCATCTCTGTTTCAACTTCAGCAACGGTGAGTTCGTGGCGCGTAATGACAAGTTCCATGAGCGCTATAAGTGCTGCTTCTTTTTTTGCCACTTTGCGTGAGAGTGACTTTGCTCGGTCGGTGTCTGTGTAGATGCGCTCGGTGGGCGCAGATGCTTGTGGTATTGCAGTCCCTGTCGCTGGTGGTTCTGGTGTTGGTGCTGGAGTGACTTCTGTCTGTGGCTCTGGAGGTGTTTCTGGTTGCACGTCGCTCGTGGGTGCTTCGGCTGCAGGAGTCGGTGGCGGGACTACTTCGGTAAGAGCAGGGTCAGGCGTGAGCGGGGCTGGGTCTGGAGGAGGTTCTGCTGGGGTCTCTGTTGTCTCGGGGTCCATACCGTAAGGGTATCATGGCATGCAGTGGGTATCGCGAGGGGGTGTATACAATAAATATATGTGAGGTGAAGCTGATATAGAGTTGCTTTTTGCTGGCTTTTCAGTATACTGCCGCCCATGCTTACGGTAACAGCTCAAAATCGTGCAGCGACTGATTCAGTGGCTATCTTGCACAGCAAGGAGGAAATCCCTGCTGTTGTCTATGGTCCGAAACACGCAGCACAATCTATTAGTATCCCTGCGCGCGAATTTGCAAAGGTCTGGCGCACAGCAGGAGAGTCAACAATTATCGCCCTCAAGGGTCTTGGAAGTGATGTTGAAGTACTTATTCATGAAGTGCAGATGCACCCACTGAGTAATCAGGCACTCCACGTCGACTTCTATGCGTTTGATAAGACAAAGAAGCTTACAGCGACTATCCCACTTCACTTCGTTGGTCTTTCACAGGCTGAGAAGTCAGGTGCAGTCATCATCAAGGTTATGCATGAGTTGACTATTGAGGTGCTCCCAGCTGAGCTCCCAAGTCATATCGATGTCGACCTTTCTAAGCTCGCAAAGATTGACGACCACATCACTGTTGCTGACCTTCCACTTCCAGCAAGTGCAGAGGCAGAACTTGGCATGGACGAAATCATCGCGACAGCGGTAGAAGCGAAGGAGGAGGTTGTCTCTAACGTTGCTCCTGATGTCATCCCAGCAGTTGCAGAAGCTCAGGCAGCAGCAGCTGCAGCGGCAGCAGCAAAGCCGGCTGATCCAGACAAGAAGAAGTCACAGTAAACTTATATACACAAGTAAAAGCCCCTCTCTGAGGGGTTTTTACTTGCATCGGCATACCGTGAAAAGTATCGCGCTCCACACCTTCAAGCTTGCGACTGGGGTGTATTTTGTTAGTCTTATGTATCCATGCGTTTTCCTGAGCAGCTTTTGATGACGGTCGCACTCTGCGCGAGTATCGCGTGTGTTGCGTATGCGCAGGACTCAGGGTTTGAAGGACTTTCCCGTGAGCAAATACAGCAGCAGCTCAAGATTCTTGAGCAAGATATCGAAAAAAATAAATCACAACTTGAATCACAAAAGAGTGAACGTCGGAGTATTGAGCGCGACCTCTCAATCCTCGACGCAAAAGTGAAGGAGGCGAAACTGTCACTCCAGCGTCGCGACTTGGAGATAAAGACGATTGATAAGACTATCAAGCAAAAGGAAGTGCACATCGGAGCACTCAATGACCGAGCAAAGCGCGCACGTGCATCACTCGCACAGTTACTTCGCTCGACGCGACAGGCTGATGATCAGACGCTTGTCGAAGTGATGCTTCGAGGCGACTCACTGACAAGTGTCTTTACTGAAAGTAATGATATTTCGTCAGTGCAGCATGCGCTCAGTGAGACTTTTGATGAGATACGAACTACAAAACGTACACTCGATGAAGAAAAACAGCGACTTGAAGAAGAGCAGCAAGAGCATGAGGAGTTGCGCGTCATACAGGAGCGAGAGCGGCAGGCGGCCGTTGCGCGTGAACAAGAGAAGGCAGCAATCTTGAAAGCAACAAAGGGAAAAGAGAAAGAGTACGAGCAATACATCAAGCAGCAAGAAAAGACTGCGTCACAGTTGCGCCAGGCACTCTTTAGCTTGCGTGACTCAACATCAGGACCACTTACGTTTGATACGATGCTCAAGTATGCAGACCAGGCAAGTGCGCAGACAGGAGTGCGCCCCGAGCTCATCCTCGCGATTCTTACAGTGGAAACAAATCTTGGAAAAAATGTCGGCAAGGGTACGTGGACTGTCGATATGCACCCGACACGTGACAGACCAGTGTTTATCGAAATATGTGCAGAGCTCGGACTCGACCCAGACAAGATGGCGGTCTCGAAGAAGGCATGGTACGGATGGGGCGGGGCGATGGGTCCTGGACAGTTTATTCCATCTACATGGAAAGGGATTAAATCACGCGTTGCGAGTGTGACTGGAGAGAACCCTCCAAACCCATGGAATGCCCGCACGGCAACCTTTGCAACTGCGCTCTACATGAAAGATAACGGTGCAGGGGCACAGACGCGAGCAGCTGAACGACTTGCAGCACTACGCTACCTTGCAGGCTGGAAGAATGCCTCAAAGCCGGCATATGCATTCTACGGAAACGAAGTGATGGGTTTTGTTGATAAGTACGAACGAGAGATACGTATCATCCGCGGCCAGTAAGATTTCACCCACTAGTACGAGGTCGGACCTTGTACTATTCAAGGTCGGACCTCGTACTGATGCTTCTGGGGGTGGTGACTGAGGCTAGCGGGTGCGGGATGTGGTGCTCGCCACCTTTACTTTGAACCTTTGCTTTTTGCCGCTGGATATTGTATAGTGCCGCCCTATGAAAGCAGATACACATCCAAGTGACTACCGAATGGTCATTTTCCATGACAACACCTCAGGTGAGCGCTTCCTTATCTCCTCAACTGTAAAGACTACTGACAAAGCACAGTGGACTGACGGTAAAGAATACCCAGTGTTCTTCGTTGAAATCTCTTCTGCATCTCACCCGTTTTACACTGGTAAGTCAACTGTCGTTGACACTGCCGGTCGTGTGGAGAAGTTCAAGGCACGCGCTGCAGCTAAAAAGGCTAAGTAACTACGTTCCCGCATCATTCTTTCAGGCGTTATACGCCTTGAAAGGGTGGTGCGGGATTTATCTATATGGCATTTGACCCACTCAAACACGCAGAAGACCCCAAGGTGATGTACCTTGTTGATGAGTGGAAGCGTCTCACTAAGGCAGAAGAGGATGCAACAGAACTTATGGAGGCAGATGCATCTATGAAAGAACTTGCTGAAGCTGAGCTTGCTGATCTGTCGACACAGAAAGATGTGCTCACAAAACAAATAGAGGAAATTATTGCCTCATCGGTGAAAGAGCGAGAGTACCCGAATGAAATGGTACTTGAAGTTCGTGGTGGTGCAGGAGGTGAAGAAGCAGCGCTCTTTGCCGAAGAGCTTGCGAAAGCATATCTACTCTATGCAGGAACCCAAGGATGGACATGGAAAGCGCTCGATGAGTCACGAGCAGCGATGGGAGGATACAAGGAAGCTTCGTTTGAAATAAAAGGAAAGGATTGCTATAAAAAAATGCGTTTTGAAACTGGAGTGCACCGCGTACAGCGCGTGCCTGAGACTGAGAAGCAAGGACGCATCCATACGTCGACTATTTCAGTCGCGATTCTGCCGATGTACAAGCGTACCAACGTTGTGGTCTCTCCAGCTGATTTTGAAGTAGAGTTCTCACGAGCTGGTGGAAAAGGAGGACAGAACGTCAACAAAGTAGAGTCAGCAGTGCGTATCATCCACAAGCCGACAGGACTCGATGTGCGTTGTACATCTGAGCGCAGTCAGGCACAGAACCGCGAGAAGGCGATGCTCTTGCTCATGTCACGACTCCAAGAAAAAAAGGATGAGGAAGAAGCACTTGCGCGCTCTGAACACAGAAAGTCACAGGTAGGAACTGCTGACCGCTCTGAAAAGATTCGTACCTACAACTTCCCACAAGATAGAATTACTGACCACCGTATAAAAGAATCATTCTCTGGGATTGAGGGTATTATGGCTGGAAAACTCGACAAGCTGTTGCTGGCAGTGCAGAAAATTCCGAAGATTGAATCAGGTGAGCTCGAGGTTGGTGCAGCTGACGAAGAATAAACTATGCAGGTAGTTCGCACATTTGCAGAAATTCAAAACCTAGAAAAGGGAATGGTGTATGCATTGCCGACGGATACTGTCTATGGGCTATCTTGCTCAATAGATGATGCAGAGGCGGTCCAAAAAATTCGTGAATTAAAGGGAAGAGATGGTGAGAAGCCGTTGATTGTTCTTGTGGCGACAATGCGTGATGTTGAGCGATGCGGAGTGAAGCTCTCAGAAGAACATGCAACATTTTTGAAGCGCGTCTGGCCAGGAGCAGTATCCGTTGTCTGTCCACAGAAGGAGCCACTTCTCACCTATATCACAAAGAATCAAACCATTGCACTGCGAATGCCGCTTCGTGAGGATCTCCGTGCGTTCATCGCTCGAGTTGGACCTATCGTCTCTACATCAGCAAATCAGGCAGGTCAACAGCCCGCAACGACGTGTGAAGATATCCAGACACAATTTCCCGAGGGTATTTTCATGATTGTTGATACGGGTGTATGCAATAATCCTCCATCGACTGTAGTGCAGATACTGAGGTAGTCCACAGTAAACACTACTGACTCACTCTTTTTGCGTTAGAATGCATGCATGCATTATCGAACGCGCGGCAGACGCACGCACCACCGACCGCATCACTACGACGTCTCTGCCCTGAAAGCGATTCGCTCTTTTTCGCTCCATGCGGGCGGGCTCCTTGTAAATAGGCTTGTACTCAAGATGGCGTTTGGTTTTGTGAATGTGTTCGTACCGATTCTTCTGTACCAACTCTTCGGTACGACGATTCTGGGTATCTACATCCTGATGTCAGTTTTGATTTTCTTTTTAACTCCACTTTCTGCGATGATGCTCGCGCGCTTTGGTGTGCGTGCGCTTATTGCATTTTCAATACCGTTTGCGGCGATATCTGTATGGGCGCTGTCGCTCCATGATGTTGCTCCTGGTTTTTCTCCAGCATGGTCTGCTGCGCTCTTTGCAATCTTTTTCGCGATCCATCACGCGCTCTATTGGGTGCCATACCATGTTGATTTCGTCCAAGCGCTGGGGAAGAATCATCGCGGCGCAGTCCTTGGATGGTATGAAGACTTGCTTGAAATCGTATCAGTCGCAACGCCGCTTATTGGTGCGATACTGATCGTTTTGACTGGTTTCTCTGACACACTGCTCTTTGTGTCACTGCTCTGTCTCATGTCACTCTTTCCCATCTACTACGCGCATGATATCTACGAGCGTTTTTCCTGGGGTTACTTCGAGACTATCAAGGCACTCTTTAGTCGTAAGCATCGAGCGATTCTCATCGGGTATGGTGCAGATGGTGCGCAGCTTGCAGTCGGCACGATACTCTGGCCTGTCTTTTTGTTTGAACTTTTGAGTGAGCGCTATATCGCGGTGGGTATCGTGACTACACTCACGTTGCTTGCAATACTCGTACTCAATATGAGTCTCGGCTACCTCATAGACAAGTTCGGACCAGATAGGCTCGTACGATGGGGAGTCATACTCTCCATGACAGGGTGGCTTTTGAAGTCGTTTGTTGGAAATCCATTCCAAGTCTTTATGGTGGATACGTATCACAAGTTTGGTGATGCTGTCATGCGACTCTCACGCAACGTGACGGGGTATTCTTCAGCTGTCGACAGTGGTCACTATGTGGATGAATATACGGCGATAGCAGAAATGTCTTACCAGCTCGGAAAAGTTTTGATGCTCATAATCGCCGGCGTACTCATCACATACTTTGGTATGCGCGCTGTCTTCTTTGTGACTGGATTTATAACACTGTTCCTTATAGTGTTTCGACATCATCTGGCTTTTAGCCATCGGCACTAGGCGCATTCAGTATTTTTGCTCACCGCCGGTCCGCCCATTCTCTTGAGGTAATCCGATGGGGGAATACAGTACCCGAGGCTATGCGGAAAATGCTGCGGCGTGGGAAAAGTATGTGAACTCACTTCTACTCGATGAAGCCACTCGACTGCTGTCGCCACAGGTTTGCATACACGCCATCTTGTTTGATGAGGTCTTCGTGTGTGCCATCTTCAACAATAGCTCCTCGCTCAAACACGACGATACGGTCCATAGACTGAATCGTTGAAAGTCTGTGTGCGA
>CAYNND010000008.1:0-10016 GCA_964398775.1 uncultured Candidatus Saccharibacteria bacterium | reverse complement strand
CGCTCAAACACGACGATACGGTCCATAGACTGAATCGTTGAAAGTCTGTGTGCGATGACGATTGTTGTTCTGCCGCGCATCAAGTCGAGGAATGCATCTTGGATATGTCGTTCACTGACTGAATCAAGTGCTGAAGTTGCCTCGTCGAGAATGAGAATTGGTGCGTCTTTAATCATTGCACGGGCTATTGCAATGCGCTGGCGCTCACCACCTGACAGTCGGATACCGCGCTCACCAACCAGCGTATCGTAGCCATGCGAAAGGCGCTCTATGAATTCATGCGCATGCGCACGCTTCGCAACTTCCACGATATCTTCGCGTGTTGCATCAGGGCGGCCATAGGAGATGTTTTCTGCAATCGAGCGGTGGAAGAGAAGTGGATCTTGTGGCACGTAGGCAATCTTCGAGCGAAGATCGTCTTGTTTGACGTGCATAATGTTCTGTCCATCGATAGTAATTGCACCTGAGTCAACATCAATAAAGCGCAAGAGCAGCTTTGTAATCGTTGTTTTACCTGAACCAGAGTGCCCGACAAGCCCAACTTTCTGACCTGCGGGGATAGTGAGAGAAAAATTGGTAAACACTTCTGAGCTCTCTGCGTACGAGAAAGTAATCTCCGAGATGTTGATTGCACCATCCTTGATGCGCACTGGCTCGGGCTTCTTCGGGTCTTTTACTGACTCTTCGATTGCGAGAATTTCGCACATAGTGTTTGCGTCGGCGAGTGCATTCATCGCGCGTGTCATCTGACGGGTGATGTTATAAATGGTTTCAAATGCGCTAAAGAGGTAGAGTTGTAAAAGCACAATCGTACCTGCTGATATTTCGCCGCGAGTCCAGAGCCACAGTGCGACTCCGAGTGCGATGATTTCAAAGAGAATCGCCATACCTCGCTGTACTGCGCGGGCATAGTTTTGATAGACCCATGACTCATACACATAGCCCGTCTCAGCGTCGACGGTCTCGGTGAAATAGTTCTGTTCTGCCTTGTTGCGGGCGAACATCTTGATAGAGAGGATGTTTGTGAGCGCATCAGCAAGTACGCCAGTCGTTTTTGATTCTGCATGGGCTACTTTGTCGCGCATCTCAAGGATGCGATGGAAGAACATGTAGAAGACTGCAAAGTAAATGGCGACCCATACAAAAAAGAGTACGCCAAGAATTGGCGCGACAGCACAGAGCACCACAACAGAGAGCACGATGCGTATACCTTCAACATAGACGTTGAACGCGATGAAATCGAAGAGTGTTTCAAAGGAGCGGGTGAGCTTGTTTGAATAGGAAACGAGAGAGCCAGTGAATCGATGTGTGAAAAATTCGTATGAGTGACGGCTCAGCTTTTGGAATGTGCGCACCGCAATATCGCGCATGATGCGTGTTTGCATGTAGACTACGACATAGTCATAAAATCTCCAGGCGACCCAGTTCGTGATGCGGCTTCCTGCAATCCCAAGAAAAGCGATGAAGAGTATGGAACCAATCGCCGGTGTGTATGTGCCCAGCTCAATAGTGTCGATAATTCTTTTGTAGAGGAGTGGCGCCACTATCACTGATGCAATCTGGGCAATTGTTCCAAAGAAAAAACAACCAACAACATACCAGCGGTACTCGTAGATGTGTGGCTTATAGGTTTTCCAGACGGAGGTGATGGCGTGCATTGCGATACTATACCACCACTCTCAAACTACGTTGAGCCCCTCAAAAAGACGAGTGTGATTTTCAAGTATTCATGAGGTGGGAGGATGCGGCGCTCTGGTATGTAGGTCTCCATGTCATCGTGACAGTCTCTACAAAGTGAGAGCTTGTACTGCATAAAGCGAGTGAATCGCTTAAAGTAGCGCTGCGGATAGATGTGGTGCCAGGTCAGGTTGTGCACTGTCCCACAGCGTGCGCACGGCGGGCGATGTACCGTCTTTGGGTGAATGGGAAGTGAGCATATGTGCACTCCTGCATGTGCGCAGGCTTCGTTCTCACAGAGATGTACACGCCAGAGGTCACTCAACGGATCGCGGTAGGTCACGTATGATGCGTACTTGCCGCGTTTCAGCATAGAAAAAACCGGAGTATATTCCGGTTTTCGTTCAATGGTCGTATGGGGTGTCGCAACACTAGTGCTGGTATAAGTGCTCCGAAGCGGAGCATGCCCCACGGTTCGTCTCATGCATAAAGTGTAGCAACGGTGTCCTGTTACGCGAGGAGCTTATCCACAATCTGCTTAATCACAGTACCATCTGCGTTTCCTGCAAAGTGCTTTACAACTGCACCGATGAGCTTGCCTGCGCCTGCCTTATCAGTGACGCCGAGTTCTGCAATCTTTGCCTTTACTGCTGCCTCAATCTCACTTTCAGAAGCTTGCGCTGGGAGAAATACTTCAAGAATCGCACGCTCCGTATCTTCTTTCTGTGCAAGCTCAGGGCGGCCACCTGTGGTGAACTGCTCAGCTGCATCTTTGCGCTGCTTGATGAGGCGCTTGATGACAGTGAGTGTTTCAGCGTCAGTGAGTGCATCAGTCGGTTTTCGTTTGAGTGTTAATAGTTCGTTGGTGCATGTTGCCATGAGTCCACGAAGGGTATCAGTTGCAAGCGTATCTTTTGCACGCATTGCCTCTTTCATCTTGTCTCTAATTGATTGTGTGAGTGACATGTCCCCATTGTATACCAGCGAGCAGTCTCCCTCAATCCTCAGTGATATATACTTAGGCACATGGCGCACCCAAGCACTGAAACAGTAGAAGCACTGTGCACAACCCTTACCACTTCCGCATCGTCTGGTCTCACGCCCTCACAAGTACAAGAATACCGAGCGCACTATGGCGCAAATAATCTTGAGGAACGAGCGTCGTTCTCTCGCTTCACTTCAGTGCTCAGAGAACTCAGGAGTCCGCTTTCACTTGTATTGATTGGGGCAGGGCTTGTCTCGTTCATTATCGGGGACGTACTTGATGGGTTAGTTATCTTGTTTGCGCTGTGCATCAATCTCTCCGTGAGTGTCTGGCAAGAAGGGCGTGCTGCGGAAGTCTTCACATTGTTGCAGCAGCAAACACGGCACACTGCACTGACTATTCGAGGAGGAACCGAGCAAAGTATTCCATCGTCTGATGTTGTGGTGGGGGATGTACTTGTACTCACTGGTGGAACACGGGTCCCAGCGGACGCTCGTGTTACTGAAATACACGGACTGGCAGTCAATGAGTCTGCGCTCACCGGTGAATGGACTGCGCAGAAAAAAACGATTGATCAGCTTCCTGAGCTGTCACGCACACAAGATATGACAAATATGGTGTGGGCAGGGACATACGTTGCTGAAGGGTATGGGCGAGCAATCGTCACCTCAGTGGGTGAAAAAACTCTGTTCGGGTCACTTGCGCTTTCCACAACTGAGATGGTAGAGCGACCAACGCCGCTTCAGGATAAACTCAATGGTCTTGCGCGTATCATTTTACTCTGTGTAGCCTTTGTAGCGGCAGGCATCTTTGCGCTCGGTGTATCGCGTGGCGAGACGATGCTCCACATGCTCTTGGTAGCACTTGCAGTTGGTGTAGCGGCGATGCCCGAAGGTCTGCCATCTGTCATGACTGTCGTACTCTCACAAGCAATGCAGCACATACTCAAGAAAGGAGGTCTCGTGAAGCGCCTGGTATCAGCTGAAACCTTCGGCTCTGTCACGACTATCATTACTGATAAAACAGGAACACTGACGACGGGTGCGATGTCTTTCTCTGGGATTGTGACTGCTGACGGTGTGGCGAATATGGATACGATGAGTCCGACTGAACGTGAAGTGCTCGCGTACGCCGTACGCGCGTCTGATGCATTTATCGAAGAAAAAGATGGTGCGCTCCATTTCAATGGACGAGCACTTGAAGCAGCAATCATTGCGGGCGGGTATGCACATGGCATCGATATACGTGCGCTTGCAGCTGAAGGTCATGGACGTGTCACACTCATGCAGTTTGAACCGACACGGCGCTACGCAATCTCACTCAACAATCATCCTGATGATGTGGCGCGCATGTACCTCACTGGTTCGCCTGAGCATATCTTGAGAGTCTCTTCGTCGGTGCTCACAAAGACAGGTGCCGTACCGCTTACGCCTGAACTTGAACGATTCTTCCTCGAAGAGCAATCACTTGCAGCAGCAGAGGGTAAACGTTTTACTGCTGTTGCATATTGCACATCTCGAGACCGACTCATACACGAAGATGTCGTACACCCACAGCATGGTGAGCGACTTGGGTTTGTTTTCGGTGGCCTCCTTTTGTTTGAAGATACTATTCGACCGGATGTCGCTGCGGCCTTGAGTGATGCACAGAGCGCTGGCATTCGCGTCGTCATGGCAACAGGGGATCATCCAGGAACTGGACTCTATGTAGCAGAAAAGGTGGGACTCATTACGAAAGAAGATAGAGCGGTTGTCACAGGAGATATGATGGAAACTATGACTGACGACGAGCTCATTGCACATCTCAAAACAACGAAAGTGTTTGCTCGCGTGTTGCCTCAGCACAAAATGCGTCTCGCGCATGTGCTGCAAGCAGAAGGGGAAGTAGTAGCAATGACAGGAGATGGCATCAATGATGCTCCAGCGCTCATCGCGGCTGATATCGGTGTCACATTGTCGACGGGAACTGATATCGCAAAAGAGGCGAGTGATTTGGTACTGATGAAAGACTCTTTTGGGGTCATTTTGGATGCGATACGAGAGGGACGCCGCGCAGTTGCGAATATACGCACCATCGTGACATACCTACTCTCGTTGAGTATGGCTACGGTCGTACTTGTCGGAGGTGCACTTATTCTGGGATTGCCACTTCCACTCTTACCGGCGCAAATCCTCTGGATAAATATTGTTGTGGAAGGGTTTATGAGTTTCCCGTTTGCTATGAATGCATTGCGCGACGATGCTATGCAGCAGAAGCCATATAAACGAACAGAGCCACTCTTCACTCGTCACCATCTTATGGGGATAGGAGCATCAGCAGCTGGAACCGGTCTGTTCCTCCTTGCTCTCAGTGTGTACATTTTCGGAAATGGAGTCCCTGTTGAAAGTGCACGCATTGTCTTCTTTATTGCATTGTGTATGGGCGCAATGGCTGCCTCATTCTCATTCCTTGATATCTATGAGCCACTGTGGAAGTCAGTACGGCATGCCCACCGAACATTCTGTGCTGCACTTGCGGCAAGTGCGGTCTTGCTGTTGATTGGCTGTTTTGTTCCACCGTTTACTACACTCCTCTCAACGCAGGAAACTACGATTTCTCACTTTGTATGGGCTGCTGTATCGGTCGTCGTCTTTGTGGGTATTGTTGAAATTGTGAAGTTTGTGTTCTTCAGAAAGGCTCGTGTTACACTGTCGTAATGGAACTTTCGAATACTCTTGTTATCGTCTTGGTTATCGCCGCTATCATCAATATAGCGATACTTGTACTCATCTTTTTCTTCTTAAAGCGTAAGCCTACAGAAGATGGCGCCCTCAAGGAGGGTATATCGTTCTTACAACGAGAATTGCAAGATGTACGTCGCTCTTTTGACGCGCGTATCGCAGAAGCGTCGCGAGACATCAACTCAACGGTGAAGCACCAGCTCACTGAGTCAAACAAGCAGTCATCTGAATCGAACAAAATCATCCGAGAAGTTACTGAGGGTCTCACCAAACTCGGGGAGACGAATAAGCAAGTCGTCTCTTCAATGGAGCAGCTCAAGCAGATACAAGATATCTTGAAGAATCCAAAGCAGCGCGGTGTCTTGGGCGAGTACTACCTCGAGTCCGTTTTACAGAATGTGTTGCCGCCTGAGAGCTACACAATGCAATACTCTTTTGAAAATGGAGAAATCGTCGATGCGGCTGTCTTTGTGAAAGATAAGGTCATCCCGATAGACTCTAAGTTCTCACTGGAGAACTATACGCGCATGATTGAAGCAACTGATAAGGCTGAAAAAGACAGACATGAGAAAGCGTTTGTGAATGATTTGAAAATCCGTATTCAGGAAACGTCAAAGTATATTCGCCCGAGTGAAGATACCACTGACTTTGCGTTTATGTTTATTCCTCACGAAGCAATCTACTACGACCTCTTGGTGAATAAAGTAGGAGCGGGTGATGCAAGCTCAGAGAATCTCATACAGAAAGCTGCAGGGAAGTACCGCGTCATCATCGTTTCGCCGACATCGTTCCTTGCATACTTACAGACGGTGATGCAGGGACTCAAGGCAATGCATATCGAAGAATCTGCAAAGAAGATTCGTGCACAGGTGGAAGACTTGGGGCGCCATGTTGCTAAGTGGGAGGAATACTATAAGAAGCTCGGTGCGACACTCGGCACAACGGTCTCGCACTACAACGCTGGGTATAAGGAGCTCGGAAAAATCGATAAAGATGTCATAAAGATTGCAGGCAGTGAGAGTGCCATTTCACCACTTGCGCTAGATAAGCCGCAGGAGGAGTAGGTATGGAAAAAGATTTGACGTAAGAGGGTGGTGACTATTCGGCTGTGTTCTGTCCGCGCATGACTGGTTCAAATGTGATGCGTGCCTGCGGATTTGCTGCCGTAAGGAATGCTTGTAGCTGTCGCTCGGTAGCACCAGTGCTCTTGATGTCATCAACCACAACGGCCTCAGTCATCTTCGCATAATCTTCTGCGGTGATGAACCCAACTCTTCCGTTCTCTATCTTGATGCCAGTCGGCTCGTTGCGTGAGGTAATATCTGCTTCTGAAGATGCGATGTACTGCGGCATCAAGATGAAGAGTGTCTTTCCATTCTTTTGAAATGCATGAATGAATGCAGGGAGTGCAACAAAGGTAGCGTGTCCTACAATGAAGACTGCTCGAGTATCTGTCGCAAGTCTGAGTGCTCGTTCGTCGTACATGCGCTCAAGTACGGTGAGACTTTTCCCAATTCTTCCTTGGAGCGTGTGCGCATCAACCGCCCAGTCGTTTCGCTTGCCAAGCTCAGCTTCGACATAATCACGAATGCGAGCGCGCAGCAATAGAGTGTCGTCACCAGCCACTTGTACAATGTTCGCCACGTCTTGAATCATGCGCATCTGTGTATCTTTGCTCGCTGCAGAACCTTTGATGATGAGGTAGAGCGCAGCATAGGCAAACTCGGGGCGCTCATGCGGCGATGTGCCATCACGCACGAGTGAGCGGAGTTCTTCAGTTTTTAAAATCGGAACCCCTGTTCTGAATTGTTCTCGTACAGGGTACGGTGCAAATGGTTCTACGTCTGTACTGCGGAATGGTTCAACGGGTTCGGCCTTCTTTTTCGAGCCGAAAATACTACGAAACATATCCTTCATGGATATATTGTACTCCACAGTGGCAAAAAGGGGTGCTATTGAAAAAAAATAATAGTATGGTATAATATAAACAGTGCGCGCGTATCAACCTCTATGGAGGGACTCATGCTGCGGTATGTTGCAAACAATGCCATGGTCATCGTTGGGGCAAGCCTGATGGGACCGTTCCTTGGCATCGTGACGTGGCTCGCCGTTCAGTAGAGTTGCATGCAGTGCGTACAAGGCCGACTCGTAATGTGTACGGCCTTTGTTTTTGCTCTGCTCTATACTACACTCAGGAGATGCCTCAAAAAAACGCACAACCAAAAAAAATCAAAAAACAGAATGATTCAGGAAAAGAATCGCTCGCATTACATAAAAAGCTACGTGGGAAAATCGGAATCGCTCCGAAAGTAAAACTCACACAAGACTTACTGCGACTCGCGTACACTCCCGGAGTAGCTGCAGTTTCTTCGCATGTCGCTACGCGCAAGCATGATACTAATACATACACATGGAGAGGAAACACGGTTGCAGTCGTCTCTGACGGATCTGCGGTCTTGGGGCTTGGAAATATTGGTCCTGAAGGAGCCTTGCCGGTTATGGAAGGGAAATCATTTCTCTTCAAGTCACTCGCAGATATCGATGCGGTGCCTATCGTCTTGAGTACGCAAGATACTGAGGAAATCATCGCAGCCGTGAAAGCTATCGCACCATCGTTTGCGGGTATCAATCTTGAAGATATCGCTGCGCCACGCTGCTTTGAAATCGAGGCACGCCTCAAGAAAGAGCTCGACATCCCTGTCATGCATGACGACCAGCACGGGACAGCGATGGTCGTGCTCGCAGGACTCATCAATGCGCTCAAAGTTGTCGGCAAGAAAAAAAATACAGTGAAGGTTGTGATTGCTGGTGCAGGTGCCGCAGGAAGTGCGGTCACCGACATGTTGCTCGGGTACGGTATTTCAAATATTCTTGTAGTCGACAGTAAGGGGATTATTTCACTTTCTGATATCTCACTTTCAGGGCATAAAAAGGAAATTGCTGAAAAGACAAATAAGGACCTCGTGGTGGGTAGTCTCTTTGACGCACTCCTCGGAGCTGATGTCTTTATAGGTGTCTCAAAAGGAAACACAGTGACGGCTGAGATGATTCGACTCATGAATACGCAGGCAATTGTCTTTGCGCTCGCAAACCCGACACCTGAGATTCTCCCTGAGGAAGCGAAAAAGGGTGGTGCGATAGTGGTCGCAACGGGGCGCTCCGACTTCCCAAATCAAATAAACAATTCACTTGGTTTCCCTGGAATCTTTCGTGGTGCACTTGATAACAAGGTACGCAATATCACTGACGCGATGCTCGTCAAAGGAGCTGAGGCAATCGCACGACTCGTAAAAAAACCGACGGCAGGGAATCTTCTGCCGAAAACGTTCGACAGGGCAGTGGTGAAAGCTGTCGCACAGGCGATTCGCTAGTTGTGTGCAGACAATCTCGAGCTTCGTTACGCCGCGCGCTTTCCGATGACGCGCCACCATGCATCGTTCGTTCTTTCTTCACGAACTTCTTCAACTGACTCAACGGCAAGTCCATACTGAGCAAATACACTGCGTATTTCATCTGTCGATTCGTAGAATTTCACGGTGTCAGGGCTGTTTGATGCGCTCAATCCACTGTTAATAAATTGTTCGACAAACTCATCGGTATTACCCGCAATAATTGCACGCATCATCGAAGGGTGGTGGAGGTTGATACAAAAGGTGCCGCCTGCAGGGTACTCAGGGCTTTTTCGGCGAAGTGCTTGTGCGACATGCCCGAGTGCTTTTCGTGGTGCGAAATCAATCGCGAGGTTGCTGACGATGAGGTCAAAGGAATCATCTTTGAGTGGGAGCATTTCTGCGTGTGCACGGACATGCATAAAGTTAGGGCGCGACATGCGGAGTTTCTTCGCATCAATCGGAGCGATATCGAGTGTGATGTAGTTCACCGCCTGTGCGAGCATCTCTCTGTCCTTGCCCGCGGGTCCTGTTTTGCCAAGTGAAGAATACATCACTTTTTCGAGGAGCTGCGGACCTGAGCCAATGTTTGCGACATTTGCACGGCGCTCGGGTGTCGGTGCGAGCGAACGGAGGTGCTCGCGTATGAAGCGGGCAAGTTCAAGACGTGAACGCTCAGGGCTGTCTTCGGTATCTGTTTTGTACATGCGCTCGTAATGACTCGCTATAGGATGTTCAGACTTTTTTGGTGTTTCGCTCATGTGAGTAGTATCACATATCAGATGCGTGCATCAAAGGTCCGACCTTTGACATATGTTCAAGGTCGGACCTTTGACGGGGATTACTTGCGCATGCTCTTTTGAGTTGGTATATTCTTTTCATGAAGCACACAACAGTCCTACTAGTCGTCGTCACTCAGAACGCTGGCCGGTAGGGGATTGTTGTTACTCACACATGACGATAGCCCCCTCCCGACCGGAGGGGGTTTTCAATTCCGAAAGCTTAACCATGGAGGGCAATCCATGAGCGCGTCACAGAGAACGGTGAGGTTCATCAAAAAGCCACAACCATGCTGGCGGCAGTATCCCATCCACAATGGGAAGGCCTATGGCACATGGCCGATTGACGAGCCTATCCCTGTCTGCGATAGGATGGCAGCATTTCTGCGTGAAAAGTGGAAAGATCTCAGGTTCCAGAAGGAATGGGGGTACTTCCATGACACGCATGGCTGAGGGTTTCTCTCAG
>CAYNND010000007.1:60851-63072 GCA_964398775.1 uncultured Candidatus Saccharibacteria bacterium | reverse complement strand
CGTGCGGGCGGGTAGTGCATGCTTTGGTATACCGGGTCTTTTCCAGAGCTAAAATCAAAACGTAAGTACTCACTCGGGTCAGTACTGCGGGGGACTAATCGAACGGCTTTTTCAAGGTCACCGTCTGTTCGTCGCAAAATTTCTCCAGCTATAAGACATGTTTTCATCAAGTACAAGTCAGCAGCTTGATTCCTTGTGTGCGCAAATGGGTACCGTATTGCTGTCTCAGCTTCGTGTATGCGCTTGAGTACATCTGCACTTAGTGTGGCAGGGAGGTGGGCGCTTGTAGCATCAAAGAGTTTGCGCAGTCGTGCTGGCTCAAATGCAGTGAGTGTTGTGCCTATATCAGTATCTTGTTTAAACTTCGTTAGCATGTTGGTAAGTGCAGCGGGTACAGAATACTGCAAGTATGGCCGCTCTCCGTCCTTGTATCGCTCATGAGGTTTCGCCCAGCTGCCTTCATAGAACCATCGTTCAAGATAGTGAATTGCAAAATTGAGGAAGCGCCTATCATGCTCGGTGATTTCTGCTTTTGCTTGTTCCTTGATGTCATAGAATCTATCAAGTAATTTAATAATTTGAGTGTGGGACACGGGCCGCTCATTTCGCAGCTCAAGCATATCAAGTGCTCGTTTGCGCTTCTTAGTTTCTCGCAAGGAATTGCGGAGCATGAGAAGGAGTCCTGAGTCTGCACCATTAAAAAGTGTGCCGTTAAAAAGCTGTTTTCGTTCTATGCGAGGCATATTTGCATCCTGTGCTGCGGCAGCCATTTTCATGAGTTCTCGCTGGACTTTCATACATGTATTCTACCTGAGTATGTGCACAGTCATGCTAGAGTGTGTGGATGGAAGTGCTGCTGATGCTGATGGTGGGTGTGTATGCTGCTGCTATAGTTTTTAACAAAGTGTATACAAAGATACTCGTTACACGAGCAGATCCTATAGCGCTCGTGTTCTGGACAAATCTTTTTTCTGCGGGATTCATGCTTCCTTTTGTCGGACTTAGCCCACTCATTTCACTTACGGTAATTCAGTGGGTGATTATAGTACTTGGAGGTATTGGCTGGGCACTCAGTGGTGTCATCACTAACATCAGTACACAAAAAGCTGACCTGTCATTACGTGAACCAGCGCTAGCGCTCCGTGTGCCGCTTATATCAGCAGCGTCAGTACTATTGCTTCATGAAACTATCACGTTTACGCAAGCACTCGCAACACTCTGCATCATGATTGGTATTGTCGTTGTTTCTTATGAACGAAAGCTCTGGACCCATGACCGCTCAACAGTCCATTGGCTCGGTCTTTCAATTTGCGTCACTGCGGTTGTTGTTGTCATTGATAAGATTGCAGCGTTATCGATACCTGGTTTTGTCTACGTCTTTTTCATGTTTTTAATCCCAGCAATCCTCCAAGGGCTTTGGTATCACACAGCGTTAATTAAAAGCGCATCAGTTATTCGAAAGGAATTTCAGGGAATCGTACTTATATCACTCGCATTGCTTGTGTGTTATTGGACATATATTGAATTACTTAATCGACTGCCGCTTTCGTTTATCTACCCGATTATGCAGGCATGCTCAATCTTCGTCGTACTGTATGGCGTGTACTTTTTGAAAGAGAGAAGTAATACAAGGAATCGAATTATAGGCGCAGCAATTGCAGCGCTCGGTGTTGTGTTCTTTCACTTGTAATTACCCGCGCCCTCTATAGGGAGGGACACCTTGGTCGGGTACATGTACATTTTTAGGGAGTGTTCCGTTTTGGTAAAAAATATCTATTGGCATTCCTCCGCGTGGGTACCAGTACGCGCTCACACGTATCCATTTTGGCTGTAAAAGCTTTTCAAGGCGCTTCCCAATATCAACAGTGCACTCTTCGTGAAAAGCACCATGGTTTCTAAAAGAAAAGAAAAAGAGCTTCAGTGACTTACTTTCAACTAGTAGCTTGCTCGGTACATAATCTATAACGATGTGCGCAAAGTCAGGTTGCCCGGTCATGGGGCAGAGTGATGTAAACTCTGGGCACACAAAACGAACGAGATAGTTACTGTCCTTGTGCGGTGCGGGGACTGTCTCGAGTACCGCCTCCGTGGGTGTTTGAGGCACTTTTGTGGTGCTTCCAAGTTGGTGCAATGTGTATTTTTTCGCCATGAAAGGATACTAGCAGTACTCCTCAAATTCGCAAAGCCGCAGATATGTTCCGTGCTTCGAATCCTACACGCA
>CAYNND010000007.1:57123-60751 GCA_964398775.1 uncultured Candidatus Saccharibacteria bacterium | reverse complement strand
GCTCCGGTGGTAGGATTCGAACCTACGACCAACTCGTTAACAGCGAGCTGCGCTACCACTGCGCCACACCGGAATTGCTGCACATTGTACTTACTTTTCTTTCAATTTCAACCATGGTGAGTGTGTGCTACCATTTGTGCATGGACGCACCAAGAAATCCAACACAGGCGCAGCTCATACATGAAAAGACGGCCATGGTTGCTGACGCTATTGTCGCTATGTATAAAATGATTGAAACAGCGCCACAGCTCGAGCACACTGAGGCGCAACTGATTTCAAAAGCGCTTGATGGTGTGAAGTATGAATTATTCCCCCAGCTACACGCTACAGAAGAGGGGAAACGGCAGATAGCTGCTCTAATCAATGATTACCAAGCTGACCGTTTCGTCATTATGCGCATCGATGAGTGGTTACGCATGAGAACTGACACACCAGTAAATGAAATAGAGAATGTAGTTACCTTACTAAAGTATATCTACGAAATAAAATAAACAGGTATGATTTTGTACGTAAAAACAGGCTGCCCGTATTGTAAGAAGGTGCTCGATTTTGCAACTTCACAAGGAATCACATTTTCACAAATCAAGGAGAAGCACGAACCAGGCGTACTCGAAGAACTTTTGAAGCGCGGTGGTAAAAGTCAGTTTCCGTACCTTGTGGATGAAGCTACTGGGGTGGAGATGTATGAGTCATCGGATATCGTCACATACTTGGCAGAGAAGTATGGCAAGGATGCGGCTGCAGCGCCAACTGTGCCCAATGTCTGTCCTATCGACTAGTACATAGCCGCACGTTTTATAGCGTCATGCTCTGTGATAGTATAGTTCATGGCACATATGAACCAATACACGATTGCAACATTAGCAAGTCATACAGCCCTACAGATTCTCAAAGGGGCAAAAGATGAAGGGTTTAAAACTATTGCAGTTTGCGAAACAGGAAAGCGACGAGTCTATGAGTCTTTCGGAGTAGCAGATGAGATACTCGAAATAGATTCATTTAAAAATTTCTTATCAATCGAGGATGAACTCATTAAGCGAAACGCAATCGTAATCCCTCACGGATCACTTGTTGCATACCTTGGGAAAGAGAAGATTATGCAGATGAAAGTTCCAGTCTATGGAAGCAAGTCCATGCTCGACTGGGAATCTTCCAGAGATAAGCAGCGGCAGTGGCTTGCTGGCGCTGGCTTGAAATTACCTCGACTTTTTGAAAAGCCCGAAGACATTGACCGTCCAGTCATCGCGAAGCTTCATGGTGCAGCAGGTGGTCGCGGATACTTCCTTGCGCGTGATGCAGCAGATTTTAAAAAGAAAATTGCATCTCGGAACGCAACTGACTATGCGATACAAGAGTACTTGGTCGGTGTTCCTGTGTATACTCACTACTTCTACTCACCACTTACCAATGAGCTAGAAATTATGGGATTTGATAAGCGTTATGAGAGTAACGCTGACTCTATTGGGCGTATTGCTGCGGGAGACCAAATTGCGGTTGACCTCGAGTCCAGTTACACGATTGTAGGTAACATGCCACTTGTCGTACGAGAGAGTCTCTTGCATGAGATTTTCACTATGGGTGACCGTGTCGTAGCAGAAAGTCAAAAACTCGCGGCACCTGGACTGTACGGTCCATTTTGTCTTGAAGGTGTCATAACAAGTGAGCTTGAATATTATGTGTTTGAAATCTCTGCGCGTATCGTCGCAGGCACAAACCCATATGTACAAGGTTCACCATATACCGCACTGAAATACGATGTGCCGATGTCGACAGGACGACGTGTTGCACTTGATATTAAGCGAGCGATTCAGGCAGGAAAATTATCAGCAATTGTAGAAAATATTCACTAACATGGACTGGCTCACCGATGTACTCAAGAAGTATGACCCTGCAGCAATAACCATCGCAGCACTTGGAGGGCATGTCGGACTAGATGTCTGCGCAGGTGCAAAGAAACTTGGGTTTAAAACACTCATCATTGCTCGTGCTGATCGAGCGCGCCCCTACGTCTCACATGTAAAATCAGAAGGTGGCCTAGGGTGTGTAGACGAATGCATCTTGGTAGAAAAGTTTTCAGATATCCTAAAACCTGAGATTCAGGAACAGCTCCGTGCAAAAAATGTAATCATGGCGCATAGTCGCTATTTCTGGGTGTACTTTGACTTTGCGCAGCTTGAGAAGGATTTCCACGTTCCATTTTTCGGCACACGTGAGCTTATACGCCTTGAAGAGCGTGACCAAAGTCCAAACCAATATGACGTGCTCAAGAGTGCTGGTATACGTATCCCGAAAATATTTGCATCACATACTGATATTGACCGCCTCACACTCACGAAGATACACAATGCTGTACGTACGTATGAACGAGAGAACTTCGTTGCGGCGACGCCTGCAGAGTGGGAGCGTATTGCTGAAGAAAAGATTGCCGCAGGTGCAATCAATCGTGACGACCTGAAGGATGCGGTGATAGAAGAGTTTATTCTCGGAGCACAAGTAAACTTCAATTTCTTCTATTCTGTTGTACATGACCGACTTGAACTGATGGGCACAGATATGCGTCGCCAGACAAGTCTTGATGGATGGCTACGCCTTCCTGCGAAAGAACAACTCCTTGTGCCAGGAGCGCCGCATCATATCGAAACAGGGCATGTTGCAGTCACGGTAAAAGAAAGTTTGCTTGATAAAGCGTATGAAGCTGGTGAACAGTTTGTCTCAGCATGTAAGAAGTACCATCCGCGCGGCATCATTGGTCCGTTTGCACTACAGGGGGCAATCGTCACTGACGGCTCAAAAGAGGAGCTCGTTGTTTTTGATGTATCGATGCGAAGTCCTGGAAGTCCGGGAATTGCAGCGACGCCATACTCTGAGTATCTCTACGGAAGACCTGTATCGATGGGTGAACGTTCTGCGATGGAAATCCGCGATGCAATCAGTAAAGGAATGCTCGCGCAGATTTTGACATAATATGCAGCGTGTAAAGGTAAAAGTAACTCCTGCAGCACGTCGGGAACATGTTGCAATGGAAGGAGATATCCTCAGTATATTTGTTCGTGAGCCAGCACAGAATGGCATCGCTACAGCACGTGTGAAGGTCCTTGTGGCGAGGCACTTCGGTGTCGACGTATCAAAGGTGCGCCTGCAGACAGGTGTACAGTCTCGTACAAAAACTTTTTTCATAGATGGGTAAAAGGTGCACAACGTTTTTGCACTCTCTGGTCTGACTGGTACCATAGTGGTATGCAGATAACGATTATAGAGAACCAGAATGTTTCATTACCAACAGACACGAAAAATTACATAGAAGAAAAAGTTAGTCACATCCATAAATACCTCCACGACCCAGAGACAGGTGTGAGTGTCGAGGTATTTAAAGGTGGGCACGGTGGATACGAGACTTCAATAACATTAAAAACAGAAGGGAAGCTGTACCACGCGAAAGCAACGCGCTCATCTGTGCATGAAGGAGTTGATGAGGCAGTAGACGAACTTATTGCACAGCTCAAGCGTGCTCACGGCAAGGCGCAAGCAATGCTCAAACGCGGTGGTGATACGCTCAAGCGTATGATGAAGTTTGGGAGAGGGTAGCGAGACAAAAAAATAGCGGCCCGGTTTCCCAAAGCCGCCCTCC
>CAYNND010000007.1:11515-57023 GCA_964398775.1 uncultured Candidatus Saccharibacteria bacterium | reverse complement strand
GGGAGAGGGTAGCGAGACAAAAAAATAGCGGCCCGGTTTCCCAAAGCCGCCCTCCTGTGTGATTGCATTCGTCGGTCACTTGATTCCAAGCATGCGATTCAGCCGCGGCCCGTAGGCGATATCAACGAAGAGCGATATTCCGATTGCACCTGCGAACAGGAGCGACCAAAATAACGAACCGAAGACCTCACCGGTCGGGTCGACCTTCTGCATCCATGCGTGGACTTGTTCCCAAGTCATGAGTCACCTCACAGGTTGAACTCTGGCGTTATTGAGCCAGAGTTATATTATACCACAAAAAGAAGATAAATCAAACTACGTGCTTCGGACAAAATCTGCATAGAGCATTTCTTTCTTGCCTTCAGGAATTACTCTATCGAGTACAAGCGTATCGCCTGCAATGTGTGCTGAAACAATTTTCAGACGAATCTTTTTACCCGCTCGTTCAACAAAAGTATATGCCCCTGGCCATTCATCGTACGCACAGATTTTAAAGAGGTTGGTGCTTGCATCTGCAGTCAGGTCAATTTCCGCATCTGTCTTTTCAAACATTTTACAGTAAGTCGCTGCCTCATGATTTTGCTCAATTGGTAGTATTTCTCCTCTGACATACTTAGGGAATGTTTCTGCTAGTAACTGCGCACCTGCGGCAATGAGTAGTGCATCGAGTGTTCGCCCTGGAAGCGGCCAAGACTCTGTCACGATGCTCTGCTGTGCAAGCAGTGGTCCGTGGTCCATTTTGCTATCTATTATCATGACACTTACCCCGACTGCATCTCGAGCATTTGTCAAAATTGCTGAGCGCATCGGTGAAGGCCCGCGCATTTTAGGGAGTAGTGATGGGTGCATGTTGACGACACCCTTGTGTGGGATAGAGAGGAATTTTTTTGAAAGTATCTGACCATACGCTGCAAGTGCGAATACATCCCATGGTCCCGCTGTAATAAGCATATCTTCCACATCAGAGAGTTTCTCAGGTTGCAGTACTTTGATACCGTGAGTGTCACCCCATACCTTCTCTTGCGGTGGTGTCATTACTTGTCCGCGTCCTGCCGGCCTGTCCGGGCTTGTAATGATAATCTCCGGAACATAGCCGACCTGTTTGAGTGCTTCAAGGCATGCAACGCCAAGCGGTCTTCCGCCGAGGAAAATCCATCTGAGTGGTTGCGCGGTATTCATTGTTTTTTCTGCTTCCCGTGAATGCCTGCATCTTCACGGCGTTTAAGTTCTTCATCGGTATGCATGTCATGTGCATTATCGATATAGAGTGTCCCATTGAGGTGGTCGACTTCGTGCTGAAATATTTGCGCCAACAGTCCAGATGCTCCTCGTTCAAATTCTTTTCCATGTTCGTCGTACGCTCGCAGCGTGACCTTGTCAGAGCGAGGAACATACCCCCACCATCCTCGCAATGACAAACAACCCTCGTGGAGCTCTTCGCGTGCCTTTGAACGGCTGATGATTTCTGGGTTTATGCATACTAGAGGCTTGCTGTTCTTTCCGTTAGTCATTTTCTCAAGTACATCAGGAGAGACAATGAAGAGCCGATAGGATTCAGCGATTTGTGGTGCAGCAAGTGCTGCACCAAGACGCTCTTTCGCAAGCGTCTCAATCATCTCTTGTATAAGCGTCTGCACATGATTTGAAGGTATCTGGTCGACTGGTATCTCTTCCGCGCGTTTGCGGAGTACCGGGTTGCCTTCTTGGACGATATCTCGCATGTATGTATTGTACACAAATATTTTCAGTCTCCAATTATCAAAGATTAAAGCAAAAAAATCGGAGTGTCCCAGCGAAGCAATACGCTGTGGGGGACACTCCTACCCGAGCAATTGGCCTATAGCCGTGGGTGACCAGCACAGTCAGTATGATCTCTGAGAGAATGGAATGACTGTAGTGGTGTAATCCAAGTATTGCACTGACTTTTTTCGAGTCAAACTTACCCTGTGTGAATGGTGATATCAAACACAGGGCTGACAGATGCAATGATGCTCCGCGCCGCGTCACTTGGCCAATCTCGCTTGGGTATTCTGATTAAGGTCGTGTGACTAAAGATGGTCGGGGAGAGTCGTACTAACTCTTGGAATGGACGAGGCTTCAATGATTCTACTTGAGCAATCATACTTCGAACATCTTCAATTACATCTTCGCGCCTTCCTTTTGTTGTCAAGGTAATGTGGATTGTTTCTGGTGGGAGCTTTAATTTTTCGCGAAGTGCAAGTTCTTGTTTTTGAAATTGTGTTATCTCATGGCTCGCAAGTGTTTCGACAAAGAAGTCTTCCTTTTTCAGAGCAGTCTGTATATATGCGGATTCGCGAGTGCATTCTTTCATGTACATACATGTACGAAACACATCTTCATCAGCGCTGTATGATGGTGATGCAAGCAAACTCTCAAGCGAGGTAACTACAGTAATGTCTGGAGTGCATCCAAATGAAAGAATTGTTGGAGTTGCTACGAGTATTTCGCACGACGCTCCTTCATTAAACAGTGATACTGCTTTCTTCATGTCGTGCTCAGTGTGTTCAGCTGTATCGAGTGCGATTATGTGGGCCTTTGGAAATGTAGTCTTGAGTGCATGTTCTACAGTATCGAGCGCAAATCCATAATTCTTTAATTTCCAACTCTTACAGTTCGGACATGTTGTATGAGAATTTTCAGTATGACCGCAGCGAAGACATGAGAGGATGGGTTGTTCATCAGCACCACTTCCTTTAACGAGACGATAGGCTGCGCTGCAGCGCGGGCAGAGTAGTCGTGTGCCACAGTCAGTACACCATACGGAAGTTGCTATTCCGCGACGAGCGACAATGCACAAGATACGCTTCTGGGTAGCTAGCGCAGCGCGCATGTCTTCCTCAAGTGTTCCAGTAAAGACACGACCTTTATCCTCACTACTGCGGTGCACTATAGTAAAAGTGTTGTCCGTACGAACCTTGTGCATTGGGGCCATGTAGTGCTCGCGATAGCCATATTCGCATTCAGCATATGTACGTGTTCTGAGGACAGTATCGCCAAATATGATTCGTGCGCCGAGTGCTTTTGCATACTCAGTAGCTGCGATGCGAATATCGACATGGGGACGCTCTATCGTGCGATATGACTCATCTGATTCACGTTCGACAATAATTGTACGCAGAGCGGTGAGTGGGGCAGTGAGTGAGAGTGATGTGCCAACGAGGATAATAGGTCGTTTCTCTTGAGCGAGTTCTGCCCATAGTGCCAGAATTTTTTTTCTCGAAAGAGAGCCATGGATGAGTCGCACATGACGCTCGATACCTCTTGAGAGTATCTCAGCGATGCGTTCAGCGACGATTCGTCGTGGAGCGATAATGAGCAATGACTCTTGCTTCGCCATACATTCCCGAGCAATATTCTTATATATAGCGATACGCTCCTCAAAAGTATCTTGGAGTGCGAGTTGTTGGAATGAAGTTGTTTTCAGTTCATTCGGATGGTGCAGTGGCGGAGTCTCGTCAATGATAGCGGCTGGTGTGAGTGTATGCACAACTGACCCAACTGAAGCTGCATGAAAATGGGCAACGTGTGTACACATCGCTATATGTGCCTCAGAGAGGAGCGGAGACGGCGCCTCTGCGCCAAGCTTTTGCAATGTAAAGTCCTGTGACCTAAGTTTTGACTTCATATCTTCAACTGCTTCAACCCGTATAACAAGTGCTTTTTGGTCAGCATTTCGGATAGACACTGACACAATGTCTCCTACTGAGACAGTGCGCACGGTGTAGTATGAAAGCTCCTCAATAGGAGTGCCGCGTACTATAGGGACCACCGTAACAATATGCATACCGCCTCAGTGTAGGGTGCTTCAAGAAAAAAGCAAAAAAATGACAGTATTGAACGGTATTGCACTTTCTCTGAATACGATTACACTACGCAGATGGCATTTTTCTCACCAAAGCTTGGAATTGACCTTGGGACGACATATACCCTCGTATTTGTCCCAGGCAAAGGGGTTGTTCTCAATGAACCTTCGGTTGTTGCTGTTTCAGAACAGGACAATAAAATCCTTGCTGTCGGCGATGAGGCGAAAGAAATGATTGGAAGAACTCCTGATGATATAGTCGCATACAGACCTATGAAAGATGGAGTAATTGCTGATTATCGAGTCACAGAGGCGATGCTTCGCTACTACATCGGAAAAGCGATGGGTAAGTACAACCTCTTCAAACCAGATGTTCTCATCTCAGTGCCGGCTGGTGTTACTTCGACGGAACGCAGAGCGGTAATCGAGGCAGCACTCAAAGCTGGAGCAAAAACAGCACAAGTAATCAAAGAGCCAATTCTCGCAGCAATCGGTGCAGGCATCCCAATCCAAGAAGCGCGCGGACACATGATTGTGGACATCGGTGGAGGTACCACAGACGTCGCTGTTATCTCTCTTGGAGGTATTGTTGCATCTAAGTCAGTAAAAGTTGCCGGTAATCGCATCGACCACTCAATTGCCGACTACATAAAGAAGCAACACAACCTTGCAATCGGAGACAAGATGGCAGAGCGAATTAAAATTACTGTTGGCTCTGCCATCCCACTTGAGGAAGAACTAAAGATGGCAGTCAAAGGGCGTGACCATCTGACTGGTCTTCCGCGTTCGATTGAGCTTTCTACAAATGAAGTAGTGACAGCGATTCAGCGAGATTTGCGAGAAATGATTCAGGCAATACGTGATGTACTGCAAGACACACCACCAGAACTTTCAGCAGATATCATCGATAACGGCATCACGATGACTGGTGGTTCATCCCAGTTACGTAATTTGGCTGAGCTTGTGTATCGACGTACGGGAGTAAAAGCGATTCTTGCAGAAGATGCTCCACTCTGTGTTGCGAAAGGTACTGGAGAAGCACTTAAACACCTCGATGTCTACAAAAAAGTCATCACCACGAAGCGCTAAGAAAAAAGAAGCGCTTCCACCTGCGCCAAAGCAGATGCGTTCACATGGCAAACATGTGCTGCATCATCATGCGCATGTCATCGAACATACTGAAAACGATATCCCACTAAAAGAGCGAGTTGAAACGTCTGGATTTGCACCAGAGGATATTCACGAGTTTCTCTTTCCAGAAGGGGGAGTAGATGAAGTACGAATGCTCAGCGAGCGTGTATACTTGCGTCCCCGTGGCGATGCTGCGCTCTACGTTGTCACATGTGCAACATTCACGCCGCAAGCACAAAATGCTCTTTTGAAACTCCTCGAAGACCCACCTGAACATGCAGTCATAGTACTTGGAGTTGCGGCACCCCGAACACTACTCGAAACTATCCGCTCTCGAGTTCATATACTGCATGATGGAGCATTATCTGCTGCACCTCTACTGCAACCAGAAACCTTACTCGATGCAACACTTCCTACTCGTCTACTTTTGATTGAGCCGCTTATAGAGCTCAAAGATATAGATGCTGCGTGTGCATGTGTAGAATCTGTCCTTGCGCTCATTCACACTCGACACGCAGATGACTATGAAATCTTGCTTGATCAAACACGCTCAGCAGCTCAGACATGCGCATATCTGCGCATGCAAGGGGCGATGACAAAAATGCTTCTTGAAGCATGGGTTCTCACTCTGCCACTTACAGCTAAAGCATCGTAGCGCTTCACATTCCGCGCCCTTCGTCGTACACTGGGGTCATGTATCCATTCAAACATTTACAGGACAAGTCGAAAGAAGCGGAAGAGTGGCTTGTGTCAGAATTAAAAGGTATCCGCACTGGGCGAGCAACACCGACTCTGCTTGATGGTGTTCGCGCAGAAGTATATGGCTCTCGCATGCCTTTGAATCAAGTTGCAAGTATTGGTACTGAAGACCCGCGCACACTCCGCGTCATGCCATTTGATAGAGCGACGCTCAAAGATATTGAGCGAGCAATTTCAAATGCTGACCTCGGTGTTGGAACCGCGGCAGATGACAGAGGAATTCGTGTCATTTTCCCTGAACTAACTTCAGACCGTCGCACACAACTTATGAAAATCGCAAAAACTCGCATGGAGGATGCTCGAGTGCGTATGCGTGGTATCCGCGATGAAGTGTGGAGCGATATACAGAAACAAGAACGTGACGGGCTTATCAGTGAGGACGTTAAGTTTAAGGCAAAAGAGCAAATGGAGAAAATCGTCTCAGAAACTCAAAAGAAATTTGAAGAGTTGCTCAAAAAGAAAGAAGAAGAAATTACGTCATAGTGCATCGCACTGCATATCGACCTTTCGAAATCGACACGGGTCGCGTACACTACACTCATGTCTGTCTTCATTTTTCTTGGAATTCTTATTGTGCTCGTGATTGTGCATGAGCTTGGTCACTTTGTTGTTGCGAAACTGTTCGGGGTTAAAGTTGAGGAGTTTGGTGTCGGGTACCCACCGCGCGCGTTTACGTTTGGGCGATGGGGAGGTACTGAGTACACTTTGAACTGGATTCCTTTCGGTGGCTTCGTGAGACTCCTTGGGGAAGATAAGGGTGCGGGACTTGCAGCATCTGAAAAAAAAGTTGCCTTTGTGTACAGTGCCTGGTGGAAGAAAGCACTTATTCTTGTGGCTGGGGTGGTATGTAATGTGATACTTGCTTTTATACTCTTTACTCTTGCAGCGTCATATGGCGCGCCTGTCACTATCGATGAAGACAGCCCTCTTAGGGATAAGGCTCGACTCATGATAACGACGGTATACGAAGGAACACCTGCAGAAGATGCCGGATTTCTCCCAGGAGATATCGTGGTCGCAACAGCGACAAAAAAAGATATTTTAAAGGAACTTACACCATCGGCATTTCAAGATTTCACAGGAGCGCGAGCTGGAACTGAAATGAGTATCACAGTTCAGCGCAATGAGACTTCAGAAACAATTACTGTTACTCCAGCGCAGGGCATACTTGAAGGAAAGATAAGTACTCCGGCAATTGGTGTCAGTCTTGGATTTATATTGCAAGATGAGGCACCGCTTCTGTCAGTGATTCCAATCGGGATACGAGAAACTAAAGATTGGCTCATCGAAGTTACGCTTGGTCTCTACAACCTTTTTACAGGCGCCTTCACTGGTACGGCGAAACTAAGTGATGTGTCTGGCCCTGTGGGTATCGCCGTCCATGTGGGTGAGTGGTACCAGCTCGGCATAGCACACTTGCTGTACTTTATTGCAATCATCTCAATTAACTTGGCAGTTATAAATATGATTCCTATCCCAGCTCTTGATGGCGGGAGACTTGTGTTTGTGCTTATTGAAGCCCTGATACGACGACCAATCCCTGAGGTCATAGGAAATACACTCAACACTATAGGCTTTCTTGCGCTTATTGCGCTTATGGTTGTCGTGACATATAACGACATCGTAAGGCTTGTCCAGAGCTAGCGTCGTATGTGCTCTATTTGCGTGTGCGAGTAAGCACGTGGGAAATCTTCTGTTCACCAAGTGGTATTTCTTGTGTACGAGAATCTTCGTCAAGGAGTTCGTATACGAAATCTCTATCGTAGTACCAGTTAACCGCAAGTACGATAATCATCATAACTATTGCACCTACACCTGCTGCAGTCATATCTTTCTGAGCATCCCAGATATCATTTTGCGCGGCAAGAAACAGCAGCGTGCTCTGCTCTCCAAGGAAAGCCATCGCAAGCCACTCAAAAATTTCATAACATGCAGAGAACGCAAAGGTGATATCGACTGGGATATAGTATCCCCAGAGTCCTCGAGCTCGCGCAATGCGTATAAATGCTTCACGCATCGGGTATGCTAGCAGGAAGCCAAAGGAGAAATGTACAAAACGGTCATACATGTTTCGCTCGATACCGAGCATATCGCCAAGCCAATATCCAAATGGGGTCTCAACATACGTATAGTGCGCACCCATTAGATGCAGACACAGATACAGCGCAATGAGCGTATATGAAATATTTGAAAGACGAAAATATCTTCCAACTGCATACAGACAGGGTACAAATACAAGTACCAGGATATTTTCAAGAATCCAAACACTGCGAGATGTTGGAATGTACGCAGACCAGCACCACACCGCAAGCACGACACTCGCAAGAAAGATGTGATACCGCGTCATGGAGCGAATCATCAAGTAAGCCTAGCACACACTTACCTGATTGGAAGTTTGCGTAGGTTTGACTTTACCTAAAAAAAGTTTCGTACTGCAAAAACTGCATGGAAAAAATTGACTCCAATATCTACGCGTGAGAGCATCGTACGAGCTGAGGGAGGGTAACACCGACCAAAGCTCTCAGGGCAGACCCCTGGGTTCAACCGAAACGTCTGCTGGCAACAGTAGACACCGAAGCATGGAAGGAAAAGCTATGCACTCTGGAACGCAACGCAGCAAGCAAGGCGCGAAGTCAGCCGCGAACGCGAAGCAAGGCACCGTCGACACCGCCCGTACGCTCGACGCCAACGCCGGCACCGTGATCATGGCCGCGATGAACGCCACTGCCCAGGTCGGAACGCACCAGTTCGGCACGGCTCAGCTCGACAGCTGACGCCGGCCTCGGTACCAACATCGGATAAGCTGTGAAAGGCAGCTCGGTCGATTCTCTCAGGAGGGTCGACCGCTTTTATTTTGTATTTTGACGGCTTAGCGCTATACTCAGCGGATTATGAGACAATCTCACTTATTTACAAAAACGCGTAAAGAGGCTCCGGCTGATGAGACTGCAAAGAACGCGCAATTGCTTATAAAAGCTGGGTACGTCAATAAAGAAATGGCGGGTGTATATTCATACCTTCCACTCGGTATGCGTGTACTACAGCGTATCGAGCACATCGTACGAGAAGAAATGGATTCGATTGGTGGTCAAGAAATCGTCATGGCTACACTGCATCCTTCAGAACCATGGAAGCAGACAGGAGCATGGGACATGGTTGACGTGCTTTTCAAAATTCAATCGCGCACTGAAAAAGAATACGCAATGGGGCAGAGTGAAGAAGAAATTGTCACTCCTATTGCGCAGACATATATCACTTCGTACAAAGATTTGCCGAAAGCAATCTATCAAATTGGAAACAAGTATCGAGATGAGCTCCGTGCAAAAAGTGGCGTCATGCGCGGTAGAGAGTTTCGCATGAAAGATATGTACAGCTTCCACGCATCGCAAGATGATTTTGATGCGTTCTATGCAATCAGTAAAACTGCATACCTGAAAGTGTTTGAACGGTGCGGTCTTACAGCGAAAGCCACTGAAGCTTCGGGTGGCAGTTTTACACAGAAGCTCTCATATGAGTTTATGGTTCTCACTGACGCAGGTGAAGACGATATTGTCTATTGCGACAGCTGTACGCACTGCGCAAACGTAGAAGTTTCAGATCAAAAAGTTGGTGAACAGTGTAAACGTTGTGGTACTGGCACTCTTGCGACGGCAAAGGCCTCAGAAGTTGGAAATATCTTTGATCTCGGAACACGATATACAAAAGCATTTGATTTTAAAGTTAAAGATGCGCAAGGAAAGGAATTGTTTCCAATCATGGGCTGCTTTGGCATCGGTACGACACGACTTGTAGGAGTAATCGCTGAGGCTCTCTCAGATGCAAAGGGACTTGTATGGCCTGCAGCTGTTGCTCCATTTGCCGCACATCTCGTGCTGATTGATGGAAAAGATGAAAATATTCGAAAAGATGCTGACGCCCTCTACGACACACTAAAAAAGCAAGGAGTATCAGTGCTTTATGATGATAGAGCTGATGTGAGTGCAGGAGAAAAGTTCAAAGACGCCGATCTCTTGGGAATGCCATGGAGAATCGTCATCTCTGCCCGGACAATTGCTGCGGGGCAACTCGAGTGTGTAAAACGAGCTACAGGAGAGACTTTTGCAGTCAATGAGTCAGACCTCATTAAAACAATATCAGCATGACCAAACGAAAAGTAACAGCACTGGATAGAATCGCATCATTCTTCGGCATCTTCTCTGATGATATTGGAATTGATTTGGGTACGGCCAACACATTGGTGTATGTGCATGGTCGCGGTATAGTCATCAATGAGCCTTCCATCCTTGCTCTGAACCAAAAGACTGGACAAGTAGTTGCTGTAGGTAAAGAAGCAAAGGAGATGCTTGGAAGAACTCCAGCGCACATTACAGCTATTCGACCGCTCGTTGATGGTGTTATCTCAGACTTCGAAGTTGCGGAGCAAATGTTGAGTTATTTGATAAAAAAAGCGCAAGGCGGCAAGACAGCACTCTTCGGTCCTCGTGTCATAGTTGGTGTGCCATCAGGTATCACCTCTGTAGAGGTGCGGGCGGTGCGCGATGCGGCGTACAATGCAGGTGCAAGGGATGTATACATTGTAGAAGAGCCAATGGCAGCAGCTATCGGTATCGGACTTCCGGTCAACGAACCGACAGGTTCAATGGTTGTTGATATTGGTGGGGGAACAACAGATATCGGCGTTGCTTCGCTTGGTGGTCTCGTTAATGCACGCAATGTAAAAATCGCAGGAGATAGATTCAACAGTGATATCGTTTCCTATATCCGCAGTGAATTTAAAATTTTGATAGGTGATAAGTCTGCAGAGGATTTGAAGATCGCAGTAGGCTCTGCACTTCCAAGCAATGAAGGTATTGAGTCAGTGGTGCGAGGCCGTGACTTGGTGACCGGACTCCCGCGTGAAATTGTTGTCACCGATAGTGATGTCCGTGAGGCAATTGCACACTCGATTGAGCAACTCATAGACTCAATAAAGGAAGTACTCGAAACGACACCTCCTGAAGTTGTTTCAGATATTTTAAAGCGCGGTATTTATCTTGCGGGCGGAGGTGCACTCATTCGCGAATTGCCACGACTGCTTCAGGAAGAGCTCGGTGTGCCAGTACATGTAGCGGATGATCCGCTCACTGCTGTTGTTCGAGGCACAGGCAGAATTTTGGAAGATATATCAGCTTATAAGGAAGCCTTTATACATCACGATGATGCAGTATCGCCGCAATCGTAATACAAAACGTGCAACTGCACTCAAGGTACTCCTGTATGCGGGTATTATTATGTGCATAGTTTTTGTTGATGCACTGCTCGGTGCACCCTTGAAAACAGTGACGCGCACATTTGTCACACCTATTTTTGCACGTGCACACAGTGTAACAACAGGAAAACTTGCTGCATACTTTGTCAGCAAAGAGTCGCTCAAAAAAGAAAACGATTCACTGCAGCAAACAATTGCGGAACTCAAGTACCACCAACTCACGCAAGGGATTCTTCAACAGGAAGCAAAGCAATACTGTGCGCTTGAAGAGGATGTTTCTGAGACGCAACCTAGTACAGTAGTGGGAGAGCAGCCGATTGTTACAACACATACAATACAAAAGCCTGGAGCATTTCTGAGTAGTGATACTGCAGCTCGAGTACACAGCACTGGAAGAGTGATCGCCTATGAGCGTGTCCTACTCGGTACATTGATTGTGCAATTTGAGAATGAGAAACCTAATGTTGGAGACTTTGTGCTTGATGATGTTGGATACCCACTCGGAGTTGTGCAAACTGTTCATGAAAATACCGCCTCAGTACAGTTGCTAACAATGATACATACAACTCAAGAAATTCGTATTGGTAAAATTGTCGCGCAAGCGCATGGAAGATTGAGCAATACATTTATTGCATTTATTCCTCAAGAAGAATCAGTTGAGGTGGGGGACACCGTATCACTGATTGCTCTCAGTACACCTCTTGGAAGTGTTGTGAAAGTTGAGCGTTCGCCAGCCGATGCGCAGGTTCTGGTGTTTATACGTCCATTTGCACGACCACTTGATACGCATTTTGTTTCATTTATTGCTAACCCTCTTGCTGAACACCATGACTAAGTATGTATTGAGTATAGGTGCCCTCGGACTCTTTGCTACGGGTTTTGTCTGGTCATCACTCATACTCTCACTTGTCATCGCATTTCGGTATGCTGCCTACATTCTACCCTTTGTTGTACTAACACTTTGTATTTGGATATATGATGTTCAAAGCTACATCTACGTTCCATACATCGTGCTTGCACTTATACTTGTTGGGTTGGTGTACGCTCGGACCTTTTTTAGGTTCTCAGTCTAGTTTTTTGCATTGAATCTCACATGAGGTACACTCAGCCCATGGTGTATTTCTTCAGAAGGCGTCGTGCATCAAAGATTTTGCGAGAACGTGATGCTCTTGATACTGATGCAGCGTTCACGGACTCTATAAACCTTCCTGGTTTCGACAGAGCCCAACTCGAAGGACGCGTGGTGCGACCGCTTGTACGAAGTGAGGTTTTTGTACTCGCTACAATCTTCGCACTCTTTGCAACGGTTGCACTCTATAAATCCTTCTCGATTCAAGTGGTGCACGGTGCTGAGTATAAGCAGCAATCAGAAGCAAATAGACTTGCGTATACGACAATCTTTGCTGAGCGGGGTATTATCGAAGACCGGTTTGGAAGAAAGTTGGCGTGGAATATCCCGCACCGTGATGCGACTGAGGAAGATATGCTCTTTCCTGAGAGGCGTTACCACGAGTCACCAGCATTCTCTCATGTACTTGGGTATGTAGAGTATCCAAAGAGAGATAAAAGTGGGAACTGGTGGCAAGACACATATGTTCCAAAGGGTGGGATTGAGCTCGTAGAAAATGAACGCCTCAGTGGTAAGAATGGAAAGTATATTGTAGAAGTAGATGCGCGTGGACGCCGCACTTCAGGTTCTATGATTGACCCACCTCGCGATGGAGCGACTGTGCAACTGACACTCGATGAAGCCTTGACGGAACTACTATACAAAACTATCAAGAACGGTATTGAACGTTCTCGCTTTCGTGGAGGCGCATCAGTTGTCATGGATGTTGAAACTGGCGAAATAATCGCCATGACTAGTTATCCGTCATATGACCTCAATGCTTTTGTTTTAAAAGAGGACCAAGAATTGATTACTAAGTATCTAACTGATGAGCGCTCTGTTCTCATGAATCGTGCTATGCAAGGAGCGTATGCACCAGGATCTATTGTGAAGCCATACATGGCAATTGCGGCGCTTGAGGAGGGTGTCGTGACTCCGTCATGGGGTATAGTGAGTACAGGTTCAATCAGCATTCCAAACCCATACAACCCGGCAAAGCCATCAATCTTTCGAGATTGGAAAGCGCATGGTTTTGTCGATATGGTGAGCGCTATTGGTGTTTCATCAGACGTGTACTTCTACGCCGTAGGAGGAGGATACAGAGATCAGCGCGGTATGGGTATTCGTGCAATTGATGCATGGGGAAAGAAATTTGGTTTTGGAGAGCTTACGGGGATTGATTTCCCAAACGAATCATCAGGTCAAATTCCTACACCCGAATGGAAAGCCGAAGCATTTCCTGATGAAGCACGATGGACGATTGGTAATACATACCATGCGTCAATCGGTCAGTATGGATGGCTTGCAACACCGCTGCAAGCGGTCCGATACACTGCTGCTATTGCAAACTATGGTGCTCTCCTGACACCACGCTTAAGCCTTGCAACACCGATGCACTCAGTAACGATTGATGCTGCTCGAGAGAGTTTTCAAATAGCTCATAAAGGAATGGAATATTCCGCTACGCTTGGAACTGCAAAATCACTTCGAATGCAAGGACTCGACCTTGCTGCAAAAACAGGAACTGCACAGGTCGGTGCTCACAATGAAAAGATGCATTCATGGGTGATTGGTTTTTGGCCAGCAAAAAAACCAAAATTTGCCTTTGCAACAATGTATGAAAATGGAAAAGCAGAAACACTTGTCGGTGCTGCGCCATCCATGAGAGCATTTTTCGAAACACTCATTAGGGAGCATTCACCATATATAAGCGGTGAGTACCCATCACAGGAATCCATTGATGCAGAAAAGGAAAAAGATGAGGCACTTACTGAAGCCCCGGCACCCGAAGAGACGAGAGTACTAGAGCAGCCAGTGCCTGATGAGCATCCTGTTGAAATATCCGTGCCTATAGAGGAAGAATACATTCAGCCAGTTGAGGTGCCTGCAGAGGGCTTTGTGAATGAACTACCATCAATTGAGCTTCCTCGAGTTCAGTAGTATTTTGACTTTTACCCCCCAGCATGTACAATCCCACAACTATGATGCAGAAAGGAGAACAGTTAAGTAAGGAAAAATATAAGGAGTTGGTTGAAGAGCTCGACTTTTTGAAGACAACACGACGCAAGGAGATTGCTGAACAGCTTGAGTATGCGCGCTCACTTGGTGACCTTTCTGAAAACGCTGAATACAAGGAGGCGAGAGACCACCAAGCTGACCTTGAAGATAGAATCACCGAAATTGATAACATACTGCAAAACGCTGTTGTCGTGCAGACACACTCTCACACGAAAGTCTCAGTAGGGTCAAAAGTAACCGTCATTAAGAAAGGCACAAAAGTAGAACAGGTCTACCATGTGGTTTCGCCGTCTGAAGCTGATGCTTTGCATGGAAAGATTTCATATGAATCACCACTAGGTGCCGCGATGATGAATAAAAAGAAAGGTGATACTTTTGTATTTGCTGCTCCAAAGGGTAAAATTGAATTCACTATTGAAGACCTCAAGTAGAGATACAGAGAAACGGCGGTACCCCGCCGTTTTTAATTTGTTTTTGTTGGGGTATACTATCCCACATGTCACTTGATGAGATCCGAGCACTTCGACTTACTAAAGCTGAGCAGTTGCGCGCTCAAGGTGTTGAACCATACCCAGCACACACAGACCGTACACATACCATCGCAGAAGTATATGGAAACTTTGATGTTCTTGCTGCAGATGCTGTAGAAGTTGCAATCGCGGGGCGTCTCATGAGTGTGCGCACACATGGAGGCTCAATATTCTGCGATCTATTTGATGGTACTGAAAAGATTCAAGTGTATTTAAAGCAAGATGATCTCGGGGCAGTATTTTCAGAGTTTGAAAATACGGTCGATGGAGGTGATTTTGTCGAAGTCCGTGGGAGTGTATTTACAACAAAGCGTGGACAAAAAAGTGTCCTTGTCACGAGCTGGAAATTACTCTCAAAGAGTATTCTCCCTATTCCGACTGAATGGTTCGGCATACAAGATGAGGATGACCGTTTTCGAAAGCGATATCTTGATATTTTACTAACAAAAGATTTGGCTGAACGATTTCGACTTCGTTCAAAATTTTGGAATACCATACGTTCGTATTTGCTTGAGAGGCAATTTGTAGAAGTGGAGACACCTGTTCTTGAAAACACCACTGGAGGAGCTGATGCTCGACCGTTTGCTTCACACCATAACGCGCTTGATATTGATGTCTTCCTTCGTATTTCAGCTGGAGAGCTATGGCAGAAACGTCTCATGGTAGCGGGACTTCCTCGAACGTTTGAGATTGGACGTATATTCAGAAATGAAGGCATGTCGGCTGAGCATGCACAGGACTACACACAGCTTGAATTCTATATGGCATATGCGGACTATCGTGATGGCATGAAGATGATTCAGGAACTCTACCGAAAGATTGCTCATGAGGTGTTTGGAAAATCAACCTTTACTATAAAAGGTTTTGAAGTTAACCTCGATGCTGAATGGGAGACATATCATTTTTGCGATATCTTGAAGGAGCGCTTCGGTGTTGACCTTCTCGATGAGCAACTTAGTATAGACACACTCGCTGAGAAGCTTACAGCTGCAGGGGTAGAATTCAAGCGAGCTGAACTAAATCTTCCTCGTGGTGTGGACTTACTCTGGAAGTCTGTACGTAAGACACTCGGAGGTCCAGGATTCTTGATAGGCGTTCCAGTCTATCTTGAGCCACTCGCAAAACGCTCAGCTGCAGACCCGCGTGTTGTTGAGCGCTTCCAGGTTATTCTCGCTGGTAGTGAAAATGGAAAAGGTTTCAGTGAACTCAATGATCCAGTAGATCAGCGCGCTCGTTTTGAAGAACAGCAGTCAATGCGTGATGCAGGTGATGAAGAAGCACAAATGGCAGACTGGGAATATGTGGAGGCGATGGAGCATGGCATGCCGCCTACGTTTGGCTTTGGTGTGTCAGAGCGACTTTTCAGTTTTTTACTCGATGTTCCAATTCGCGAGGCACAACTCTTCCCGCTGATGCGCCCGAAGCAGCAAGTGCTTTCAAAAAAGGAAGCTGAGGCTCAGTATCGCTCAAAGCGTTTTGTCGTTATTGCTGATCCATCACAAGGGTACGGAGTCGCTGCAAATGCAATCGGACAACTCGGCATTTCCATCGGCGGGCTGCTCAAGACTAAACTCTTTGACCAAACTGTATTCCTTGATAAGGATGGAAACAAGCACTATGCAGATGGTCTTTACCCGATGACAAACCTTGCTGGTAATCAAGAACAAATGACAGCGTTTATTGCAAAATGTCATGCAGCGGGTATTCAAGTGCATGATTTTTCTCAAATCATGAAAACTGCCCATTCGGATGCTGAAATGGAAAAAGCATATAAACAAAAGGGGACAGCTGAGGTACCATATATAGCAGTAGGCGCACTTGTTTCTTCTGATTTCGAGAGAGAATTTCTCAATACGCTCAGTCTCTTCGGAAAAGAGGTGTAATTGACTAAAAGTATTTTTATTGTATAATTTGATTCGTAGCAAAGGGAAAGGAGGTTACCAATGTTCAAGCCTTTGCTCAGTGTACTGCCCGTGAGTGCATGGGTCGCAATTGGTATATCCGTAATCGTCTTGGTGGATCTCTTCTTGACGATTCGAAAGCGCGGAGAAACGCTTGAAACGTTTGGAAGCGCTCGAGTCATTGTGCCGCTCCTTGTGGGTGGCGCGTGCTGGGTATACCTGTTGTGGCTTATGGCTAAACTCTAAGGCAACCGGCACAACGCACCTCCGCGTTGTGACCGGCCTTTTGATTTACTGTGTCTAGTGGTGTAGTTTGCAAGCAACCTGTGGAAGTCCAGTGCAGAGCGTTAGCTGCATGGTACCGTCGCCATGGGAAGGAGCTTTAGTACGCCGCAGGATGCGCCCGAACAAGCAAACTCAGGAACGTCTTTGCCACCGCTTGTGACGTTCCTTTTTTCATATAATAAGTATTTGATTTATATATATTTTGTGTTATAATTAAAAGCCTGGAGTCCTTGCAACTCAAACCAGGAAGGAGCACTCAGTGCGTCTCGTCAATCTCATACGGCTCGCAATTGCAGGCCTGATCCTGCTTGTTGCTGCATGTGCAATTGTGCGTGTCTATCCAACATTGCGAATGCATGCGGTCGACAAGGATCGTGAGCTGAAAGTGATTGAGCGTGAGCTCAAGAAGTGAGCAACTCCATATACCTTGCGCGCAAGAGAGGAGGACATGCGCAAGGTTATTATTTGCTTGACAAAATGTTAACACTTGCTATGTTCAAAGTAATAGCGATGAAGAGGAATAGTAAGCATATGCTGAACCGACCTTGGAGCTGCCTACGATGAGTAGCGCCGGAAGCCTGACCGTCATCATCAGGACACCAGTGTCGTATATCGGAGCTGGATGAAAGTCGCTTTCAGTGATGAAAGTGTAAAGATAAGGTGGTACCGCGAGAAGCCTCGCCCTTGTCATGAAAAGCTACGTGCTTTCTCATGGTGTGGGCGAGTTTTTTCGTACCATTTATATGTTCTCACTCATCTATGAAATCAAACATTGTACTCAAAGTTGGAGGTAGCGTTCTCTTCTCGAAGCGAGGGAAGCTTGATCTCTTTCGTATTCGGCATATTGCTCGAGAAATAAAGGCGCTGCATCTAAGGGGGTATGGAGTCATACTCATCGTTTCGGGGGCTGTGGCCTGTGGTGCAACATACAAGCTGTTTAATCTAAAAGATACACATGAGCGTATGGCTGCAGCAGGGGTCGGACAGATTGATCTAATTGAAACAATACGACGTATATGCAAAGAGCAAGGAATCCATACTGCGCAACTATTACTTGGTGTAGATACACTGCGCTACAAAGGGCGCATCGCATCACTCATGCGGGTCCTCAACGTCTATACTGAAAAAAACATCGTAGCAGTATGTAATGAAAATGACATCACTGGACTCAATCAATTTGGTGGAAATGATTGTCTTGCGGTAAAGCTAGCACTTGCTGTCTCTGCATCGCATACACTCATACTTTCAACAATGGTCGGCTCAGTGCATGGGACAGGTGGTGGGGAAACAAAGCTCGCTGCAGTATCCACACTGAGAAAAGCAGGTATTGCTACTCATATTGTAAATGGAAAAGAGGCTTCGGTCATTACCCGACATATCCCCACACGCTAAGCGTGTTGGGTGTTGCTCCGTGCATCTTGAAGGGAATACATTGCACCAACCAACAGAAAGGAGAAGGTGCCGTGAACAAAGATGATATAACGAGAACTGTAATGAACGTGGTATGCTCATTGGAGCAATAGTGAGTCACGCTATCCCAGGGTTTCCACCACTACTTCGTGAATACATGTTGTTATGGGTCATCGGGGCAAGTCTCGGTGTATTCATATCTCGCATAGGTCGATGAACACGAAGCCAGTAGCGCTCAGCTGCTGGCTTTTCTATGTATTGATTCACTGATTCTTAATAACCACGATGCCTCGGCGGTTCTTATCCCCAGTTTCACAGTGGGGCACTTTGTACAATGGTGGGATAAAATGGTATAAAAGTGGTACACAGTGGAACAAAGTGGAATGAAGGAAAAATATCTGACTTTCCTTCAGGAAACAACGTTTCAGGGTGACGATTATGTTTATCGGAGAATTCACACACACGATCGATGACAAGAAGCGCCTCGCGATGCCTAAAAAAATCGTAAGCGAACTTGGTAAGCGTGTGGTGATGACGAGAGGGCTTGATGGCGCGTTGTTTGTCTATCCAATCAAAACCTGGGGGACAATCGCAAAGCGTCTCCAAGAACTTTCTTTCACCAGTGCGGATTCTCGAGGGTTTAACCGCTTCATGCTATCCGGAGCATCTGAGGTGGACGTAGACTCATCTGGTCGTGTTCTGATTCCTGAATACTTGAAAGAGTTTGCAGGACTGAAGAGCAAAGTGGTTATCGCTGGAGTCTCTGATCGTGTAGAGCTCTGGGATGAAGAAAAGTGGTCGACGTACAAGGCTACGATTGAGCGGGATGCTGACAAGCTTGCGGAAAAGCTTGCCCAGGTCGGAGTGCTCTAAAGTACCGATGTTCTTTGCGAATAATGCCCTTGGGTATATGTCTCCAAGTGGCTGGGGGATTCCAAAACGTCACTCTGACCTTCTGGAGTTTCAAAACTAACACTATGCACGTCATGCGCACACAGACACATAGCACATCCCCTAGCGACTTGGGAACACATGCAGAAGCGAAGGTAGTACATGTTCCTGTTCTTTTACAAGAAGTTATAGATGGACTTGATATCCAACCAGCAGATGTCTTAGTAGATGGGACGCTTGGTATGGCAGGTCATGCTAAAGAACTTGCTTCACGCCTTAGTGCTGACGGAGTGTTTGTAGGAATCGATCACGACCCGCGAGCTTTGAAAGCTGCAAAGCAGAGCATGAGTCATATCAATGCGCGATGCATTTTCGCTGAGAATTCTTTTGAAGCAATGGTTTCAATATTGGAGCAAAACAAGTTACTCGCTATTGATAAGGTACTACTTGATCTTGGATGGGGAAGTCATACATTAGATTCCGGAAAAGGTTTCTCGTTTATGAAAGATGAGCCGCTTCTCATGACGTACACAGACATTGTGACTAAGGACACACTCACTGCGGTAGATATTGTAAATACATGGAGTGAAGAATCACTCTACTCAATACTCAGTGGCTACGGCGAAGAACGACATGCACGACGCATCGCCCGCATCATTGTGGAAGAGCGCACTCGACGACCCATTGTGACAAGTGGTCAGCTTGCCTCCCTTATCGAACGTGCGGTACATCGAACTGGCAAAACGCATCCTGCAACACAAACATTCCAGGCATTGCGTATTGCAGTCAATGATGAGCTTGGAGTACTTGAGAGGACACTCAAAAGTGTCACACATTTTCTTGCGCCACATGGACGTCTTGCCATCATAACCTTTCACAGTATTGAGGATCGACTCGTGAAAAGATACTTTAAGGACCTCAGCGCACAGGGTGATTTCGAACTCATCACGAAGAAGGCTATACAGCCGGCTCGTGAGGAGCTCAAAGTCAACCCACGCGCTCGCAGTGCGAAATTACGAATCATAATGAAACTATCATGAAGCACACACAAATACAGACCGCACAAAACTACACAGCAACGATTCAATACGTTTTAGGTTCTTTTGTTGTCATTGCATTGTTTGCGTATGCATATTTGCTTTGCTCATCAGTTGCTTTTGCAGTCTCTCAAAAAGACCTTACATATCGTGCGGCTTCGATGACAGAAACTCTTGCGCAGCTTGAGTCTCAGTACCTTTCTGAAACTCAAAGCTTTTCAAAAGAACGAGCAATAGCGCGTGGGCTGACTGTTATTGACTCAAAGATATTTGTCAGTGCTGCACCTACATTCAGTAGCGTAGCTCAAGTACGCGTGGCAAACTAGAGCATGCGTGAGAGAAATCAAAAAATACGTGCGTACATACTTCTCTGTACGATTACTCTTTTTGCGTGTCTCATTGTGCTACGACTGTATCAACTCCAAGTTGTGCACTATTCATACTGGGAGAGAAAGGCAACACACCAGTATGTAGAAGGAAGTGCAACTGTGTTTGAACGTGGTTCAATATTCTTCACTGATAAAAATGGCAATAGAGTCGCTGCTGCGACACTTGGACACGGCTTTACTTTGGCAATTGTTCCATCGCAAATAACACTTACAGCAGAAGATTTATATACACATCTTCAAAAGTATGTGCAACTTGACCATACTGATGTTGTAGCAAAAGCGGAAAAAAAAGATGATCCATATGAAGTCTTAATGCAGCGCGTCCCGGAAGAGGCAGGGAAGGCAATAAAAGCTGAAAAGATAGCAGGCGTTTTACTTGTACCGGAACAGTGGCGTTTCTATCCGGGTGGTACACGTGCTGCACAGAGTATTGGCTTCGTGGGAATGGTTGATGATGTCTTACGTGGAAGGTACGGTCTTGAGCGACATTTTGAAGATGTGCTTGTGCGGGATGAAAGTGCACAATCGCGCAACTTCTTTTCAACTCTGTTTGGCGATTTACAAGATACGATGCTCACACAAAGCCGTCGCTCTGGTGATGTTGTTATGACAATCGAGCCCCAGACACAGGCGTTCTTGGAACGAGCGCTTTCTGATGCAAAAAAAGAATGGCACTCAAAGCGTGTCAGTGGTGTCATTATGGACCCGCACACGGGGGAGATAGTTGCGATGGCAAGTGACCCAACATTTGATCCAAATGAATTCAATACGGTTACTGATCAAGCAGTGTTTTCAAATCCACTCGTCGAGCACATATATGAGATGGGTTCGATAATTAAAATTCTTACGTTTGCAGCAGGTATTGATGCCGGCGTCATCACGGATGCAACTTCCTACTATGATAGCGGTTCGCTCACACTAGATGGATATACTATTTATAACTTCGATAAAAAAGCTCGTAATACAGTTTCAGTTAAAGAAGTGCTTCGCCAGTCTCTTAACGTTGGTGCTGCACACATAGCAAAGCTGCTTGGTCCTGAGCGGATGCGAGAATACTTCCGAGAGAAATATAAATTGCATGAGGAAACAGGAATCGATTTGCCTGGTGAAGTGGCTGGTAAAACGAAAAATCTAGAAAGTAAGAAAGCTATTGAGTACGCGACTGCATCATTTGGACAAGGTATTGCACTCTCCCCGATTGCTACCGTCCGTGCACTCGCAGCGGTAGCAAATGGTGGATACCTTGTGCAGCCGCACATCGTGCGCTCGATCGAATACCGTGTCGGTGGAAGTTCAGTCTTTGATTACACTGATGAGCGCGTTCGAATTCTTGATGCGCAGACATCTGCAATTACGTCTCGAGTGCTTGCATCTGTTGTAGATGAAAAGCTCGGCAATGGAAAGTATAAAATACCAAATTACTCCGTAGCTGCGAAAACAGGAACTGCACAGATTCCAAAGCCAGGTGGGGGTTACTATGACGATAGATACCTGCACAGCTTTGTTGGATATGTTCCTGCATATGACCCTAAGTACATTATCCTCCTCATGAATGTGGAGCCACAAGGTGCAGAATACGCCTCAGAAACGCTCTCTGATCCATTTATGGATATTGTTCACTTTTTGATAAACTACTACAATATTAAGCCAGATAGATAAGACTATTCCTCAGTCAAAAAAACAGTATACTACTCACCATGCAGTACTTGAAAGCAATAGCAAAGAAAATCGTAGTCTATATTCTTACGGTCGAAGCGAGAATTCTGCTTGCTCGATGTAAGCCACGGATAGTTGCCGTGACTGGCTCCGTTGGGAAAACATCTACAAAAGACGCACTCTTTAGTGTTCTTTCTGGCTCATATAAGACAAGGAAAAGTGATAAAAGTTTTAACTCGGAAATAGGTGTGCCACTCACGGTGCTCGGACTCAAGAATCCATGGAATAGTCCGATCGAGTGGGTGAAAGCACTATATGAAGGAATGGTGCATGCATTTTTCTTGAAGGAGTATCCAGAATGGCTTGTACTTGAAGTTGGTGCAGACCACCCAGGTGATATCGGGCGTGTAGTGCGCTGGATACGTCCTGATGTTGCGGTGCTTACTGCTGTGCCGGATGTCCCAGTACATGTTGAGTTTTTCCCATCGACAGAGGCAGTACTCAAGGAAAAGCGTAAGCTTATAGATGCTGTAAAAAAAGACGGAATGGTAATTATTGATGGTGATTGTGCCCAGACTGCTGCAATAGCTGCAAAACAGAAAGGCACATGTAATACCTTTGGGTTTACGGAGGGTGTCACCGTACGCGTCATGGATGCAGCAATCGTCTATGATGATAGTGGTATGCCTGAAGGAATGGAGTACACCATAACAACAAAATCAGCTGAGTATCATACTAACATTGATAGTATGCTCGGCGCCCACCTTGCACTCCCGATAGCTGCAGCTGTTGCGCTCGCTGAGTATTTAAATATTGATGTAAAACTTGCTGAGGAGCGACTTTCAACACATGAGACACCACAGGGCAGAATGAGACTTTTGAAAGGTGAGCAAGGAACGATATTAATTGATGATACCTACAATGCATCACCATATGCTGCAAAAGCTGCGCTTGCAGCGTTGCGAGACCTTGAAGTAAGGGGTAAGCGTATCGCGATTTTGGGTGACATGAGTGAGCTTGGTAAACATGCAGGCGAGGCACATGCTGATGTGGGGCGATTTGCAGCACCTATAGTTCAAGAACTTGTCACAATAGGAGCCCGTGCGCGGGGAATAGCAGAGACTGCGCAGGAGGCAGGACTAGCATCTGCTCAGGTACATGCATTCAGTCAGGGCGAATGGGATGCGGTTGTTGCACGAGTGCGTACAGTCATCGCTCCCGGAGATGCAATACTCATCAAAGGCTCACAGTCAACTCGACTGGAAAAAGTTGTGCTACAGCTCCTTGGTGACCTGCAAGAGGCGCACAAGCTTGTTCGACAAGAAGATGAGTGGAAAAAACGATAATAAATAAGCAACTTCCTGCTACACTGACACTATGAAAGTGCTTATTATTGGCGGCGGTATGGGAGGGCTTACGCTGGCTCATTTTTTTGAAGCAGAAACACAGATTGAATACACGCTTGTCGAGAGAACTCCCGACGGTGATCCATTGCGACAGGGGCTTATTGTCGGTATTTGGAATGCGGGGCGTGATGTACTAAAAAAAATAGGACTCTCTGATGCGTATGATGCAAAAGCATCTCCTGCGCACAGTGCTCGTTTCGTGACAGGGAAAGGAACACATATCAAAACATTACCTTTTCGCGTACTAGAAGAAGGTGCTGGAGCAGGACTTGCTGCTATAAAGCGCTCAGACTTGCGTAACATTTTGATGTCGAAACTCGGTCCGTCTAAGTTGCGTTTTAATACAACCGTGACCGCATTGCAGCAACGAGGCGATGTTGTCACTGCTACATTTCAAGATGGTACTACGGATACGTATGACCTAGTTGTCGGAGCTGATGGTGTAAACTCATGTACGCGCACAACTTGTTTTCCTGATGCTTCTGTCACGTATGCAAACTGGCGTGTGTGGTGTTCCTGGATACCGATGCGTTTCGGTTCAGGAAATCTCATGGCGGCATATCTTGAGCCACATGAACTTGCCGTTACGGTGCATACACACGACGCTGCGATGGTCTGGCTTGTAACACCAACTGAGCACACAAGTTGGGATACTGAAGAAGGAAGAGTGGGGCGCTTGAAAACGTATTTCAAAGATATACATTCGCTCATGCCTGATGCTCTCGAAAGTGCCAAAGATAACGCGATTCCTGTGAGTGACATGCTTGAGGTGCACTGCAAGAGTTATGTTTCAGGAAGGGTTGTGCTTATCGGAGATGCAGCACATTGTCTCGGTCCCTACACAGGCTTTTCAGGGTCAATGGCCATGGAGGACGCACAAGTACTCGCAGAGGAGCTTATACGAGCGCTGGAGAGCTCAGAGCGTGATGTTGTACAAGCCCTGAAGCGATACGATGAGCGCCGTAAACCACGAGTAGAGACATTGCGCAAGGTCAATGCAGGAGTGCGATACATGATGCTCTCTCAAAGTCGTTTTAAGCGTTTGCTAATGAATCTATGCTTGCGTCTCATCCCTGCACGAATTTTCGTACATATTCTTGGGTGGATGGTGTTTAAGAGACCGTAGGGATGGTTTAAATATTTCTCTGTTGAAAAGTCTCGCGACCCCGCCTCGCGGAATTGTCTGCCGTGCTAGATATTTTACGTGGTCACAACTTACTAAGATTTACTGACAATGACACTATGTGCTGTCTCTCGTGGACACTACTCACTAAGCCGATTACCGCTAAGTGGTCGTCGTCCTCGTCTCGACTGTTTTGAGTACAAAACATGTCTCCGACCGTCACCGTAGTGAAAAAGCCTAGTGCAGACTAGGCTTTTTCTACTCGGTGACCCTACGGGGAATCGGTCACAAGTACTTTTCTGCTGAAAAGTCTCGCGACCCCGCCTAGCACCAGTCGTGCTCCGGCTTTCGATTCTACCTCCCAGGTACCACTAACATACTAAAAAACCTCGCAGGAGCGAGATGTTTTAGTATGTGTGACCCTACGGGGAATCGAACCCCGATTACAGCCTTGAGAAGGCCGTGTCCTAACCGTTAGACGATAGGGCCAAGTTGCGAGAATATACCACATGATTATACATCTGAAAAGAGGAACTTCAGTGCCTAATTAGATTGTAATCTGGCATTGGTATACTATGCATGTATGTCTATTCAGTCACAGCTTCGTTCGTATGCAACTACGTCCCGGGCTACGGCATCAGCGCGCTTTTTCAAAACAGGCAAAGGTGAGTATGGTGAAGGTGATGTGTTTCTCGGTATCTCTGTCCCAGATACACGCACGGTAGCAAAGCAGCACTACAAAACTGTGACCGATGCTGAACTGATACTACTCTTGCAGAGTAAGTACCATGAAGAACGCCTCCTTGCGCTTATTATTCTTGTGTATCGCTATGAAATGGCACGTGACCCACGAGAACATAAGCGCATCTTCGTGTTCTATATGCGTTATAGAAAGTACATCAACAACTGGGACTTGGTAGACACGAGCGTTTCCTCAATTGTTGGGCACTACTTGTATACATATGAGCGAAGCGATATTGCAGTACTCATGCAACTTGCTCAGTCAAAGCATCTCTGGGAGCGACGGATAGCTGTCATAGCGTGTTATTTTTTTATTAAACAAGGTGAGTCAAAGGAGCTCTTTGCGGTAGGTAAGTATGTGCTTACTGATACGCATGACCTTATGCATAAGGCATTTGGCTGGATGCTGCGCGAGGCATATAAACGCGTGAGTGCACAGGAAGTGGAACAGTATCTTATAAAACATATTTCCGTCATCCCACGCACTACACTCCGCTACGCAATTGAAAAAATGACAGTCCGCGAACGTGCAGTATTTTTGAGTGTGTAATTATGCCTGTACAGGGCTTTCCTCACCTTGAAGTACAGGCATGGTTCTACTGAGTGCAAATTCAATCGCTGGGCTCAGTGTTGCGGCAAGCAGGATATTTCCGAGTACATGCCAAAGCGTAAATGGAATCTGCCCCATGAATGCTTCCGTGTATGTCATTCCACCAAAAAGCACTGGACCTAAGAAGACCCCAGTGATGATGTCATAGAATAAAGTACCCACAATGGCAAAACCAACATACTGTAATACTCCTGACTCTATGTTCTTGAAGTACACTCCTGCTGCGACCCCAAGGAGTGCATACGTTATTGCCGTTGCGTATGACCAGATGCCGAGTGTTCCCGAGATGACATCATAGAGAAAAATTGAAGCGAATGACATGAGTGCACCGAACAACCATCCGCATCGTTTAGCAAACGGCATCATAGACCCCATGATAGGTTCCATATTGGGAGGGTGTGGAAGGAAACGTAGTCCAATGATTCCAACAATCCCTATAATCGTTGCAATGATGTGTGTAAGCTTCATGTGGTTGAGTATATCAAAAAAAACCACCCCACCTCACACGCTATGGCCTCTGCGCATGAGATAGGGTACTGGTTCACCTCCTAAAAGAAGAATTGAAGGACCTGCAAAACCGATTGAGGAACACTGTGAAAGCGATCCTGTCGGCTACCTAGGCTCTCGGATAAATATATCCAACCACGGTATGAGCAAGCCGACCTCCACCAGGGAGGCGGCATACTCGAACGTAGGCAGATACACTCACTTCGCCAAGGTATTGCGCCACTTGAACCATGGCACGGTACTCCTTTTCTGTCTTGGCCGTCCGGTTGCTGAAAGTACTCGGAAGTGGGGACGGACCGTACTGAGCTTACCTGAAAGTGCATTATCCTACAAGCAATTTCAATCCATACGCAATTGCCCCAATTGCAACTATGAATGAGCCGAAAAATGCTATTGCAAATGCAGCCTTTTTCATGAGCATAAGTAACCAATGGCTCTGGTAGTGGTGCGTAATCACCATGACATGCGATTCTTTGCGAAAGTAATGGACGTAGATATATCGGAGAGGAAATACAATAAGAAGCACGAGACCACAGACAATGTATAGGATACCTTCCATAGAGCAGGATTGTAACTATCTTGTATCGGAAACTCAAGCATCCTTCCAATGCCACTCTTTGATTTCTGGCATATCTTCGCCATATGTATTTATATAGTGGCGGTGTTCAATGAGTTTGTCTTCCATAAGTTGTCGCAAATGTATCTCTTTTCCATTTTGAACAGGGAGTCGGTCAATAACATCCTGGACAAGGTGAAAGCGGTCAAGCTTATTGAGTACTGTCATATCAAAAGCAGTTGTGATTGATCCCTCTTCGACATAACCTCGAACGTGAATGTGCTTTTGATGTGGTCTGCGATAAGTGAATCGATGGATAAGCATTGGATACCCATGAAAAGCAAAAATAACTGGTTTATCGGGTGTAAAGAGTTCTTCAAACTCTTTATCCTCAAGGCCGTGTGGATGTTCTGCCCGTGGCTGTAGCCTCATGAGGTCCACAACGTTTATAAAGCGAATTTTGAGCTCAGGAAGGTGTTCTCTAAGGATAGACACAGCCGCGAGCGCTTCAAGGGTTGGCACATCACCTGCGGCAGCTATAACGACATCTGGGTCACTAGTTTCGTCGTTACTTGCCCATTCCCAGATGCCAATTCCTTTGGTGCAATGATTTATTGCCTCATGCATAGAAAGCCATTGCGGAGCAGGATGCTTTCCAGCTACAGTAACGTTTACATAGTGCTTGCTCCGCAGACAGTGATCCATGACAGACAAAAGACAATTTGCGTCAGGCGGGAGATAGATGCGAATAATCTCTGATTTTTTATTGACGACATGGTCGAGAAAACCAGGGTCTTGATGGGTAAAACCATTGTGGTCCTGTCTCCAGACATGGGAAGCAAGCAGGTAATTGAGGGATGCAATTTTGCGTCTCCATGGTATCGCATTTGTCATCTTCAACCACTTTGCATGCTGGTTGAACATTGAGTCTATGATGTGAATGAATGCTTCATAGCAATTAAAAAGACCATGTCGTCCAGTAAGGAGATACCCTTCGAGCCATCCTTCGCACTGGTGTTCGCTTAGCATCTCAAGTACACGGCCAGATTCATTGAGAAATTCGTCCTCTGCTGTATGTGTTCCTTCCCATTGTCGATCAGTGACTTCAAACACTGCACCAAGCCCGTTTGATATAGTTTCATCAGGACCAAAGATGCGAAAGTTGGCACTGTCTGAGTTCATTCGTATTGTATCTCGAAGAAAGCGCGCAAGGACACGAGTATCACCTTCACCTTTATTGCCACGCGGAAGCTTCACCTCGTACTCTTCAAAATGGGGAAGTCGAAGGTCTCGAAGTAAGAGCCCACCATTTGTATGTGGGTTTGCACTCATGCGTCGAGCACCCTTTGGTGCCAATGCTGCGATATCAGCTTTCAGTGTACCTGATTCATCAAAAAGTTCTTCAGGTTTGTAGCTTCGAAGCCAGTTCTCAAGTTGTGCAAAATGCTCTGTGTTTGTGCGCACGTCCGGAAGTGGTACTTGGTGAGAACGAAATGAGCCTTCATTTGGTTTTCCATCGATGACTTTCGGACCAGTCCATCCTTTTGGAGAAATCAGAATAATCATAGGCCAGCGAGGGCGAGTCTTTACTAAGCGCTTACGTGCATCGGCCTGTATGCGTCGTATCTCAACCACAGCAGTATCGAGCGTTTTCGCCATTTCATTATGCATATGTTTCGGCTCCTCACCTTCCACTATGTATGGTGTCCATCCATATCCTTTAAAGAGGTCGACAAGTTCCTCTCTACTGATGCGTGCAAAAATTGATGGGTTTGCAATTTTAAAACCATTGAGATGTAGGATAGGAAGTACTGCACCATCATGTGCTGGATTTAGAAATTTGTTTGAGTGCCATGCGGTTGCAAGTGGTCCTGTCTCAGCCTCTCCGTCGCCGACGATGCAGGCTGTGATGAGGTCAGGGTTATCAAACACACTACCAAACGCATGACTGAGTGAATATCCGAGCTCTCCACCTTCATGAATTGAGCCAGGACATTCAGCTGATACATGACTCGGAATACCTCCAGGGAATGAAAATTGCTTGAAAAGGCGCCTCATTCCTTCTTCGTCTCTACTGATGTTTGGATACAGCTCGCTGTACGTTCCTTCAAGATATGTATTACTCACAAGTGCAGGACCGCCATGACCAGGACCGGAGATGTATATCATATCGAGGTCATACTTTGTGATGACACGATTCAAATGTGCGTATATGAAGTTTTGTCCTGGAGTAGTACCCCAATGGCCAAGCAGCATTGGTTTAACATCCTGAGGTGTAAATGGTTGCCTTAGCAATGGATTGTTATAGAGGTATATTTGTCCTACTGAAAGATAGTTTGCTGCTCGCCAGTATGCATCAATGCGTTTGAGAGTATCTTCGGTGAGGTATGTGTCTCGTTTCATGTCAGAATATTATACTGCTAAAAAACGCAGTGCATGTTCATACATCACCAGGTTCTCATCTGTATGCATGACCTCGACACGGACTCGGGAGGTTTGTGTGCTGAGTAAAGCAAAATTTTCAGGAGCGTTAGGGTTCATTTCAAGTCCTAAGTACTCTAAGTTCTTGCAGATTTCGTTTCTGATGTATGCAGATCGCTCACCGATGCCTCCTGTAAAAACTATCATGTCGACACCATTGAGGAGCGCAGCATACGCACCAATGTATTTCTTAACTGTATAGCAAAAAAGGTCAACGGCATTTCGAGCATGCTCATCATGTCCCTGGAGTTCGAGTAGTGTACGCATATCACCTGTAGTTCCCGAAACACCCTTAAGGCCTGATTCTGTATTTGTCAGCGCATCAAACATTTCTATACTCAAAGGTTCTATAGAGCTCATAAAGCGTACTACTCCAGGGTCAATATCTCCTGATCGAGTACTCATCATGAGCCCGGAGGCAGGAGTCATCCCCATAGAGGTTTCTACAGATACACCAGAGCGTATCGCACAAATACTCGCACCATTTCCCAGGTGCGCACAGATAAGTTTTTCTGGAAGCGCATTTCTCCGTCGCAACGACTGCACGATGTACTCATAGGAAAGCCCATGAAAGCCATACCGCTTTACGCCCGCATCCGTATATTTTCGAGGGAGTGTTGTGAGCTGCGCGATGTGTGGCATGTGTGCGTGAAATGCTGTATCAAAGCATCCTACATGTGTTGTATGCGTGAAGTTTTTGAAAAGTTGCTCAAGGTACATGATTTGTGTCGGTAAGTGGTTGGGAGCGAGAGGGGTTAGTGTGCGGAGTGTATCAAGACTTTCTTGGGTAAGTTTTGTAGGTTCTGTAAAAAAAGTGCCACCATGCACGATGCGGTGTGCAATGATTGTCGGCTCCTGAACAAAGTGCTTTTTTACAAAAGCAGTAAGTAGATTCAATGCTTCATGTGGCTCTATACAGGTAAGAGTTTCCTGCTTTGTTTCTTTTCCTGATGTGATAGAGCAACGCGTGACTGGCAACCCTATGTCTTCAATAGAAAACATGTGGAGCACATCTTGTGATGGTAGAGCATAGAACATCGCTTTGAGACTTGAAGAGCCTGCATTGAGTGTGAGTATGTATGGAAACTCGTACATTGCATACAGTATACCCTTGAAAAAGTCTGGAGCAGCAGATTCGTACACACTATCGATGCAATTTTGAGCTTTTATATATTTCAGGTTTGTACGCTTCGCAGCGTACGATGCGGGCTGTGCAGCCGGCGTGTGAGAGTTTGTCTTCTAGAGAGTCAGTGTATTTTGTACCACTTTGGTCATATCCAAGAGCGATAATGTCTGGATGCTCTGCAAGTACATGTGCAATATAGTCATCATTAAGCGCACCAAGGACTACTTCATCAACAAGAGCTTCTTTCTCTAATGCCACCTTGCGTTCTTCCTCGGTCTCGAATGGAAGTTTTCCCTTTACTTTTTGAACGTTTACATCACGAGCAAGTGATACAATGAGATATGGATTAGGAGCAAGTGCACGAGCTTGCGCAAAGAAACTTCGATGGCCTTCGTGGACTCCGTCGTATGTGCCGAAAATTAAAATACGAGTTTTCATATGTGTACTATGAAATAGTAATACGCACCCATACATATGGAAATAAGGATGATGTAACGAATCATACTTTTGTTGAATGACCAAAGAAATATCTATTGCGTGCCACATATCGATACAAAACACGCAAGACATTGATACACCCTGGAAGTCGTCCAATATATACAAATGGCTTCATGTACCAGTATGTACTCAGTAGGTGGAGTACAGCGTCAGCGCTTGTGTACGTCGTTCCATCGGGGAGTGTTACATATATTTCTTCAAGCATCTGTTCTCGTGTGAGTCCTAGTGGGAGTTCAGCCGTATGTACGTTGAGAAGTTCATATGAATGCGCGGCTGGGGAATTGCTGAGCATATCAGCTGATATTTGGCACATTTTACACTCCGCATCGTAGTAGACCTTGGCTTTTTGTTCTCCACTTTCCATATAAAGAGTATACCACAGCGCCTCAGTCAGTGATGCTATACTTGCCCGATGAAGCTTCTACACATACTTGTAAAAAAATACTGGGTGCTAACACTGCTTGTAGTCATGCTCGGTCTACTTGTGGTGAGAATGTATCCGTCATGGAAGCACTATAGTGCTGTGCAACCGCCGCAACTCATGCATACCACAGAAGATATTGCTATTGCGTATGTTGCAGGTGGGTGTTTTTGGTGTACTGAAACTGACTTTGAGATGCTTCCTGGTGTTATAGATGTAACTTCTGGTTATGCAAATGGTGAGGCACGAATGCCAACGTATGACACGTATCATGATGGTGGGCATATTGAAGCCGTCAAAGTAACCTATGATACGCGCGTTCTAAGCTATGAGGATATCGTGCGGCACCTGTTTGACCACATAGATTTTCTCGATGGTGATGGCCAGTTTGTTGATAGAGGGTATGGATATCAAAGTGCAGTATTTTTTCAGAATGATATGGAGGCGGAGACAGTTCAGCGCGTGATAGCAGAAATAGATGCAAGTGGTATATACGAAAGACCAGTGCAGACACTTATAGAGCCATTTACGTACTTCTATCCCGCTGAAGAGTATCATCAGGATTATCATACTAAAAATTCGTTTAAGTACGTGTATTATCGCGGAGGCTCGGGGAGAGACGTGCGCGTCGATGCTTTGTGCGCACAGCGTGCAGGATCAGCACTTACTCCATGCGGTGTGACACTTGAACGTGCCAAGACCCGTTTTTTACAAATTCAACAAAACAGTATGACAGAAGCATCATGGAAATCATTTACAAAAAAGAATGACGCAGAACTAAAACAGACACTGAGTGAATTGTCGTACTATGTCACCCAAGAAGAAGGAACAGAGCCACCTTTCTCAAATGAATATGATAAGAATTATGAGCCTGGTGTGTACGTAGATATAGTTTCAGGTGAACCGCTGTTTTCTTCAAGTGCAAAGTTTGATTCGGGAACTGGATGGCCATCATTTTATGCGCCAATTCACCCTGATGCAGTTGCGATACATACTGACTGGAAATTGCTCTACCCGCGCTCTGAAGTTCGCTCAGTGATAGCCGACTCACATCTTGGACATGTATTTAATGATGGTCCAGAACCGACTGGAAAGCGATATTGCATGAATTCAGCCGCACTTCGTTTCATCCCCTTAAAGGATATGGAAGCACAGGGCTACGGTGCATATGTGCAGTACGTGAGCGCGCAGTAACATGAAGGATGTTTTTGATTGTATTGTCGTTGGTGCTGGCTCTGGAGGGCTCACTGTTGCGCGAGGACTAGCTCGCGCAGGAAAAAAGATACTCCTCATTGAGAAAAGTGAAATTGGCGGTGACTGTACCAATGTAGGCTGTGTGCCTTCAAAAGCAGCACTTTCATATGTTCGTGCACACCAAGGATGTGGATTGAAAGAAGCACTTGATCATGCGCGTACTGTGCGTCAGGAGATAAGAGATTCAGAATCCGATGCAGCTTTGCAAGATGAAGGGCTTATCGTGGTGCATGGTGAAGCACATTTTATAGACTCACGGACAGTTGCTGTAGATTCATTGCATTATTCTGCGAGAAGTATTGTGATAGCTACTGGCTCACGGCCGCAACGCATGACAATCGCTGGTGCTCGTGCTGGGTCAGTGATTACAAACGAAGAGTTTTTTGAACTACAAGGAGGTAGTGATGACCTTGTGATTGTTGGCGGGGGCTACATTGGCTGCGAACTAGCCGAAGTGGCAGCATATGCTGGTTCTCGAGTAAGTATTATTCAAAGAGATGCACAACTCATTCCACGAGAAGAGCCCGAGTCGTCTGTGCTGATTCGAAAGCATTTAGAAGCGTTGGGGGTTGCAGTGTATTGCTCTGCATCTATACAGTCAGTTGATGATTCTCAAGTGCATATACAAACGAACGACGGTGCTACGGTTGCAGTCACATACTCGCACATCTTAACAGCACTTGGAAGGGCGCCTGTGCTTGATTCATTGCACCTCGAAAAGGCGGGTGTACTCACAAAAAAAGGAATTCTAACTAACGCATATTGCCAGAGTTCGCAGAAACATATATATGCTATTGGTGATTGTGTTGAAGGAAACCTTTCTTTTACACACTGGGCAAACAATGAAGGGAGGTCAGTCATTCGAAATGTACTCTTTCCGTGGTGGAAAGTCTCGTACCGACATGAGCCACTTCCTTCGACGTTGTACACTAAAGTAGAAATCGCACGCGTCGGGGAGCCGCTCACTGAGCTATTGAAGGAATATACTGAGGATCAACTCGTTACGGCACGTATAGATGCGACCACAAACGATAGAGCCCTCATTACAGGGGCATCTCAGGGATTTGTCATACTCCATGCACTTCGCGCTACTGGTCGCATTCTAGGAGGTACTGTGGCTCTTACAAACGGTGGGGAGATTCTTCCACGTCTCACACAAGCGCTCCGTGATGGGGAACAAGCTCAATCACTCGCGAAACAAGTGTTTGCATATCCTACTCAGGCAGATGTACTGAAGCGGGCAGCTGACGCAATTGTTATTGAGCGCCTCAGAAACCCCATGAGTGTTGCTCGCGCTTTCTTTCGCACGTTTGGAGCGCGCATCTTCGCGTTGAGTATATGGGTGACTATTTGTGCATCTTTTGGCTATGCTCGTTTTCAGAGTGGTATGAGTACGCTCGAGCTCTTGAAAACCTTTATTGTATTTGTCTCAAGTCATCCACTGGGACCAGTGCTGTATATTATATGCTATTCGTTTCGACCACTTCTATTTATTCCTGCGACACTACTCACGTTTGCTTCAGGCGTATTGTTTGGATTGTGGTACGGGCTTGCTCTTACTGTTGTCGCAGAAACATCAAGTGCAATGGTGGCGTATACAATGGCTCGCACAGTGGCTGCAGGTTCAGTACTGCGCACACGACTTGGCGAGCAACTCTCTGACATGCTTCATAGCGACTTAGCAATCAACCTGCTTATTACTCGCTTTGCATTCCTTCCATTTGATGCGGTGAACTTTGTCTGTGGTGCTTTGAAGATTTCGCCTGCAACATTTTTCTGGACAACATGTGTAGGCATTATTCCTGGAGCATTTGTGTTTATTCTTGCGGGCACAAGTGTTGATAGGGCAGCGTTCCTCACAGACTTTTCTGTACACATACAAACCACACCATTATTTATGGCTGGCGCATTGCTTGTTGCATGCATGCTTATTGCAAAAGCGCTGAAGTACTGGAAAGGTGTCTAGTTTACGCGCGCAAGTGAGTGTATATATCTTCAAGTGCCCGCACAGCATCACCGACTGCGATGTTGTTTTGGTGGTAGAGCACGTTTGTGCAATCACCAGCAGCCCATATGCCTTCAACTGATGTTTTGTGCGTCCACGGGTCAATTTTAATTTGACCAATTTCATTGAGTGCGACGATTCCGTTCAGGAACTGCGTATTAGGGAGGAGCCCAATTTCCACGAATATACCATCGGTAGGAAGCGTGACAGTCTCTCCGCTCTTTGAATCCTTGTATATAAGTCCATGTACAAACACATCACCAGTTACTTCAAGAATGTCTACGTTCTTGATGATGTGCATATTCGGATGTGCAGATACTTTTTCTACCGTGACTGGGTCAGCTCGAAAAGTTTCACCACGATTAAGTAGTGTGACTGATTTTGTGTAGGCAAGGAGTTGCGCGGCACTTTCAAATGCAGCATTGCCTCCACCGACAACAACAACATCTCTCTCCGAAAAGAGTGGCCCATCACATGATGCGCAGTACGTAAGCCCTTTGTGTTCAAATGTATCAGCGTTTTTTGCGGTCAGTTTCCGGCGTTCTGAACCAGCAGTAATAAGTACAGTTGCTGTCGTGTATGTTTTTCCTGCAGAAGTTGTAACGGTAAATGCGTCATCAGTTTTAACTACACTTTGAGCGCGAGTGCCCTCTACGATTTCCACTTGGTCTGCAGCGTATTCCACCAAGTGCGCCTTCAGTGTTTTCCCGAGGTCAGCTCCAGAAATGTGCGGCGTGCCTATCCAATTTTGAATATCTTCGGAAACTGAGCTCTGCCCACCCCATGCATCAGTTATAAGTACAGTTTTAAGCTTTTTTCGCGCAGCGTAGATACCTGCTGCGACACCTGCTGGGCCACCTCCAATAATTACTAAGTCGAGTTTCATAGCATGAGAGTATAGCAGTCAGGGAGATACAATTCTACTACTCGTGCGCTGCATGGCGGCCGTACGTACGTTCAATCCTTTCACAAGCATCTGCTACCTGCATAATTACATGTGGCGAAACACCCAATTCAAGCAAGTGCGGCTCTTGTAGTGTCAGAGCGATAAACTGTTCCTCAGTCATATTCAAACTCTGCAAAAAATCTCTAATGACCCCGTGCCTCCCTGTAAAGTATGATTCGACTGTGTAAGCTCCCTCAGGGATACCTTTCAAAAGTAGTGCGACTATAGTTTGTAATTTTGTTGAGCTTGATAGACCTTCTACCGTGAAGTGATGTCCCATGCGTATGACGTCTTGGTACCTAACCAAATCAAAATCAGAACCGAGATATGAATCATCAGCCGCAAGTATGTCAAAGTATTTTTCGTTACGTTGTGAGAGATGCGCAGACGGAACGTGCACTGAATCCATGCTTACTTCAATTTTGAACGTCGAAGGAAAGATGGAAGCGAGCCGCCCCAATCTGAATCGTCATCATCTTGAATCGCGCGACGCTCAAGTGTGCGTGGTGGAGTAGGTGGAAGTTCTGCATCCTCCTCATCATCTGCAACATCCTCAAATGTATCGTTCGCTGTGTCGGGGAGCGAGTTGTATATTCTACCCTCATTCTTTTTTCTTTCAGTGCTTCGTGATTGTGCAAAGTGAGATTGGAGATGGTCCTCGATGTGCTTCGGGCTACTTTCACCCTTCGGGAAGCCAGTCGCGATAACAGTAACTTTAAGTTCCCCTTTCTTCATTGTAGGGTCTATGACAGCTCCAAAGATAATTTTCGCGTTCTGGTCTGCTGCAGCAGTAATAATCTTTGCTGCTTCCTGTACTTCAAACATTGAGAGGTCTTCACCGCCAGTGACAGAGAAGAGGACACCGGTTGCGCCATCAATCGATACATCCAAAAGTGGGGAATTGATTGCCATACGCGCAGCTTCTTCGGCACGCTTCTCACCAGACGCGCGGCCGATACCCATGAGTGCTGAGCCAGCATTCTCCATAATTGCTCGTATGTCAGCAAAATCTACGTTGATGATACCCTGTGTGGTAATGAGGTCAGTAATTCCTTCTACTGACTGTCTCAAGACCTCGTCGCACAGTGCAAATGCCTGCTTTACGCTTGTGTTTCGCTCAACAATAGAAAAGATTTTATCATTTGGTATGACAACCATAGCGTCAACCTCAGATGCGAGTCGCGCAATACCTTCCTCAGCGAGGGCAGAGCGTTGTCGTCCTTCAAAAGAAAATGGACGAGTTACAACTGCGATAGTAAGTGCACCGGCGTCCTTTGCAATCTTTGCAACAACAGGAGCTGCTCCAGTACCAGTACCACCACCCATACCACACGTGACGAAAACCATATCAGTTCCTTTGAGTGCTTCGATGAGTTCTTCTTTTGTTTCTTCAGCTGCTCTACCGCCGATGTCTGGATTCATTCCAGTACCGAGTCCACGAGTAAGTTTTTTTCCGATATGGATTCGCTTCTTTGCATTTGATTTGTGGAGGTCTTGAGCATCAGTATTCACAGCGATAAATTCCACACCACGAACTTTCTCACTGACCATGTGGTTTACAGCGTTGCCACCAGAACCTCCGACGCCGATGACGCGGATACGTGCAAATGTTTCAATTTCGTTCTGAACCTGTTTCATAGTCGTGTGTGATGTTAATTGACTCAGTATATCACCTTCTTTTCAAAAAAAAAGCCACTAAAATGGCTTATATGCAGAGCGAAATAGCGACTGCTATGGAAGGAATTGCTTGAGCCATCGTGTTGCCTTTGTGAGGAAGGCTCGCGGAGATACAGAAGGGGATTGATCAAGTTCTTGCTCATGACCAAAAATACACATGCCGTGTGCGACAGCGCAGAGGAGTTCTCGCTGATGCGTGCGTTGCGCGGAAGTCTTTGTTTCCGCAAAAGCGACAGGGAGTTTCAAGGTTGATTTAGTAAATTCAACAAGGTGATACAGATGTGAACCTCCTCCGGCGAGGTATATACCCGCTGGAAGAAGCTGACCATGCGGAACAGTTTTAAGATGCATCGCCACACGCTTCAGAACATCTTTTATTTTACGCTCAACAATAAGAGCGACTTTCTTTCGTGGGTGTGTGAGTTGTGTATGATAGTTCTTCTTCAGGCGTTCAGCTTCTTCGAGAGATATTTTCATCGTGAGTGCGAGCTCGTCGGTGATGTATTGCGAACCAAACGGAAGCACTTTTACTGAAACAGGGAGCCCTTCGTCGAAAACGGCAACTGCGGTAGTCTCAGCACCAAGTAAGAGGAGGGCGCATCCAGCAGTTTTTTGCATTTTGTTAAGGAGTACGAGGCTTGCAGCAAGCGGTGAGGCCATAACATCGATGACTTCGACGTTGGCATCTTCACAAGTTTCGATTGTTTTATCAATATGCTGCTCATGAGCAAAAACGAAGAGCACTTCAGCCGTCAATATCCGTCCTTTCTGCTCAACGACTGAACCAAGTGTATGTGCACCATCAAGGGTCATTGAAAGTGGAATCTCGTGAATGATACGCTTGTTTGAAACTTGCTGCTCAGCCTTTGTTCGCGCAAGAGAGATGGCGTACTGCACATCTTCTTCGGTAACTGCACGCGGGTGTTTTCCAAGGTTAATTTCGGTTGCGATACGTTGTTCGTCAACACCTATACCCCCAATTGCAACATACGCATGGGTGACACGTACGCTTGCCTCAGTCTCAGCTTGTGCGATTGCCGCTTTCAAAGATTCGGCAGCTTCAGGGACATTACTGATATAACCACCCTTTATACCTCTTGATGGAGAGATACCTCTTCCGATAACTTTTAGTGAACGAGAGTCTGTCACTTCACAGATGACAACCTTAGTTGATGCAGTACCGATATCAATTCCTGTGATGGTGTGTCGCATGTTTGTATGTATCTTTGAATCGCTTTAGAAAATGCTTCTCAGCGTTCTCCATTGTATCCCCATGATCCATTCCTTTCAAATGGAGTAAGCCGTGGATAAATAGGTATACCACATGTTCGGTATATGTGTGAGTGTATTGTGCCGCCTCACGCTGTGCTTTTCGTAGGTTGAGCACGATTTCACCCTCTGTGCTTGTCATTGGAAAGGAGAGCACATTTGGTGAATATGTTTTTTTGCGCGTCTCTTTGTTTACTCGACGTGCAAGAGTATCTGCGCACAGTATCAGTGAAAGTTCGTAGGACGCACCAAGGACACCCCGGGCGATTTTCTCCCAAGGTATTTGTGGCGCATCTGTAGTTGTAATACGGATATCAAGCATGCGAGAAAAAAGACCGCTTTCGCGGTCCTTGTGTTAGTCCTTCTTTGAGAACTGTTGTGTTCGTGGAGTCTTTGGCTGAAGTTTTCCTTCTTTCACGAGTCTGATGTTTTCAGTTCGTCGAGCAAGTCGGCGAAGCGCTACTGTCTTTCGTGAAAGCTTGCCGCTGTCGCGTACGTGATATCGCTTATCTCGGAGAGAACGGACCATTCCCGTTGATTGTACCTTTCGAGTAAATTCCTGAACCATGCGTCCAGTTGTTTTTGTTCCAGTCTTTTGGATGACTACGTTTATTGTCATGATGGGCAGAATCCTATCATTAATATCAAAAATAGGCAATAGAAAGGTGCGGAGGGGCCACGCAAGACGCATGGCGTGACCCCTCGGGAAATCCTCACCTGATTTTCAGCAGGTCAGGTATGACCGTATTGGCGATAAGAATGCCGACGAACATCAGCAGGCATACCACCATTACGGACTTCCCGAATCTTTCTTGAGCATCTCCTGTGCCGAATTTTGCAAACCGTAAGGCGGCGCCGAGGAAGGCAAGACCGCCAAAGAGGCCAGCCGCACGCGTCCACCCGGGGTGCATGTGCGAGTGGAACAGCGTTACGTACAGCGCCGTCATTGCAACAGCAAGGAAAAGGATTGTCCAGAATCCGCGAGATACGATAGACACGGCATGCTCTCCGCCGCTACCTGCCAGGGCTTATCCAAGGCATTGTGTATATTATAACACAAAAAAATAAAAAATCAATTACCTTGAATCTTCTTTAAATACGAAGCAAGTTGTGGGAGGGGGACAATTTTTTGCACTCGAGTTACTATCTCGCGGACGATAACCGTTCCGTCAACTGCCTCTTTATGTCCGATGATGATGAGGTGTGTGGCATCTTTTGCGCCAACCATCTGTTCTCCCAATGTCTCTTGTGTGACTACGTGACCGACAGGAATACGTGCTTTGTAGAGGGCACTCAGTATCTTCAAGGTAAGGCGTTTTGCCTCACTGCTTATATGTGCAAAATAGAAGCGTGTTTTACTCTTTGCTGGTTCTTTGCCTTTTATCTCTTTCGGAAGTTTACCCTTTACTTCGCAGGTAATAACAATCCCCGCACTATCAACATGCTGTTTAAACGCCTTACGAGAAAGTACATTCATGCGCCCACCGTGTGCAACTGCATGTGTTGAGCCGTCATCATGCACTTGGTGAATCTCAAAAATGGTTTGGTCATAGACATGTTCGCTGCCAACAACTCGATTATCGAGCTCGTACTCTATTCCTGTTGATTCAAGGTACTCGAGTACTTCTCGGAGGTGTGCACGTGCGTCATCATTAAGATAATCCAGTGGATTCGGCGCCTGCTTTGCATTTGGGTGTTGTTCGATAACAAAGCGAGCAAATATTTTTCTCGGCGCGCTCGTCATGTCTTTTGCGATTGCTTGCGTTGTCGCTGTACCGAGTATTTTGCGGAGGAATGCTGTCAGGTCGCGGTTATAGCGGTTGCTTGAATCGATGTTTCCATATGAAGACACTTTGACTACGGTCCGCTCGATACCAATTTCCTTCAAAATGGTTTGTGCTGTCGCGATAAGTGTTGCTTCAGCAATAGGTCGTCGTACCCCAGCGATGTGGAGTGAAAAAGCGGCAGGGTTTTTCTTTGAGAGTGCCTTCATGTGCACTTCATAGGTGAGCGCATGGTTGCTGCGAAGATGTCTTGACCGTTCAGCAAACGCTTTTACCGATGGTATGAAAAAGTGCTCATGGCTCTGTATGAAATCAATCTCTTCAGTAGATACTTTGCTACCCTCGATGGTGCTCGTCATTGATTTTAATGGTCGAAACCCAAAATGTTCTGCAACAGAAGCCGCAGTCTGTAACACTTTTGATGTGTCGTCATGCTTGGTATGAGAAAGTTTTATCATACTTAAAATGTGTGTGCGCCAGGAAGATAATCTATCTGAGTAAATGGAAAGAGGCGTACATATGCCCGCCCAACGATGTCTTCTCGTGGCAAAGTACCCCAATATCGTGAATCAGCGCTTGCTCCTCGGTTATCGCCGAGTACAAAATACTCATTTTCAGCAAGTTGTGTGACTATATGATTCTCAGATTTGTTTATATCTGCTATGTATGGCTCAGTAAGCGGTAGTCCGTCTGGGTGCTGTTCGTTTTTAATGATTACCGTAGAGCCTTCAATGATTACTGTCTCACCAGGGAGTCCGATGATTCGCTTAATGAAGTACCTACTCGTATCAAGTGGATAACGCATGACGATGACTTCGCCACGTGCAGGCGGACGAAGTTGATACGTAACTTGGTCGATGATGAGATAGTGCCAAGATTCAAACGTTGGTGACATTGATGTGCCAGAGACGATAAATGGCTTCGCAATGAACAGTCGAACAGGAACGACTATCGCAATCACTATAAGAATAAATGAAAGCAGTGAAAGTTCTTTTTTTTCTCCACGCACTGCGTTCACTGACATTCGAGAAGTATACACCTGATGCACATTGACAGGAAGTTATAAAAGATGAGCGATACTTTTTCAGAATAAAAAAAGTATTTTGCAAAATATTTTTTTGCAGGTACGCTGCTGATATGAAATGGAATATAATTGGATTAGGAAACCCAGGAAGTGAATACGAATGCTCTCCACACAACGTTGGCAGGGAAGCAGTTGAGTATTTTGCAATAAAAAAACATGATGCAGTATTTGCATCGCAGTCAAAAGCACAATCTCTTGTAGCAAAGTGCACGCTGAAGACGCACAGCGTTACGTGTATTCTCCCTGACACCTTTATGAACAAGTCAGGTGTTGCGGGTGCATATTTCGCAAAAACTGCAAAAGACATCGAGCGCTCAATAGTAATACATGATGACCTTGATTTGCCGCTCGGAACGATAAAAATAGGTTTCAATCGCGGCAGTGGTGGACATAAAGGAGTTGAATCACTGAAGCGCGCATGGAAGACAGAGGCCTTTGTACGTGTGCGTATCGGTGTCTCACCAGAATCAAAAAAAGGAGATGCAAAGAAGGTGAAAGGAGAAGAAAAAGTAATCAACTACATACTCAAGCCTTTCAAAGATGAGGCATATGCAGACATGAAGAAGGTATATAAGAAAGTTGCTGAAGCGCTTGATGTAATAATCCTTGAATCACGAGAGAAAGCAATGACGCTATATAACGGGAGAGTTATATGAAAGTAGGAATACTTGGATATGGCCAGTTCGGTGCGTTCATGACGAAGCATCTTGTATCACATGCAGATGTGCTCATCTATAGTAGAAGTGATGTAGTGGTGTATGAGGGTGCACAGTTGGCACAACTTGCTGATGTGTGTGCAGCTGATGTAGTGATATTTGCAATTCCAATGAATGCATTCGAGTCGCTTTGCATTGAGACGCAACAACTCATTCCGAGTACTTCAGTAATTGTCGACGTGACTTCAGTAAAAGTACCTCCTCTTAATTTGCTGAAAAAGTATTTTCCCAAGCATCAGATACTGGGCACACATCCCATCTTCGGACCGCAGTCAGGGAAAGATGGTATTGCAGGATTGCCGATAGTGCTTACTAATGTCTCGGTACGAGATGAGTACTACTCAGAGATGCGTAGATTCCTTCAAGAAATATTGCAACTCTCAGTTATAGAAGTAACTCCTGAGGAGCATGACAAAGCTATGGCATATGTCCAAGGACTGACGCACTTTATCGGGCGAGCACTCGCTGAGATGGAGATAGCAGATTCGCCACTCGCTACACAGTCATACAAACAGCTTATTGAGCTTGTGCGACTTGTCGGGTCTGACTCGTGGGAATTGTTTAAAACTATTGAAAACGAAAACCCTGATGCAGAACATGTACGAACGTCATTCTTAAGTACTTTGCAAAAGCTTGAAAAGCAACTTGTCGAGTAAATTTTTCTTGAAAAAAAGACAGGTCGCCGCACCGAAATGCGACGACCCTTGGGTCACGAGAAGCTTACTTTTGCTTCACCGCGGCCCCTTGTGGGAGGGAGGCCTGGCTCGGTGTGCTACCAGGCGCTGCAGCTTGCACTGCAGGCTTTGCTTGACGAGGGCGCTTAAAGTACAACACCTTCGAGTCAACCGCGACGAGTTCCCAGCCGGCATCACCGTACTGAGAGATGCGAGCATGATCTGAGGGGTACCCAGACCGTGTCGCCTCGTTTTGGTTCAAGTCAAGCACCGAATAATCCCATTGTTGCACGGGACTTCCCCTTCCAAACGTCGTGCCAAGCGCACGACAGTGGAATTATACCACAAATATATGCAAAGTCAAACAACAAACTGCAACAAAAAAGCCCCGGAGAGGGCTTTTTTGTTTTGATATGCTCTTACTTCTTTACTGCAGAGAGTGTCATCTTGCGACTCTCTGGCTCAAAAAGGGTAATTGCAAATGTGTACGAACTACCAAGTTTGAGCGCTGTGCGGAGGTCAGCAATAGTCTTGTACTCAGAGAAGTGTACGAGACCAGCGACACCTTCCTCAATAGATGCGAGTGCACCGTACTGGTTGTACTTGATGATAACTGCGTTGACGCTGTCGCCTTTCTTGTACTTCTTCGCTGCACCAATCCAAGGGTTTTCCTTGAGTGCCTTGATAGAAAGTGAAACTTTTCCATCTTTTACGTCGATGACCTTCACGCGAACTTTCTCGCCGATGCGGTACATCTCCTTAGGATTTTCAACGAGACCCCAGTCCATTTCAGAAATGTGCACGAGACCCTCGAGTCCTTCCTTGATAGATACGAAGATACCGAAGTCTGTAGCACCAGTAACGTCACCAGTGATTTCGTCACCAACAGTGAATGAATCTGCCTTACTCTTCACGTCAGCTGTGTGCTGTGCATTGTGTGAAGATTCGTGCTTCTCAGAGAAGATAAGTTTACCTTCCTTTGGATCCGCTGTGATGATGATGACCTGAAGCTTCTCACCGATGAGTTTCTTGAGTTCAACAAAGATTTTCTCCTTATCTCCATCTGGAACACGTGGGTAGTGTTGTGAGCCGAGCTGTGAAGCAGGGAGGAAGCCCTGGATACCTTGCCACTCCATGATAAGACCACCCTTGTTTGCTTCCTTGACTGGAAGTTCGAGGAGTGTCTTTTTCTGAAGTGCAGCATCTGCTTCTGACCAGATAAGTGCCTGACGAGCTTCACGAAGTGATACTTCGATGTAACCCTCAGGGTTTTCTACTTCAATAACCTTTGCAGAGATTGTATCGCCGATATGAACGTTCTTCAGTACATCACGCGCTGAAAGATACTCACGTCCATAAATGACCGCAGTACCAAACGGCTGGATATCAATATAGATACGTCCGTGGTCGATGTTAACAACAGGACCCTCTACAGCGTCTCCAACCTTCGGAGCGATTGGGGTACTCTGTATGAGACTGAACATTGGGCTGTTCTTGAGTGATTCCTCTTTTGCTTTGAGGACTGACTCAGATACAGCAACTTTCTTTTTTGCCATATAAAATTGTTCTTAACGAATGTACGGTGTTGCACTTCTATGCGAGCAAGTGCAAGGGTTAGTCGTACACACGAAGGTGATAAAGAACGCCGGAAATATACAGGAAAAGGGTAGGGAAGTCAAAAAATAGGTGGCTAGCTGCTTGCGCAACTACCCACCTCCGTTGTGTTCAACAGCAACCGCCCTAGCTCGCTAGGCGATCTTCTTGCGCGAGTTCGCGATGATCAGAGACATCGCTATGCTCACACAGATCTCGATCACGATGATTGTCGTGGCCAATGCTGCTGATTCGAGGAAGACACTCCCGAGGGTGACCTTCTTCGTGCTGAATACCCAAACCATTACGCCCAACGGCAGCAATGAAGTTGCGTGGTTGAAGAGAGGACCTCCAACCCTACGACCCTTTGCTGCTACGTCCAAATCCATGGGGTTCAACGCCGCGGACATCACCGACAGCGGAACATATATGGACGCGAACCATGCCAGGTTGTGCATGATTCGATTGTGCGTGAACAGCCCGAGAGTACCGTAGTACCCCCAAAGGGCCGTCTCAGGAACTTGACGCTGGATAGCTACCCCGAAGAAGTAGTAGAGCCAGATTGCAAGGAAAACGGACAGCACGGTTGTGAAGCCGAGCAGACCGTTCCCAAACGCAGCCCCCAGGACGAACCTGAAGGGCCACGCCAGACCTCTTGCAATTTTTACGCCGAGCCCGTGCGGCTTCGGTTTCTCCGCCGGTGTTTCAACCGCCGGAGCAGGTGCTGCGTCATGTTGTGACATGATGTGCTTTCCATTCAACTCACCCTCGATTTAGGGTGCACTACGATTATAACACAAAACTATACATATATCAAATATACAAAAAAAGAGAGGGAAGTGCGTGCGAT
>CAYNND010000007.1:6774-11415 GCA_964398775.1 uncultured Candidatus Saccharibacteria bacterium | reverse complement strand
CACAAAACTATACATATATCAAATATACAAAAAAAGAGAGGGAAGTGCGTGCGATTTAAAAAAATAAGGTATAATCCAGCCCATGATTATTTCACATCACGGCGGAGAGTTTATAAAGATTACATTTGGGGATACGACGATTGCTTTTAACCCACCCTCAAAAGATTCTGATATAAAAGCATCACGTTTTGGATGTGACATTGTATACGTCTCTATTAATCACCCTGACATGGATGGTGCATCAGAGCTTGGACGTGGCGATAAGCAACCGTTTGTGATTGCGGGACCTGGTGAATATGAAGTTGGAGGAATTTTCTCTATTGGAATGCCAACAAAGTCACAGTACGGAGGTGAAGATATGATAAACACAGTTTACGCACTGCAATTTGAAGGCATGAACATTGTCTATGCTGGTGCACTTTCTGATCCAAAGATAGACGCAGATGCCCTCGACCAAATCGACTCGGTCGATATCCTCTTTGTACCTATAGGTGGTGATGGGGTACTCGATGCAGCTGGTGCACAGAAACTTGCAGTCGCACTTGAAGCGCGTGTGGTCATACCGATTCACTGGGATGGTATTGGTGAGAAGGACGCACTCAAGCGATTCTTAAAAGAAGCTGGTGCTGAAGATGCAGAGAAAATGGATAAATACACAATAAAGAAAAAAGACATACTCACTTTAAGTGGTAGTGTCGTAGTACTTACTCCTCAGTAGTACACTTTTTTTGCAAAACATTATTGCGGCTACTGTGCGGCGGGGTATACTACTTTTGTGGACAAACTCAAGCAGTACATAGAACAAGCTCAAGAAAAAACGAGCCAGGAAAAGCATTCCATCGCACTTGTCATTGCAAGTGCTGTATCAGGTGGACTATTTGTGATTTGGCTTTCGGTCGCACTCTACAATCTAAGTACTGTACAGACTGCGCCAGTACCAGCTCCTACACCGCAAGCTCAGCAATTGATTGACGAAGCATCAAATGTCCTCGACACACTATCAGTACCACAGGAGACAAATACGCAGGAGCCGACATATATTGACTTGGATACAGTACCCGCAGTATACAGGCCAGATACTTCAGGAGAGCAAAAGCAAAACTCTACAAGTCAGGAGATAACTACACCACCAGAAGAGACCACAGTGCAAGGTAGTGATACACCGACAACCGTGATAGAATAGCCGCCGTATGGCAGCACGAAAACAGCCCACTGAACTACCAGAACAAGCACCACGATTGTCTGGAATTATTCCCCGAGAAATTGTTACTGAAATGCGCGAGTCGTATCTCGACTACGCAATGTCAGTTATTACATCACGTGCACTTCCTGATGTGCGAGATGGTTTAAAGCCAGTGCACCGTCGTATTCTCTATGCGATGTATGAAATGGGATTGCAGCCAACGGTAAAGACGCGTAAGTCAGCAGCGGTAGTGGGAGATGTGCTCGGAAAGTATCACCCACACGGAAACGTAGCGGTATATGATGCGATGGTAAAGATGGCACAAGATTTTGCAATACGATATCCGCTTGTCATTGGACAAGGAAACTTTGGTTCTATAGATGGTGACGCACCAGCGGCAGAACGTTATACAGAGGCAAAGATGTCACGCATTGGAGCAGGACTCCTTACTGATATTGATAAAGACACAGTCCAGTTTCGACCAAACTATGAAAATACCCGACAAGAGCCCGTTGTTTTGCCAGCTGCAACTCCAAACTTACTCCTCAATGGTACGCTCGGAATTGCCGTCGGTATGGCAACTGACATTCCACCGCACAACCTTCGAGAGGTTACTGCTGCTGTGGAGCATCTTGTTGAGCATCCAAAAGCTACGACAGATGAGCTCTTGCAGTTCGTAAAAGGACCCGATTTCCCAGTGGGCGGCATTGCATTTAATGAAAAAGATATTGCTCATGCATATGCAACAGGGCGCGGAGGTGTCGTCGTGCGCGGTGAAGCGGAAATAACAGAAGACAAAAAAGGAATCACACAGATTGTTGTTACCTCGCTCCCGTATCGCGTCAACAAGGCAACATTTATTGAGAAGATTGCGGACCTTGTACACGAAAAGAAGCTTGAAGGTATCAAAGGACTTCGCGATGAATCTACAAAAGATATTCGTGTGGTGATTGACATCAAGCCAAACGCGCACGCACAGTCAGTGCTTAACTTCCTCTACAAACATACACAGCTTGAGGAAACGTATCACTACAACATGGTATCCATCCTCAATGGTGTACCACAGACTCTTTCTCTGAAGGGGATGCTTGAGGCGTTTATTGCTCACCGAAAGGATGTTGTTGTAGCGCGTACAAAGTTTGACCTCGCAAAAGCTGAAGCGCGTGAGCACATCCTCATTGGATTGAAGAAGGCGCTCGACCACATCGATGAAATCATCAAACTTATAAAGAAGAGCAAGGATGTGCCGACAGCTCACGCCGCACTCATCAAAGAGTTTAAGTTTTCAGCAATTCAAGCAACTGCAATCCTTGAAATGCGACTCCAGCGCCTTGCAAACCTCGAACGACAGAAGATTGAAGATGAGCTTGCAGAAATCCAGAAACTTATCGCTGAACTCAAAGCATTGCTTGCAAGTGAAAAAAAGCTCATGGCACTTATCGTTAAGGAACTTCGTGACATCACGGAAAAGTATGGTGATGACCGACGCACGAAAATCGTGAAGCGAGCAGCGCAAAACTTCTCTATGGAAGATCTTGTTCCTGATGAAGAGAGTTGCCTTGTGCTTACAAAAGGGGGTTATATCAAGCGAACAAACCCTGATGAATACCGCGTACAAAAGCGCGGAGGTGTCGGTGTCATTGACCTTGATACAAAGGAAGAGGATGTTGTGACCAACATGCTCAACACGACAGCACACAGCGACCTGCTCTTCTTCACTGACTCAGGAAAGACTTATCAGATAAAGATGTACGAAATCCCTGAAGGAAAACGTGCTACAAAAGGTAAGTCGGTTATGAACTTTATTGCACTGAGTCAGGATGAGCGAGTTACTTCAGTTCTCCCAATGCCGAAAGATGTAAAGAAAGAGAAAGACCTTGCACTCTTTATGATTACAAAGGACGGTACGGTGAAGAAAACCGAAGCTTCTCAATTCCACGATGTACGCCGTAATGGACTTATTGCTATCTCTCTCGACTCAGGCGACAAGTTGGTGGGTGCACACTTCGTCACAAAGGGTGATGACGTGATTGTTGTTACTGCGCAGGGCCAGTCTATCCGCTTCGAAGAAGCAGATGTTCGTGCGATGGGGCGTAACGCAGCAGGTGTACGCGGCATCAAGCTAGATAAGGGTGACTCTGTTGTCGGTGTCGGCGTGATAAAAAAGCAAGCTAAGAATACTGCGCTCTTTGTCGTCTCTGGCACTGGCTACGGAAAGAAGACAGAACTCGATGAATACAAAACACAATCACGCGGTGGTTCTGGAATAAAGACAATGGCTATCACTGACAAGACAAAGGAAATCATTTCTGCGTCTGTGGTTGATATGAACCTCGGTGAATACGTCGCAGTTTCTGAAAAAGGACAAGTCATACGCAGCTCACTTGCTGAAGTTCCACTACTTGGACGTGCAACCCAAGGAGTTCGCATTATGAAACTTCGTGAAGGAGATAAGCTTGCATCAGTTACAACTTTTGACGCTGATACTGTCGAAGGTGGTGATAAAAAATAGTTTCAACCTGTTGAGTGAGTCATTGCGCTTTTCGCTTTTGAACGTACACTTGTACTATGTACTCATTCCAGCATAAAGATATTCCCGGAGTAGCAAGGCCGAAAGCAGCACAACACGACCAATTCGCAAAGGCAACAGCAGCACGCGCTGCAACTGATTTCTGTGACCCTCATAAAGTGTTCTATCAGCTTGGTATAAAAGAGGGGACAAAGGTAGTAGACTTGGGTGCAGGTACAGGCGCATACACAAAATTGTTTGCAAATGGTGTCGGCTCGACTGGTACAGTCTATGCAATTGATGTACAGAAGGACGTTCTGCAGCGCTTAAAGCGCGAACTCGACCAAAAGGGTTTTACCAACATCACATATATATGGGGAAATGTTGAGAAACCAGAAGGTTCAAAACTTGGTGACGCTTCAGTGGATATGGTATTTATTTCAAATGTACTCTTTCAAGTGGATGCACCAGACTCTGTACTTACAGAGGTGTATCGTATCCTAAAGCCACGCGGACGAGTTGCCATCATCGATTGGTCGGAGTCTTTCAATGGGATGGGGCCATCTGAAAAACAAGTCATACCGCGCGGTGAAATGCTACGTCACATTCACGAAGCCCGTTTTGCATATACTGGTGATTTTGTAGCAGGGTCGCACCACTACGGGATTCTTGTGGAAAAACCAGCACTCTAAACTATGGATAAGAAAAACAGCCCATTTCAAATAGTTCTCCTCGCCATGTTTGTGGTTTTAGGACTTGCCGGAATCATTATTTTCGCTATGACGAGCGGTGGTGGTGCAACAGAAGATGTCGGAGACGTATATTTGTGGGGGACTTACCCTGAGCGAAGTATTACGACATTCTTGCATGACTATGGTATGGAAGACCGTAAAACAACCACAGTACAGTACACTCAGAAAGATCCAAAAACATTCTATGATGACCTTGC
>CAYNND010000007.1:3573-6674 GCA_964398775.1 uncultured Candidatus Saccharibacteria bacterium | reverse complement strand
CCATCAAACGTGCTTCATTCAAAAGAAATAATTTCTGCAATGATTATGCAAGCAGGTGGAGATATCATCGTTCGAAACGCTGATGATGGAAAGATGGAAGTGCGCCTTGGGCGAACTGACAACAACTCGCTTTCTCCAGCACAAAGTGCGATGCGCTTTTTCACTGAGTTTGCAAACCCAACAAAGAAGCGATACTCATGGAATAAGTCCATGCCAAAATCAAAAGAAATGTTTACCAACGGTGACCTCGCTATATACATCGGCACAGCAAGTGAACTTAAAGAGATTTCTGATAAGAACCCGAACCTGAATTTTGATATCGCACCGTTGCCGCAACTGCGGGGAGGTACCGGAACAAGACTCCTCACAACAGGAACGATCTACGCTGTTGCAATTACAAAGACAGGAAAGAACCCATCGGGGGGGCTTGCAATAGCTGGAGCTATGTCTACAGGCAAAGCAGGGGAAATGTTGGAGAAAGAACTTGCAGCTCCATCAGCGCAGCGAGCTCTGCTTGTCCCAAATGCACGTGACCCATTGACCACTACACTTCGGCAAGAGGCTGTGCGTATGCGTGTCTGGCCAGACCCTGATCCTGAGAAGACTGAAGACATACTATTCCGCATGGTTGAGCGCATTACGACAGGTGAAGACCGTATTTCAGAGTCAGTGCAGCGTGCTGATGGTGAAATGAAGATTTTAGTGCGTGATAGTGGAAAATAGTCAGCATTACTATGATATACTTGCCATATGAGTTATAGAAATTCATTCTGGAAGGAGACGCGGATACTTGTCGTAACATTTCCTCTACTCCTCATGCCGTTTTTTGTGATGGCACAAGGACGCCTCGAGAATCCACTGCAGTTTTCGAGCATTCAAGATTTCTTGAAAGGCCTTCTTGGAGCTGTTATGTACATTGGATTGCCTATTATAGCGCTCATTATCGTATACTCAGGCTTTCTATTCATTACAGCTCGTGGTAACTCAGAGAAAATCAAACAGGCAATCTACAATTTCCAATGGGTAGTGATTGGTACAGGAGTGTTTTTGGGTGCATGGGCGCTTACTGGTATTATTGCGGGAACTATAAACATGCTTCGAGATAACATATAAGACTATGGAACAGACGGCAGCAGTTGCATCAACATTTCCTGGGCTCATCAACTACATCATCAGTATTATCCAGTTCATGATTCCAATGCTTGTTGCAGTGGCGATCATCTTGTATTTCTATCATGCAGGAGTCGGCGTCTATAAGGGTGGACAAGCCGAAGCGCGTCAAAAAATGAAGCAGAATTTGTTCTGGGGAGCAATTATACTTTTTGTGATGATAAGCGTCTGGGGCCTTGTATTACTCCTTGAGAATAGCTTATTTAGATAATATGGAAGATTTTTTCTCATATCTCTCACTTGTGTTTTCAGGCGTTGTGGCGATGATGTTTGTTATTTTCATTGTATATTTTCTTGAATATGGGTACGGAGAAGGAGAAGCAGGAAGACGCGCAGAGGCAGTCTCTCGAGTAATCTGGGCTGCTTCAGTCATACTCACTATTGCTGCCATCTGGGTACTGCTTAGAGTTTTCACTTCAGTTGTAGCATAACCTTGTCCACAGCATCGGTGAGCTTTCCTTGTTTTAGGAAATAGGTACGGTATCGTATAGGTATATTAGCACATAGCACAATCAACGATATGAAAAAATTAGTAGCATCTGGTTCACTCGTCATAGCAGCATCATTCCTTCCATACGTGGCAGGCGCACAGACTATTCAGCGTATCCTCGTGATGGTCAGTGACGTGATGGGAATGCTCATCCCAATGGCGCTCTCAGCAGCGCTCATTGCGTTCTTCTGGGGATTGGCAAAGTTCATCTGGAACTCAGGAAGTGCAGAGACACGACAGCAAGGAATGCAGATCATGATTTCTGGTATCGCTGCGCTCTTCGTGATGGTCTCTATTTGGGGACTTGTTGCACTCCTCCAGCGAACACTTGGTGTTTCAAGTGTCACTCGCGTCCCAGCACCATCTATTTGTGGCCAGGGTGGTTGTGGTACGTTTGCTCCGGACCTTCGATAATATTCCACACACTTACAAAAGGACCGCGATGCGGTCCTTTTTTGTTGTATACTTGCCAGATGGACAGAAAATACATGATAGGTCTGCTCGTGGTATGCCTCAGTGTACCAGCACTCACGTTTGCGCAAGTTCCAGGACAAGGTTTCCTCGATATTATTATCTCTGTATTTATAAATCCAATAGTCGCACTCATCTTCTCCATGGGCATGCTCCTCTTCTTTTGGGGGCTTGTTGAATTTATGTGGAAGGCTGATAGTGCAACGGCGTGGGAGACAGGAGGGAAGCACATCATGTACGGACTTTTCGGTATGCTTATCATGGTTGCTGTCTGGGGAGTGATTGCGATGGTGACAAACACACTCGGTCTCCAGCGAGGCAGAAATGGTCTTTGGGAATAATTTTTTAAATTTTCACATATGAAAAAAATCGCATTTGCCTTTTCGCTCAGTATGCCTAGTTTTGTTTTTGCACAGACGGCACAAAGTGTTCTCTCAAACATTTACGACATGCTGACAATGCTTATACCAATAACCATGTCTTTTGCGCTCTTTGCGTTCTTCTGGGGTCTCGCAAAGTTCATTTGGAACTCAGGTTCTGCGGAGGCACGTAGTCAAGGAAAGAGCATTATGATTTCTGGTGTTGCAGCGCTATTTGTTATGACATCTATTTGGGGACTTGTTGCACTCCTCCAGCGAAGTATTGGCATCGGTCCAACTGATGCACCTCCAGTTCCTACGGGATGCATGGGAGGTAATTGCAAAGGTTTAATACCAGGTGGTAAATAAAGTTTTCCACCATTCAAAAAACACCCCGCTGGAGGTGTTTTTTGCTGTTAGGAACTTGCCCGTGATTAGAACAATGAGAGAGAAGTTGAGTCTTGCAGACTCAGTACTAAGGTTGGATATAATTGTTTGCTGAACTCAAATTCTATCTCAATGCGATTTCAAGTTCCCACCATAAGCCCTCCCCAGGGCTTACTGCTCCAACCAGCTGTCACTGTGTTCCTTTGTGGGCGGAGGGGGACTTG
>CAYNND010000007.1:0-3473 GCA_964398775.1 uncultured Candidatus Saccharibacteria bacterium | reverse complement strand
TTTGTGGGCGGAGGGGGACTTGAACCCCCAATACCTTACGGTGCCACGTCCTAAGCGTGGTGCGTCTGCCAATTTCGCCATCCGCCCAAAAATACTATTCACTGTCGCGCCCGTGCACTATACGTGAAAATATGCTGTTTTCCAGTGGATTACGTAATACTCCCAACCTTCATATCAACATTTCTGATTTCAAGCAATCCGTCACCATCAAGCTTGAAAACGCCACGAACGATGACTTTCTGGTCGAAAATGTTCTTGTAACTGCAGCGAAAGACGGCATTTGTGAGATCTGCAGTACCTATGTTGTGTACACGAGACGCCCAGCCAGGGGGAAGGAACTCATCATCGTTTGTGCGGTAGACTTTGCCATTTTTGGTAGTAAGTACGCAATGGAGGTCTTTCGCGATGGCTGAGGCATGTTTATTGCGAATAATGAGGGAACCATTCTCGAGCACCGGGTCAGGAAGAATGATAGGGGTCTGGGCAAGCTGGTAGGTGCTCCTATTGAAACGATACGAGAAGATACCGAAGGCGGTAGATGCGACGGCAATGACAGTTGATATTAGAGAGATTATCAGCTCTGGCGGCATGCAGGTAGTATACCCCAAATATATACGTGTCCGTTCTCAAAATTAACAGAAGTTACATAAACTAAGGTTTTTCCAACGAATTTTATAAACATATATATGATATAGTTGCGCAATGACAAAAGAAGCAATGCGCGCTCCACAGAGAAGAGAGCCCGAAAGGTTTACTCCAAGTCCCGAACTTTTACAAGAAATTGCACGTCTAAAGGCAACTGAAGATTACGAACAAATGAAAGGCTTTAGTCTTGATATGCTCCAAAGCATTGTCGCTGACCTAGAGGGTGACCAGAAAAAAATTGCGATATATTTAATGGGTGCGAGGTCAGGCGAAGAGTTGCAGAAAAATGCATAGATAATTTATACATAAGTAACTACGCCATGGTAAAGCTAATTTTTGTAAATCTAGCAGTGAAGGATCATGTGCGGTCAGAAAAGTTTTATACAAGCCTTGGTTTTACAAACAACCCGCAGTTCTCAGACGATACGGGGAAGTGTATGGTCTGGAGTGATTCCATTTTTGTCATGTTGTTGTCACACGAGAAGTTTGCAAGCTTCACAAAAAAGCCACTAGCAGATACAAAAACAAACATCGCGGGACTATTCTCACTTTCAGTAGAAAGTGTAGAGGCTATGAATGCGATAATGGAGCAAGGACTTGCCGCAGGCGGCATTGAGCCAAATGAACTTCGCGACTATGGCTTCATGCAGCAGCGAACGATAGAAGACTTCGACGGGCACACGTGGGAAGTCTTTTATATGGATATGACAAAAGTTCCACAACAAGCATAAATATATACTATGGCAACAATACATCCACATATCAATTTTAATGGCAATGCAGCAGAAGCGTTTGCGTTTTACCAGTCAGTCTTTGGCGGCGAACTTACGAAAATCATTCGATTCAAAGATGTTGCGAGTCCTGAATTTCAGGTCCCCCCAGAAGACGCCGAGAAATTCATGAGTATCGCGCTTTCGTTTGGGACAGGCAGTTTACTTATGGGGAATGATGTGCCGTCTTTTATGGGTACAACAAATGAGCGCGAAAACAGAAGCAAGATTGTAGTAAACACTGAAAGCAAAGAAGAGGCGGAGAAAATCTTTGCTGGGCTTTCCGTTGATGCAGAAGTTGAGGTGCCACTGTCTGAGAGTACTCCGGGCTCGTACTTCAGTATGTTCCGAGACAAGTATGGTATCGAGTGGATGGTTCAATATGAAGCAAAAGCATAATATAAACATATGAACAATAAAATCAGCCCATGTCTCTGGTTCGACAAGGATTTGCCGGGCATCATCAAGTACTACAAGAAGATTTTTAAGAACAATTTGAAAGTGGTGTACTTGAGTGGTATCGAGAAAGGTCCAGCAGGAAACTATGAGTTTGCTACCATAAGTATTTTCGGAAAGAACTATGACCTGCTCGCTGCGGGACCGATGTTTAAGCACTCAGAAGCATTTTCGCTCACTATCTACTGTAAGGACCAGAAGGAGGTAGATTACTATTGGAATGCATTTACAAAGGATGGAGAGGAGAGTGTCTGTGGGTGGTGTAAGGATAAGTACGGTGTCTCATGGCAGATTACGCCAACTATTTTGTATAAGCTCAGTACTACCAAGGATAAGAAGAAACGAGACTATGCAATGAACGCCATGTTCAAGATGAAGAAGATTGTGATACAGGATTTGAGTGCGTAGCTAGGAGCGAAGTATTTTCTCCATCGGTCTCCCTTTCGCAAGTTCATCTACAAGCTTGTCGAGGTAGCGAATCTTACGCATGAGCGGGTCTTCTATATCTTCTATCCGATACCCGCAGATTGTGCCTGTGATGAGTTTGGCCTTTGGGTGGAGCTTCGCATTCTTAAAAAGCCCTGAAAAAGTTGTTTCAGATTTTGCCATCTTTCTTATCTGTGCAGTCGTATAGCCAGTAAGCCACCTGATGACAGTGAGTAATTCCGCTTCAGTACGGCCTTTTCTCTGTACTTTGGTGAGATAGAGAGAGTAGACTTTTGTAAAGGAGAGGAAGGCTATTTTTGCTGAAGCTGACATACGGAGAGTGTAGCATAGTGAGCTAGCCCTATTTGTTTTCAGGAGTACAATTAGGGTATGTTTTTCACACTCATTATTCTCATTGTAGGTGCTGCACTTATCATTAAGGCACTGAGACCTGACATTTTGGAGGACCTTGATATCAGCACAAAGCCAAAGTATGGCTACATAAAAAAGCAGTATTTTATGAGCAAGGCTGAAAATGAACTATTTCAGTTGCTTAGTAAGGAGTTCGCACACGAGTACGTAGTGTTTGCCCAAGTGCATTTACCGACGATTGTAAATCATAAGATAAAAGGACAGAACTGGAAAGGAGCCTTTAGTGCAATTAACAGAAAATCAGTCGATTTTGTGCTCTGTGACAAGGTGTACCTTGCGCCCAAGCTTGCAATTGAGCTCGACGACAAGAGCCACGATGAAGAAGACAGGATAGAACGTGATGTGTTTGTGGAGCAAGTGCTTGAAGGCGCGGGAATGCCACTGCTGCGGATTAAGAACAAAGGGTTTTTCGATGCAGCAGAGATTGTTGCAGAGGTGAAGGGGAAGGTGGGGTAGGAAATATAGGGACAGTCAGCGCATTTGTGTGCCTGTAGAGGGAATCTCCCTCTACAGGGGCAGTAAGCAACAAATGAGGATGCTTCGCACAATCTATCGTTGTCACAGATAACACTATGCTCAGTCAGCATAGTGTTTCCGCGAACCCGCCTCGCGGTCTTGTCTGCTGACAAGACATCGCTGCGGCTTCACCACAACGAAAAAACCTCCAGCAGTGGAGGTTTTTACGATGTGGTGACCCTACCGGGAATCGAACCCGGATTAACGCCTTGAAAAGGCGCTGTCCTA
>CAYNND010000006.1:0-69868 GCA_964398775.1 uncultured Candidatus Saccharibacteria bacterium | reverse complement strand
CACCAATCTTTGTTGCACCATCGTATACCATGATCTTGTTACCTGCCAAACTTGCCGCGATAGGAGCAGAAGGGATTGAGAGCTTCAATTGCTGAAGGTCAACATCTTCGTTCTCTGCGCGGAGCTTGAGTACTGCGAGGTCAACACCTGCAACGTTTCCAACAACCTGCTTTGTAGCTGGGCTAGAAGGAGCAAGTGAGACAGCGAGAGTACCTGTGTCAGCAACAGTCATGACCTGACCAGTAGCAACTCCGATAGTTGGAGTAACAGTTGCACCTGAAGTAAGACCGACAGCTGCTGTTGCAGATGCGTTAATTCGGTGTGTACCAGCAGCAACTTCAGCAGATGAAACATCTGCGAAGACTCCTACTTCTACCTGACTGTTCTTCGCAACGTTGACGTGCGTGTCGAGTGCCATTACGAGTGTAGCTGCAGTGAACTGCTCTGCACTCTTAACGCGTGTCTCGAACTTGCCCATGCGAACGTCACTGTTGTTTGCTGACGTAAGGTCGGCGAACAATTCAACGTTATCGATGTTTGTTACAGCAGCACCTACACCAACTGTATCAGTAAGTGTGATGTTACTTACGCGTACGTCCTCACCTGAGTTAGAACCGTCAAGAGAGATAGTAGCGAAGTGATGCTTTCCTGAACCCTTAACTACAGTCTGTGCAGACGGAGTAGTCAAAGTGTTGACAGTAAGAGCAGCTGCTTTAACAGTCATTGTGTTAGCTGAAATCGGTGCTGAGAGAGATCCGAGTGAAATGTTGTTTCCACTTGTCTCACCAGTTACTCCTGTCCATTGTGTAGATGGAGTTGTGATTACAGTAACAGTGTCATCCTGTGCCCAGTTAGAATCAAGCTGACCCTTTACGTAGACAGTTGTTGCACCCGCTGGGAATGTAACTGCTGAGAATGTAAGAGCGTTTGCGTTGTTTCCACCTGAGACTGCAAGAACTGTTGAGTCTGAAGGACCTGCAAGAACTGCACCGTTCTGATCAACAAGTGTTACGTTGGTGATCTGGCGTGATACTGAACCTGCGTCTACAGTAAGATCCATCTTGAGAGCCTGGACCTGTACCTTCTCACCCTTCAAGTCTACAGTGAACGCACCAATGATTTCGTTTGCCTTTTGCTTACCAACGTTTGCAGCTGGAGCAAGAGCAGACTTTTGCACTGAGTTGAATGTACCTGCGTTAACAGTTACATCGCCTGCGTTGTATGCAGGGTTTGCTGTTGATGAGAATGAGCCAGTAGCTGTCGGAGTGATTCCGTAGCCGTATGTCTCTCCAGTTACCTGGATATCAGTCAAGCGGTAGATGTCCATAGAGATAGTTCGTCCTGAACCACCGACTACGTCACCCTTTACTGAGAACTCCTTCACGAGGCCCTTGTCAATGACAATGCCACCTGGGAAGTTGAACTGTGCGTATTTACCGTCTGCTGACCATGTTGGTGCATACTCTGTACCATCGACAACCATCTTAAGGTTTGCGAGGTCAGAACCTGCAACTGAGCCTGCCTGGTTTACGCGGATACCCCATACGCGGACCTTCTCAGCAGAACCTGCTGTGATCTTGTATGAAGCAAATGTGTAACCAACTGTACCAATCTCCTTAGTTACAGCTGAGATAGGATCGAGAGGACCTCGATCTACTGTAGCCTGACCAAGTGCGAGTGATGCGTTGATTGTGTGCTGTGCACCTGTGATTGGAAGTGAACCTCCAACTGTACCTGATGCATTAGCTGAAACAACTGAGAAGACAGCGACCTGTCCTGCTGAAGTTGTTGTAGATGTTGCCATGTTCGCTGCGACTGTGAAAGTCTTTGTCGAACCAGCTGGGATAACTACTGGTGTACCAATAGTTGCCTGGTGGTTAGAGTTAAGAACCTTCTCAGTTCCGAGCTGGTTGCCCATGTCATCCAAAAGGATAACGTTTGCAAACGCAGTGTCAGAAGCGAGTCCGCCGCGCTCTACTGTTACTGAGTTCAATGTAACTGCAGTTGAACCTGCTGTAACTGTGAACTTAGTGAACGGTACGCGAGCAGCACCTGCTGGTGCAAGTGAGTTACCTGGCTGTGGTGCAGCAGCAAGTGTCGCATCACCAGTTGCTGGTGTTGTGTTGTTGTTGCTGTTGTTGTTGTTTGCACAGCGAGCTGCCTCAAGTGCATTTGCCTTTGCTCGTGTAAGCGGGCCCCAGTAACCTGATACCGGTGAAACACCGTTAGCAGCCTGGAACTTTGCTACAGCAGCCTTTGTGAGACCTCCGAAGCGTGTAGTCTCGAGGCCAGCTGAACCTGCACCTGTTGCTGCAACCTGTGTTGCTGCTGACATGTTGAGGAACTTCTGAACCATCATGACTTCACCACCTACGTTGCCGAGCTTGTGGTTAAGTGTGAACGAATAGCAAGTTGTGGTCTGTGCGCTTGCTGTTGAAGCAAGAGCTGCGAGTGTAATACCCGCGACCGCAGCTGCGATCTTTGTGATACTCATATACAGAATAATTTTGGAGTAACGCTTGCGCGTCACCCTTTTGTAAAATTGATAAACACGATTTGGTAAACTCGGTTGCCCGAGCTTGTGCATACGTATCGACGGCATGCACATACAAGTGACTCTGTGTATCTGACGCACCGAGCCATTTGCAACAACTCACCTCCCACTGACTCCACTCACTCACTTGCATGAGCGAGTGAGACGAAATGTGTGAAAGGGTAGCTGACAAGAATGAATGTGTCTTTCGGAGATGCAGGACTCCATACATATAGTATGTATGTGGGCTTACGCCATTGTGGGACAAAATCAGTCGAACGGAAAAACTGGAACAAGTCCAGAGCACAGCGTGCTTTTTTATTCTCTATTTAGTTTTCAAAGAACGTTGTGCCCTGTCTTGATAGATAGAGCGCACTACTATTGTAGTACGTTTTTCTACCCTAAACCAAAGTTTACTCTGGCTTTGTGGACAACCGATATGCTACGCGAATAAACCACTCCAAAGGTATCCCCTCTAGAAATGGCTCAAACCAGTCGCTAACCGGTTCCATAAGGATACAAATATATAGACGTATAGTCAAACTTGGTCTTTCCGAACAACATACAAGAACATGCATGGATGGTGTGTCAAGGAGCCCTGTAGGCAGGTCCTGGAGTGGTCCTTAGTCACGCAGTTTCCAGCACAGGAGGCTACCGGTCAAGTCTATACTCGGCTATAGGTCGTCCAGCGACGGTCCCCTTCTTTCTTAAGCAGTCCATCAACTATCATCGCCTGCAGTTCACGCTGGATAGTCTTCTCACTAATGTCGGGGACTACAGAGACCAAGTCGCGAATTGTGACTGCACCACGACTATCAATGACTGCAAGCAACGCCCCTCTGCGCTCATTATTACCCTTTGGTGTATATACCTGCTTTGCAGGAGCCTTTCCTGCACCACCAGCATGTTGCTTTTGCTTTACTTCACTCATGGGCTTCGAAATTCGAGGTACAGGGACGTCATCAATGTACGGGACACTCTTTTCTGCTCGCTCAACTCCTTGTTCACCTGAAACCTCTCGGACATACTCATGTCCTTTACCTAACAAATCTTCGGCCAGCACGTGCGCTTCTGCGAGTGGTGACTGCTCTGAGGATTGTACGAAAGTAACAACACGACCACACGCAGCCTTCAGCAATTCAAGATTACTATCTGATATATACCCTGATGCGCGAAGTATATCTGTGTATGTCATGAGCATGCGAAGTGTTCCAAGGAGTCCACTCGTTTTCTTCTGACCCGACGCACGAAATCCATCTTTAAGGACAATTGCGTCTTTGAGGAGCTGGGAATTAATTACCTGCACCTCGTCGCGCAATGTTTGATTGTCTTTTATCTGTGCAAGTATGTATGTAGTAGCGACAACGATTCTTTCAATCTTTTTATAGAGAAGTGCCGAAGAGACATTTTGACCGAATGGATTTGCAACCTCATTTTGTCGTATATAACTTTCAGACTTGTCTATATTTTTTTGTACTTGATTCATATATGTCCTTTAGATTATTTTCGGATGGAATCTGAGCTGTCCTTGTCTCTATAGGGACACACTACACTGTGACTGTCCCATATGCAACAGCTCGCTACCTCCCTGTCTCTTTCCTGTGTTTTGTCGCATGCATGCTTCCTATTCTCAGGCTACAATACACCCTATATGGCTGAGAAAAAGAAAGGTGCAGAACCGAAACTAAAGGAGAGTCCACTTCCCCCTATTATCCATGATGAGCCTGACGTTGATGAAGTCGGAGAGCCGCGCTTGCGACGAAGGAAGATACAGAAACGTAAAAGCGCAAAGGAGGTACAGCAAGAGAAGCGAGCTGCGCTCCGTGATCAGACAAAACGAGGCATAGCTGGTGTCGCATGCCTTGCGTTTGCTACCTTCTTCACCCTTGCTGGATTTAGTCTTGCAGGATATGTCGGTGAGCTTGTCTTTGGGTTCCTGACATACCTCTTTGGCACTGGCTACGCCCTCATACCAGTCTCACTCTGCTTATGGTCTGTCGCTCTCTTTAAGGACATCACCCAGCGTGTAGCATTTTGGCGCGGCATCGGTACTGGAATTTTCTTTTTTGCTTCCCTTTCTCTCATACACACCATCTCTCCAAAGAGTGGCGGCCTCGTCGGCTCAGTTGTCACAAACCCCCTCATTGCAGCAATCGCAATCCCCGCAACAGTCACCTTACTCTTAGCTCTTATTACTATCTCGTTGATGTTGATCTTTGATACACAACTCAAACTCCCATCATGGTTTACCGCACGCCCTGACGAGGAAGTGGACGACATTGAGTCACTCGAGATTTCATCACACCTTTCAGAACCTGAGGCAGAGATACCAGTCGCAGATATCCCTGAGGAGGTCCCATCAGAAGAAGCAGAACGCCCACGAACACGTGGAGCAAAACAAGTCAAAGTAGCAGACGAGGAAGCGGCAGTCATACCTGTCCTTACTCAACCTCTTCGCGACTATACACCACCCCCACTTTCTCTTCTTGAAAAGAACAAAGGCAAGCCAACAGTTGGTGATGTGAAGGCGAATGCAAACATCATAAAACGTACCCTTCAAAACTTTGGTATCGATGTTGAAATGGACGAAGTTTCTATCGGACCATCAGTAACTCGTTTTGCACTGAAGCCTGCTGAAGGTGTCCGCCTCTCACGAATCGTATCACTCCAGAATAACCTCGAACTCGCGCTCGCTGCATCCCCTGTTCGCATCGAAGCACCAATACCAGGAAAAGCACTTGTCGGAATCGAAGTACCGAATCAATCACGCACAATGCTCGGTATGGGGAGCATTCTTTCAAATGACGAATTTAAAGATCCGAAGAAGCCATTGATGATTGCCCTCGGTTCGGACATATCAGGGACAGCACACTACGCGAACCTCGCAAAGATGCCGCATGTACTCATCGCTGGTGCTACAGGTTCTGGAAAGTCCGTTACAATTCATGACCTTATCGTCTCCCTACTCTATCGGTCAGGACCAGACCAACTTCGCTTTGTCATGATTGACCCGAAACGAGTTGAGCTCACTGTGTATAATGAAATTCCACATCTTCTTACTCCAGTCATAACTGACCCAAAGAAAGCAGTACTGTCTTTGAAGTGGCTCACGAAAGAAATGGATAGACGCTATAGTGTCCTTGAAGCAGAAAGCGTTAGAGACATTTCTTCGTACCACCAGAATATCTATTACCCTGCTCTTGCAAAGAAAGCGAAATCTGATGTAAAGGACATACAAGTAAAGGACAACAGTGGTACTGGCGACGAAGTTGCTTCCTCACCTGAAGAACAACTCCCTGAAGCAATGCCGTACATCGTGACTGTTATCGATGAATTGGCTGACCTCATGCAAACATACCCACGAGAACTTGAGGCTGCTATCGTACGTCTTGCGCAGATGTCACGTGCTGTTGGTATACACCTTGTTATCGCAACGCAACGCCCATCAGTGAAAGTCATCACCGGACTCATTAAGGCAAACATTCCTGCGCGTATCGCGCTTCAGGTTGCGTCGCAAATTGATTCACGAACTATCCTTGATATGGGTGGCGCGGAGAACTTGCTTGGAGCTGGTGATATGTTGTACCTCTCTGGAGAAATGAGTAAGCCGGTCCGTATACAAGCACCGTACATTTCTGAGACTGAACTCAAGGCAATCGTAAAGTATCTCGCAAAAGAATTTGAGTCGAGGCTCCCTGACGATATTACGTTTGGCTTCACTGCAGAAGGTGCGGGTGATGCAAGTCTCGGTGGCATACCTGAGGCAGCACTCTCAGGCGGGATGGGTGAAGACAGTGGCGATGATGATATGTACGAAGATGCAAAAGCTGCTGTCATGGAAGCTGGCAAGGCATCGACTTCATATCTACAACGAAAACTCCGCGTCGGATATTCTCGTGCTGCCCGCCTAATGGACATACTCGAACAGCGTGGAGTTATCGGTCCTGCAGATGGAGCAAAACCTCGTGAGGTCATCGGCGCTCAGCAGAGTGAACAGTCATCTGATGAATCATAAGTATGCACTTACAACGACTGATACGACGACTTGTCTTTCTCCTCATCTTCGGTGGTGTGATTCTCTATAGTGGATTTGCTTTGCGAAACGCACTCCGCGGGCCGCATGTCACGATCGTTCCTATCCCGTCACCTGTTGCAGCGCCTGTCGTTACGATTAGTGGAACTGCTGTGCGCGCAGAAATGGTGACCATTAACTCACTTTCAATTCCACTCACGACCGAAGGGGCATTTGGATTTACAACAGCGCTTGTCGAGGGAGACAACACATTCATCATCGAAGCATCGGATAGGTTTGGTTCGACATACGAAGAACACATACATGTCTACCATGTCCCCCAACCAGAGCCAGCACCCACAGCACCTGAAACACCCGAAACTCCACCAATAGACAACCCCTAGAAGAGTCGATACAATACCGAACAGAACCTCCGTCAAAGACATACTCACACTTGTCGTAGGTCACTATTATTTGTTTAGAACATCATCACCATGGCAATGCAAAAAAAGAAAAAAGATGCTGCACCGAAAACTGTTGGGACAAAATCAGGAAGTGCTGGTCATGCGGTAGAATCGACGATTGCTGATATCAAGAGTCGCTTTGGCGATGAGGCAATCATGCGACTTAACGAGCGGCCGAAGGTTGATGTTGATGCTATCTCGACAGGCTCAATCGGTATCGACTGGGCACTCGGCATTGGCGGACTTCCCCGCGGACGTATCGTTGAAATTTACGGGCCTGAATCATCTGGTAAGACAACACTCGCGCTGCATGTAGTCGCGGAAGCACAAAAAAAAGGTGGTGTCTGTGCATTCATTGACGCAGAGCACGCAATGGATCCGGAGTACTCAGCAAAAATCGGCGTGAACATCAACGAGCTCCTCATCTCACAACCTGATACTGGTGAGCAGGCGCTTGAAATCGTCGAGTCGCTTGTTCGTTCTGGAAAGATGGATGTAATTGTCATCGATTCAGTTGCTGCTCTTACTCCGAAAGACGAAATCGAAGGAGACATGGGTGCGCAGCATGTCGGAAAGCAAGCGCGACTTATGAGTCAGGCGCTTCGCAAGCTCACTGCAATTGTTTCTAAAACTAAGACTGTTGTTATCTTCATCAACCAAATCCGTATGCAAATCGGTGTCATGTTTGGTAACCCTGAGACAACACCAGGTGGCAAGGCGCTCAAGTTCTACACCTCAGTGCGCATCGACGTTCGCCGTATCGCACAGATTAAGAAAGGCGATGAAATCATGGGAGGTCGGCACCGAGCAAAGATTGTGAAGAACAAGGTCGCTGCCCCATTCCGACAAAGTGAGTACGACCTTATGTACAACGAAGGTATCTCTCGAGAAGGTGAGCTCCTCGCACTTGGTGAGAAATTTGGTTTTGTGAAGAAGTCATCTTCTGGTTCATATGAAGCTGGTGAGTTCAAACTTGGACGCGGGTACGATGCAGCACGCACATGGCTTCGAGAACATAAACCTGAGGCGCAAGACCTGCTTGAGAAGATCAAGGCTTCTCTCACAACTGTTGCTGCCCCATCGGGTGGTGATGAGTAGGGTCATTGCCTTTTGTAATCCCTGTAGGTATACTCACGACCATTATGTCAATGCTTGAATACAACGAAATCTTACCAAAGAAAGTTATTGTTCATGACGATGAGCCATATGTGGTACTCTCTTCATGGATTTTTAGAAAGCAGATGCGCAAGCCGGTCAACCAGACTAAGCTGAAGAACCTCATTACCGGGTCAGTCATCGAACATACGTTCCAGCAGACAGATAAGGCTGACGCTGCTGAGATTGAAACACTTCCTGGTAAATTTATCTATAACCGTAATGGTGAGTGGTGGTTCTGTGATCCAAAAAATGCTGGTAACCGCTTCAAACTTGACGACGATGTTATTGGCGACCAAGGTCAGTATCTCCTTCCGAACATGGAAGTTGAAATGATGTCATACGAAGAAAACATCTTCGCGATGAAAATGCCAGTGAAAGTTGACCTCAAAGTCACAGAAGCTCCCCCAAACATCAAGGGCGACACAGCACAGGGCGGCAACAAAAACGTCACTGTCGAGACAGGTGCGACAGTCTCTACCCCGCTCTTCATTGAGACAGGTGACGTGATCAGAGTAAACACCACAAATGGTGAGTACGTTGAGCGTGTCACGAAAGCAAAATAAGCTGTTTATACCCCACCAAAAGCGCCCAACAGGGCGCTTTTGCGTATGGGGAAAAGAACACATGGAGTTATTCACGTCTCATTCTGTGCATGATATACTTACTGAACACGTTATCAGTTAACATATTAATCGTGGAACTCAACTTCGTTAAAGCACTTAAAGCTGGATTTGCAGCATACGCATTCAACAACGCAATTATCGGTATCTTGGGTGGCATCTTGGGATTCATCATCTCAAAGCTTCCTAGTCCTGACATGATTGGTCAGGTAGTTACACTTGCTATCGCAGCAGCTGTTGTCTACTACACTGCTCTCTGGTACTTCTCTCACCAGAAGGCTGGCTGGGAGAATGGCCTTATCCTTGGAGCATTCTTCGCGGTCATGAGTATGGCAATTACACTCATACAAATCGTGCCGCAGGCTGTTGTCCAAGGTCAGACTGACCAAATTGGTCCATTCTTGACTGGCATCCTTTCAAACATCGCATTCTGGATTAGCGTCGGTACTACTGTACTCGCTGGTGCAGCTGCAGGATACATGAAGAATCCGAAGGCATAATCCCCTTTTCGTTCAACAAAAAACCCCGAGCATGCTCGGGGTTTTTTAGTGTCTCCAAGAGGAGTTACGACATGATGAATGGGATGAGTCCCATGAATCGTGCGCGCTTGATAGCTTCTGTGAGCTGGCGCTGGTGCTTCGCTGACAGTCCACTGCGGCGACGGTTGATGATGCGGCCGTGTGGGTCAATGAATTTCTTAAGGATTTCGATATCCTTGTAGTCGATGAACTGAACGTTATGCGTTGTGAAATAGTCGGCCATGATACGAGTTTAGTGGTAAATGTTTAGAACGGTATGTCGTCTGGGTTTATCTCGTCTTCTGGGTATGCAATTTCATTCTTCGGGCCCTTTGGTGTCGGCTCAGCTTCTTCATCGCCTGCGATGCTCTGTGACTTTGCACCACCTGAGACACCACCCTTTGGTCCGAATTGAACTCTATCTGCCACTATCTCAGTGCGGTACTGCTTCTGTCCGTCCTTATCCCATGAACGGGTCTGGAGTCGGCCTTCAATAAACACACCTGCACCCTTCTTCAGGTACTGCGCTGCAGTCTCAGCCTGTCGACCGAATACCACAATGTTGTGATAATCAGTTGATTCTTGGCGGGCACCCTGCGCATCCTTGTAGACGCGGTTTGTCGCAACAGAAAATGTTGCAACGTGGCTGCCACTTGGAAGTGCTTTGAGCTCTGGGTCTCGAGTGAGGTTACCGTAGATAATGACTTTGTTGATATACATACCCTAAGTGTACGAGCTGCGCCGTAAAACGCAACCCAGCATTAGACGAGGTCAGCGACGATACTATCGACAGTTTTGTCGAGTTCTGCCTCTGAAACCTCTTTCTTATCTTCTTCAGTGCGAGGACCAGTACTGATAGTACCTGTGCGCTTCACATCCTTGAGTGTCCCCGGGATGATATTTGCACGTGTATCTTCCTTTACTGTCTTGAAGAAGAGTGAGCGAATCAGTTTCTTGTGCGCTCGTGCATATGCTGCGATTGTCTCAGCAGCTGCTGCAGGAATCTCACACTTAATCCACCCGAAAAATGCTTGCTCGTGAGCAACATTCTTCTCTCGGTCGCGAGTGAACATCGTGTAGGCAAGTGTATGCTCTACCGGTGCTCCTTCGCTAATAAAAGTGCCTCCATGGTTACTCACCTCTGTGCGCAAATCCGCGAGTACTGTCTCGCGTTCTGCCTCAGAGAGCGTGGATACCATAAGGTAGCCAAGTTCGTAAACTCGGCGCTCATCCGATACTGAAGCTTGCGCCTCAGCCTCAGACGAAAGAGTTGTGTCTTCCGTCATTGTGACTTATTAACCTATAAACGCACCCGAAAGTGCGATTGCGCGCGTGGAGGCGTGCAATGCCGGGCACTCTACCATAGTGGCGTAGATTCTACAAACTGCCGCTCTGTAAGGCTCCTAGAGTGTTACACCAAAGAGCCGCGCAGCATTGACGAACAGCTGCATACGAGTCTTTTCATCGGTCATTTTTTTTATGCGCGCGACTGCGTGTACAACCTGCTGCACATAGACTGGCTCATTACGCTTACCGCGGTGTGGTTCAGGGGCAGCGTACGGAGAGTCTGTTTCGGACAAAATACGTTCAATGGGTGCATATCGCACCGTCTCCTCAAGGTCCTTATCAAAGGTAATAACACCCGGGATAGAAATATGAAACCCAAGCTCAAGGTATCGCTTCGCCATCTCAGGAGTAGAGGTGAAAAAGTGTGCTGTGCCGCGGAGCTTCTCACCATACTCTTTACTATAGCGCTCAAGAATTGCCAGAGCATCGTCATGCGCGTTTGTAGAGCCAGATGAGGGTCGAATGTGCATCATGAGCGGCTTCTCATGTTCAAGTGCAAATCGAATCTGTGACTCAAACAAGTCTTGCTGACGCTTCGGTTCGGTGATGTACTCGTTTGTGATGTCTTTCCTGAAATAGTCGAGCCCACACTCACCTATTGCGACCACTTTTGTCTTTTTAGCGAGTGCCTCATAGTGTGTCTTTGTAAATGTCTCAAACTCTGTCGGATGCACTCCAATCGTTGCAAACATGAATGAATATTTTTCAGCAAGCGCTATCGCTGAACGCGATGTCGCGTCGTTTGTTGCAACAAGCACTGTCCAGACACCGGCATGCTGCATGCGCTCAATCACATCTGCCCTATCCGCATCAAATTGCGGAAAATGGATGTGACTGTGCGTATCAAAATAGTTTGGTTGAATCATAGGTGTTCTATTTACGTGGGAACATATTCTCTGGCTTCTTATTTGCGAGTACTGCTGCCTTAATCGTATCGCTTGTCTGCGGCAGTAATGGCTGCAAAAGTCGCGCAATAGCGTAGAGCTCACGTGCAAGTCCAGCAATCATCTCCGCACCACGAGCCGCATCAACTTTCACAACTTTGAACGGCTCTTCAGTGTGAATCTTCTGGTCGAGTGCCTGAATGCGTCCCCAGACGTACTCAGCCGCAGCGTTAAACTGATATTGCTCGAGTGCAGTAGTAAATTCAGCTGGAAAGCCTGCAGGCGCTGGATGTTCTATCGGAGCACTCAGATACTGCTCTGCAAGCTTCATAATACGCGCTGTGAGGTTACCGATGCCGTTTGTGAGTCCTGCAGTGTATGCCTCCTTAAAGAGCTCCATGGTGAATTCTGAGTCTTCTGTGGGGTGTATGTGGCGCAGGAGGAAGTAGCGCAACGCATCTACGCCATATTCATCGACAATCGTAATAGGGTCGATGACATTGCCCAATGACTTGCTCATCTTCTGTCCACCTGCACCCATGATAAAACCGTGTATGAATATCTGCCCGGTGAGTGGCAATTCTGCTGACATAAGCATCGCTTGCCACATGCATGCCTGTTGTCGTACTTGATCCTTCCCTGCGACTTGGATACTGTCAGCGGTCCCTGTCCAGAAGTGGCGAAAGCGCGCGTCATCCTGTGGCCAATCAAGCGTAGAAATATAGTTGACCAGCGCATCGAACCAGACATACATGACCTGCGACTCATCATCAGGCACCGGAACACCCCATGGCATTTTTGTCTTGAGTCGTGATATTGAAAAATCTTGCAGCCCGGTGCCATCGATGAGCGAACGTATTTCGTTCAGCCGAAAATCAGGAACAACGAAGTCTGTCCGCGTATACAACTCCTTAAGCTTGTCTTGATATGCAGAGAGTTTGAAGAAATAGTTTTCTTCACTGCGCAACTCGAGTGGCTTGTTTGGATGCAGTGGGCATTTCCCATCGATAAGTTCTGAGTCAGTCTTTTCGAGTTCACACCCGATACAGTATTTTACTTCATAGTTTTTCTTGTAGATGTCACCTTTTGCGAGACAGCGACGCCACATCTCCTGGGCAGCAGCTTTATGCTTACTGTCTGTTGTGCGAATGAACGCATCATATGTAAGGTTCAATTTCTCTTTCAGCGCTTGAAACTTTGCTGCGTATTCATCAGTATATGCTTGCGGGTCAACACCAGCGTCTTGTGCATTTTGCCAAATCTTTTGCCCATGCTCATCGGAACCAAAGTTGAAAAAAACATCGTATCCCATGAGCCGCTTATAGCGGGCGATTGCATCTGCCTGAGTGATTTCAAGTGCAAAACCAATATGCGGTGCTGCGTTTACATATGGAATCGTAGTTGTAATATAGAAATGTTTCATTGATTATGCGTTAGAGGTTGGTCGTATGTTGCCGAGCTGTCTTCCCTTGTCCCAGTCTGAGATGATCTCCTGCACGAGTGCTGCCATCGGGACAGCAAGCAATACCCCAAAGAATCCAGCAAGCTTAAGACCAATAACAAGTGCGAGGATGACCATGACTGGTGGCACACCGACCACCTTTGTAACCACAAGTGGGTAAATAAGGTGGTTTTCAAATTGCTGGATAATGAAGTAGAGCACGACAATGATGAGCGCAAGCGGAAAACCTCCCGCTATGAACCCAAAAGCAATTGCAGGAATCGCAGAAAGTGTCGGACCAAAAAGTGGGATAATCTCGAAAAGTCCAGCAATGACTGCGAGCGCAAGTGTGTACTGCAGTGCTGGGTATGGCACTTGGAGTAATGAGAGGCAGAGAAACGTGAGGACACCAATAACTAGTCCGAGTATGAACTGCCCTTGCATCCAGAGACCGATCTTGTCCTTTGTGCGATTCCACAAGCCGACAATGTATGTCTCATAGCGCAACGGCGTGACAATGCGCAAAAAGTCTTCTATCCCCCGCTCTTGCACAGCAAAATAAAATGAAAATACAATTACGAGAATAAAAGAAGTGATGCCACCAAAAATTGCACTCAATGCTTCAAATGGACTTTCGGACACGACTTTAAATACTTCTCTGATTTGTATCGCGATTTCACTCAGTGATACTGTCCCAAAAAATGGCGCCTCGAAGGTTACCGCTTCTGCAGCTGTAGGGCTTGAGAGTGATGCGACCATATGCGAGAACTCATTGAGCACTGACGGCACAAAGAAATACCCAATAGAGACAAAGACACCGATGAATGCCACGTACACGGCGATGACCGAGTAGAGCCTCGGTATTCCATACTTCATAAACCATCGTGAACCTGGCTCAGTTGCTGATGCAATAACGATTGCCGTTATGACCACTAACACCAGGTCTGAGAGCATGTACAGCGCATACAACCCCAACAGTGTCAGGATCGTTTTTACAATGGTCCCGTAGGTAATAGATATCTGCATCGGTGTATCCATGCTATGCATCATACCTCAGAAAGGTGGGTACAAAAAGTGCCCTGAAAGGGCACTTTTTGTTTATGAATCGAGTTCTTACTCGAACGATGCTTCAATATCAGCAAGGTCTGCCGCAAGCTGTGCATCGAGTGCATCAAAGTTCATAGTGTCGATTGCTTGGACCGCCTCAGCAACATTCGTTATTGGCTTCCCCTCTGCTTCGCCACCAATGAGTGCTGTCGTATCGACAGTACCATCTTCAAATGTTGCCTCTTGTGGCATCACTTCTGTTGTCGTATCAGGAGTCGTCGTCTCGACGGGCTCAAGCGGAGAAGACATGAATGTGTTAAACAAAAACGCAAAAACGCCGAGGACGATGAGCGTGCCGGCAGCGATAAGTACTATACGGTTGTTCATAGGTTATGAAAATATACGTACGCGCTCCGCCTAGAGGCGGAGCGCGACGCTGTGTAAATATTACTGTGTTGTCGTTGTGGTCGTTGCTGGCTTCAATGCGCGAACTTTTTCGCCTGCAGTCTTGAGTGCTGCATGTGCTGCCTTGATAGCATCATTTGCTGCCTGTACTGCGGCCTTGATTCCCTCTTTATCAGCCTGGCCGGTACCAACTTGCGTAGAAAGTTCACTGACCTTTGCTATCGCAGTCTTTGCAGTACCTGCTGTAGTCTGTGCTGCCGCTATCGCCGCCTCTGCATCTGCAGTGTTTGCTCCCTCGGTCTTTCGCTTGGCAACATACTCATTCAACTTCGTAATGATAGTGTTGAACTGGTTGATGACCCCACCAAAGCGTTGTCCAGCGATATCAAGATGCTTTTTCACAAACTCTTTGCGCTCCTCTTTCACCTTGCCACGAAACTCCTGTCGTTTATCCTGAAGTGCTTCTCGCTTGTCCTTCATTTCGTCTTTGAGTGCCTTTCGTGCCTCAGGTGTCTCTGCAGCTTTTATCTTATTCTTCATATCTTCACGAACTGCCTTTCCTTCCTCTCGAATATCCTCGCGTCCTTCCCGAACTTTCTCTCGGAACTCACCGCGGTCGTCACGAAGGTCTTTTCGAACTTCCTGTACTTTCTGTCGGTCTTCTCTACGATCTTCTCGACGCTCGCCGCGATCTTCCTGACGCTGCTGTCTGTTCTGCTGGAACTCCTCCATGCGCTTCTTTGCCTTACCATTTGCAGGTGGTGGTACTGGAGGTACTGGCATGTTTGGAGCAGCAACTGTCGGCGCACTTTGTGGTGGCTGCGCAGTTGGTGTGCCAGTGTCGGTCTGAGCTGATGCAATACCTGCAGTTGCAAGTACCATGATGCCGGCTGTAATAAGTATGTGCTTGTTCATATAATGAATGTAAAACTAATGAATACTAAATTGGTACGCCATGTGGGTACGTATCTCGACATTGTACATGAGAACATCTCACGTACCCGAGCTAACTGTGGAGACGATGGAGCACAGACTTTCTTACAGCCGTATACAAATTCAGGGCAGCCTCCGCATGGATGCTGCCCGTCAGTCACACCAGATTGAACACTATCGCTGTGAGGAATGCGAGTGCTGCCCCCGCTGCAATTGAGACAATCGGATGTTTCTTGAAGTCTGCCATCATGGGCCCCTCCCGAGGCTTTGTTTGCGCTTACTTCGCCCGGAAGCCTGCTCCTCCTTGCGTCAAGAGTCAACTCTCACTATCCGCTTCAGGGGTACCACTGAAAAACAGCGGCTTACATCCGCTCTTTTCTGCACATACATTGACAGATTCGGGAAGTATTGTTTAGTTTATTATCCAGTCTTTTAGTTTTGCAATCGGCACTCGCTCTTGCTTACCCGTATCACGGTCACGGACCGTGACAGTGTCAGCATGTTCAGGATTTTCCCCGAGCGTATCAAAATCCACAGTGATACAATAGGGTGTCCCTATCTCATCTTGCCGTCGGTAGCGTTTACCGATATTTCCATTGTCATCCCACATCACCTGTGGAATCTGTCTCTTCAATGCGCCATACACTTCGCGTGCTTTTGTGACAAGCTCAGGCTTATTCTTCAGGAGCGGAAAGACAGCTGCCTTAACAGGTGCAACTTTTTTATCAAACTTGAGGTACACACGCTTCTCGCCATTTTGCTCATCCTCACAATACGCATCTGAGAGCACTGCGAGCATAAGACGACCGAGACCGAATGTAGGCTCTACACAGTGTGGTGTAAATCGCTCCTTTGTCTCCTCATCATAGTATGAAAGGTCCACCTTACTCGCAACAGTGTGACTCTTGAGGTCGAAGTCAGTACGGTACGCAAGACCAAGGAGCTCCTTCTGTCCCATCGGGAAATCGAACTCAGTATCGACTGACCACTTTGAGTAGTGCGCTCTGTCCTCTGCTGCAATTTCCACCTGATGGATGTGCGAAGGGTTCAGACCGAGGTCTTGGGTGAGGAACTCAACCTGCTCTTTTTGGAAACTTTCAAAGTGTGGTTTCCAGTCATCAGGCTTTACGAAAAACTCAATCTCCATTTGCTCAAGTTCACGAACACGGAATATAAAATCGCGGGGCGCAATTTCATTGCGGAACGCTTTTCCAACTTGCGCCATACCAAACGGTAATTTCGGGTGGAATGAGTCTATGATGTTTTTAAAATTTACAAACATACCGCCCGCTGTCTCAGGTCGGAGGTACGTGATGGATGCATCATCTTGTGTTGCACCTGCATGCGTCTTGAACATCATGTTGAACTGACGCACATCACCAAGTGGGTTTCCTTCGGGACTCTTGAGTCCCTTTTCCTTGATGACAGCGTCCATCTTCTCGAGGTTCATGCCACGCGGGTCGATGCCGTTTTCTTCAAGAAGGTGATCTGCACGATAGCGCTTCTTTGTCTTCAAATCCTCAGTGAGCGGGTCAGAGAAACCGCCGACGTGACCACTCGCCTTCCAGACATCTTGGTTCATAAGGATCGCCGCATCGACACCGTAGATATTCTCGCGGTCAAGGACAAACCGTTTCCACCAGAGATTTTCAATATTTTTCTTCAGCGCTACGCCAAGTGGCCCATAGTCCCAGGTCCCAGCAAGTCCACCGTATATTTCAGAACCTTGGTATATAAAGCCTCTGCGCTTGCAGAGTGAGATGATATTTTCCATTGACGTTGTCATCCCCGTACTCTACTAGAGCCACAAAAAGGTGCAAGCATTGTATAAAATATCCTATTGCTCTTCGCACAGTACTACCTCCTCCCCTATTTTTTCAGTGAGATACTTCTTTGCATCGGTCATGTCACCGAGTGCATCCACCAGCCCAACTTCAAGCGCCTTTTTGACACTGATGTAGCCACCATCTGCTACAGCCTGAATCTGTTCCACCGGCTTTTTACGTGCCGCTGCGACCTGCGTGACAAGAGTCTTCTGGTCTTCTTCTAAGATAGAGCGAATGTATTTCAAATCATCTTCTGAGGCTGGGAGTGCAGGGTTACCGACATCTTTTCTTGGCACTGATGTCAGGCTCACAAATGAATAGCCTTCTTTTTTATTTTTCTCAACTTCAGTGAAATAGGACATGGTGATACCTATTGAACCAACACTTGAATACGGTGATGCGAAAATCTTTTGTATTGGTGCTATCGCCATCATACTTGCTGAGAGTGAACGCTCGAGAATCACCGCGACGTTTGGCTTTGTGCTTCTGGTAATAGCGTTTGCTATGTACTCACCTGATACCGTCGTACCACCATCTGAGTTTACAATATAGAGTATCGCTTTCATGTCATCATCTGCTTCCGCAGCCTCAATCAGCTCGACGACAGTATCCGCATATGTAACTGGTGTGTATTGTGAACTCTCGCCTTCAGCAGGAACAGTAATCGTCGCATCTTTCCGTGAGACTGCCATCGAGCCTGTGATGCGCACAACAGAAACGTTGCACGACTTACCGAGTGCAGATGTGCCCGTCTCCCCCGTCGCCCCGAGAAGTGCTATCCCAAAGGAGAGTAGTACGAGCGCAACAATAATAATCTTTTTTTTAAATGAAGATGGAGCTGGAGCTGGATGCATCTGTCCATGGTCGCATAGTTTTATCTATGAATCTAGTTCCTCCTGTAGAGACTACTGTTGTACCACATCAGCATATTTTTCATTGAAGCCATCTTCGGTGAGGCGTGTGTTGACGTTGGTGATAGATTGGTCGATAGGGTCACCAGTAAATGTATCGACTCCCTTGAAGCGAATGCTGCGGACAAGATCTGGTTCTTCATTCAACTGACTCGCACTTGGCACCAGTCCGATAGCAAAAGAAACACTGCGTGACGGTTCACCCGCAACTCCTGCACCGGAAATAAGGGAATCAACATGCCATGTAATAGTGTTGAGACGGTCATCAAAGACAATATTTTCTGCAGCAGGAGTGCGCACTCCCGTCCAACGTATATTTGGTGGCAAGATAGCTGTTACCTCTGCGTTTTCGACACGGTTACTTGTATTTTTCAACTCAAACGTAATGCCATAAATAGTCTCGACTTCAACACGTGGCGGTAGTGGTCCTCGCTTTGGAAATGGTGACGTGAAGTACTTACCTTCAGCAGTCAGAGTGACTTTTGTTCCCACCTTTGCAACATGGCTTGATGTTGCCTGCATGTTTTCCGGCACTCCTTTTTCGGTCAAGCGTCGTCCAGCCGCATGCAAATCAAAAGTGACCGATGGGTTGTCGACGTGCTGCAACTCTTCCTCTGGAAGTGTCTGGATGGTGAAGTTCAATGTTCCTGATTTCCCCGGCGTCATGCTCTTCAACTGCTCACTGCTTTGCTGGTCCCACAAAATGATACTGTCGGTAGAGCGATAAAATCCATGCTCCACTTTCACTCCCGCTTTGTTGAGCGCAGTACCGCCCAGTGTGACCGCGATAGTCGCGCCGGTAATCGGTACAGTGAGCGCATTTTTAAACTTTAACTCGCCACGCGCCTGCACTCCTGGCTGAAAGGTAAATAATTCTGGTCGCTCTCCATTGATGAGCAGCTCAGTTGCAAGGAATGGGTCTTTCACCGCAAGTGAGTGGTTGTATGCGATAAGTGGTGTTTCAAGTTCAACTTTTTCTTTGTTAATACGCGTTCCAGCGCTGAACTTAAAGATGCGCTTATCGTTATCTTCTCCGACGATGCGTCCACGGATATGTACCTTACGCTGCTCTCCAGGGAAAAAGTCACCGAGCTCCCAGATGCCTTCTGCCGTTGCCTCCGGTGCACTTTCTGTTTGGGTAAAGCCAAATGGATACTGCACTTTCAAAAGGACGTCATGGAGCGTCGTCACTGCGTGCGAAGTAACTGTCGCTTCCAGGTCGGTCTCTTGACCCGTTGTCGCCTCTTTGTTTGCATCAACCGCAATGGTGAGTGCACCCGCTGTCAGTAGTACTGTATATTCTGTCTCTTTCGTATAAATCACATCACCGCCTTTCACGCGATACTCAAGCGCCAGCTTGATGTGCTGCCTGTCTCCATCTTTCCCAAGGAGCACAGCACGGATGGTACCGCGACGGATACTGCGCGGTGAGAGACGACCTATCGGGAGACGATCCGCAACAAGGTCCTGAGTGAAATCAGAAGCAGAGCGCGCACCTTTTGGGTATTCGATCACTAAGTCGGTCAGGTCAAGCGTTCCTTCTGAGCGATTTGCTGCAACAATCTGCAACTCTATTACTTCTCCCGCAAGAATCGTCTGTGGGCCTGTCACCTGCAAATCAATTTCAGACGCAGAGACGGTCGCTGAACTTGTTCGTACATAATTGAGCGCAAAGGCGCCAGCAACGATAAGAAAGATGAGTGATGCTGCAAAAAACATTGCGATACCTGCTGAGGAAGTTTTCTTCGGGGTGAAATCGATTGGGAGTTCTTTCGGTTGTGCCCAGTCAGTGTCTATCTTCGGTCTATCGAGCCCCAGCTTCTTTCGCGCACGCCATGGCAAAAAACCTTCAGTCTCACGCGAGTAGAGCCGCTCTTTCAAGTGCTCTGCTTTGGTTTTCGATTCAGCATTTGCATACTGATTGTTGAGGTCACCCCGAAGGTCATCCTGCATACTCGTAGTATAGCAACGAAACGCGCTCCCCTATCTCCTGTGTTCACAGATGGCTCGCGTTGAGCGCATTGTTTACTGTCTTCAATAAGATGGGGCGGTGCGACTCAATGTACGCGATACGCTCCGTTTCAGGCTTTTCTAATATACCTTCAATAATGTACGGCGGTATATAGCCGAGTGAAACCAGCATCTGTATGACTAATAGGAGTTCACTACTTCGCACATCCTGCGCCTGCCTACATGCAGTAAATATTTCAAAGAGTGCATCATTACGTTCCTGTCCATGGACGAGCCGCTCAGCTAATTTCCCAAGGCGAGCAAACAGCGTAATGGTTGCTCTTGATGGCTCGTGTATGAGTACCGCACCGGTGATGCGCCACCCAGCCCTTCCTTGTACAAGCGAAAGTGATACACAAGCGCCCACTTGGAGCGAGTAGCGCAATTTAGAATCCTCTTTACGTACGCCTGTAGCGCGCGCACGGAGCACACCAAACTCATCAGTGATGCACGTATAGAGTGCGTCGTGTTCGCTATATTGCCCAGCACTCAGTATGTAGGAACGTGTTGTGTACGTATGATATGCCACACACATAGTATACCAAAAACAGCGCTGAAACTGAGTAAGACTTTTTGTGCATAACATACTATCAATATGCGCAGACCACGATAGTCTTATAGATATGACTTCTAGGAGAGTGCGGGCATGCGTATTTCTGGGCGTACTCGCTCTGTGCGGCATCGCATTTTCTACATACCCGTACGCAACAGAAAGTGCGAACGATGCGCAGGGACAGCAAAAAGTGGACATTATGGTTGGCTTTCGTGGGCTTCGTTCAGTCACTGGCGGTAGAAATCCATCTGATGGTGTCGATAGCGCTATACAGAAATTCGGAGGCGCAGTATATGAACACACACAAGTCAGTGAAGCATACCAATACATCATGCAGCGTCGTGCACAAAATCCGAACGCAACGATAGCTATCGTCGGACACTCTGCAGGAGCAAACCGCGCCATACAGCTGACACGCCAACTTGCAGGTCAAAATGTCCGCGTGAGCGCACTTGTTGTCGCTGACCCGAGTGCTGGCTCTGCCGGGACCGTACCTGGTAACGTCGTGCAAGCTGTCGGACTCTTTTCTAACTCAGGAAGTTATGCCGGAGTAAACCTTCGCGGCTCATCACCGATTACGAATGTTCGCTACCCGAACTTAGATCATTTCGGCATCGATAATAAAATTGAGCAGCACATGCCATTCGTCGGCTGTGCCCCACAGTGCACGTACAGTGGCAGCGCGCAGTGCTCGTACGATCCATCCTCCGGAAAATATAACTGCACGCCAGGCGTAGCACCTGCACCACTTGCAACACAGCAACAACCTAGTTCATTCGGAAATACGAATACCCCTCAAACAGCACCGGCCACAGCACAGACAGGAACACAACCTTCAGAACAAAGTGGAAATCCGACAACAAAAGGTGTTGGCGTATCTTCTGGAAACCAACCCAAACAAAAGAACATATTTGACGTAACTGACACAAAAAGCAGCACAAATGCAGGGAGTGAGAGTACTGACGAAACTATCGCAAAAATGAATTGCTCACAGACCCGCATTCACTTCTCATGTGGAGGTCGCTCTACCAAATCAGGAGCAGTCTCAAAACCTGCTGATGCTCGCTGGAGAACGAAAGGCGCACTCCGCGGTGCAGTAAGTATCCACCCCACTCGCAAAACCACATACGAGCTCAGATGTAGCCGCAACAGAGTCGTTATCGCAAAAGCAAATTGCACAATCACCCCAACAAAAAAACAAGCTCCAACAGAGGATGAACAATAATACTTACTGCCGCGTGAGTTGCTCCGCTGCAGAAACTATGTCCTCTACACTGTGCAGCCACGGAATGTATTTTCTTACCTCGTGTGGTTCACACTCCATGACAGCTGCAACTTCTCCTGCAGGGTCGTCTATTGCACCAAGTGGACCTTCTGTTACTTCAGCGGCAAACCAAAGACGCTGCACGTCCTCATGCGGCGGGAGGCACTGAAGTACTCCAAGTGGAGTAATACTCTTCACACTACGCCCTGACTCTTCAAAGACTTCACGTGTCGCTCCCTGCTCTGCTGTTTCACCCACTTCCACTTTTCCACCAGGAAAGCTCCACTCCGCACTACTTGATTCATATACAAGAACGAGCTTACCTTTACAAAAACATACAACACGTGCGCGGCGCACATCAGGAATCACCTCCCCACGCTGAAACAGTTTCAGTACTGCAGGTGCTTTCTCTCCTGGCTTATAGAACCATTCAGTTGCTATATGCATACTAGAGGGAAAGACCAAATGACAAAGTACCGGCAGTGACTGTCGTTTCTGCTGTCTCTACAAATGTAATGTCCTTCAAGTGTGTTGCCTTAATGAGCTCATCTCGGTACGTTTCTACAAATACCCTTGAGTCACCCGTCACCATGAGCGCGAGGGTTGGAAGGTCACTTGGGTTGAGGCCTTTTTGTTTACGGAAATCTTGCACGGCGCGGATGAGATCACGAAGAAATCCTTCTGCCTGGAGTTCAGCTGTCACCACAACATCAAGCATAACCATGTCAGTGCCTGTGTCCCCCATTGTTACCTCTTTCACGTTTACTTCTGATGCGATGATTTCAAGGAGCGACTCCTTGTCAAAACTTTTTGCAAGTGAATGCTCACTTGAGACAACAAGGCGAGAAAGTGGTTGTCGTACCTTTATCTTCGCTGCTGAGCGTGCCTCGAGCGCTGCTGAAGTTACAACTCGCGCTGCCTGCATATCATCATGCAGAGTTGTACTCACGGTCATGAGTGGTTGCGGCCACACATCAAGATGCACACTCTCTTCATTTCCTTTCAGTCCTTGGTACATACTCTCAGCAATAAACGGCATGACAGGAGCAATCACTTTTGAAAGCGTGAGGAGTGTCGTACGCATCGTTGCAAGTGCATATGCTTTATCATCCCCTTCTTCCTTGATGCGTTCACGTGAGCGGCGCAAATACCACGTTGAATAGTCTTCTACGAAACTGCGGATAGAGCGGCATGCTGGGGTCGTCTCATAGCCATCAAGTGACACCGTTACTTCAGTAATCACCTGAGAAAGTCGAGAGAGAATCCATCTATCAAGGACATTTGGTGATTTTGTGACATCAATTCCCTGAGGAACATCTTTCGCATACATCGAATAAAAGGTGTACGAATTCCAGAGCATGTTGATGATACGACTGTGTGTCTCCTTCAAATCGTCGTCACGGAAGTTGGTGTCCTCGGCCTGCATCACCGGTGAACCCATGAGGTAGAAGCGCAATGCATCTGCTCCATATAGGTCGAGATTTATTTTCGGGTCTGTATAGTTACCCTTACTCTTACTCATCTTCTCTCCATCTGCCGCAAGGATTGTTCCTGTCGAAGTCACATTCTTAAACGCTTTTGTATCGAAGACCATCACGCCCATTGCATGTGTGTAGTAGAACCATGTGCGCGTCTGTGCGATGTACTCGGTGATGAAATCTCCAGGAAAACGTTTCTCGAACAAGTCTTTGTTTTCGCGTGGATATGAAAGTTCTGCAAATGGCATTGACCCTGACTCTACCCAACAGTCCACCACTTCAGGGGTTCGCTTCATTTCTGCATGACACCCTTCGCAGGTCAGCGTGAATGCGTCAACGTATGGTCGGTGCAAATCCTGCCCTTCTGGAACTGGTTGTTGTGCCCGCGTTCTGAGCTCCTCAACTGATCCGATGACAGCAATATCAGAACATCCAGTACAGCGCCATATTGGAAGCGGTGTTGCCCAAAAACGATTTCGAGAAATCGTCCAATCAGGCGCACCTTCGAGGATGTTATTGAAGCGCCCATCGCGGAGGTGTCCAGGTACCCATCCAATCTCCTTGTTCTCTTCAAGCATGCGCTCTTTCACGGTCTTTGTACCACCTTCAGGGATTGAATTGATGCCCAAGAACCATGAAGAGACAGCGTTATAGATGAGTGCCGTGCCGCAGCGATAGCAGTGTGGGTAGCTGTGGTTATAGTTTTCTTTTTTAAACACGAGCGCTCGCTTCTCCAAATCTTCAAGCACGTATCGTCCTCCTTTTTTGTAAAACATGTCACGCACAAGCTCAGGTGCTTTCTCGTTGTAGTGACCGTTTTGTGTGAGGAGCTGTACCATTGGTAGTCCTTCCTTTTTTCCGAGATTGTAGTCGTCTTCACCGTACATAACAGCAGTGTGCACGACTCCTGTACCATCAGTTGTCGTGACGAAATCAGCTGCGAGTACTTCATGCTTCTTTCCTGTGTGCGCCTCAACTGCCGCGACTGTGTAGAGTGGTTCGTATTTGATGCCGACAAGGTCAGAACCTTTTATGGTAGCGGTAATTGCAGTATCACTACCAAGCACCTTTTCTAGAAGCTCTTTTGCAAGTACAAATTGTTCTGCACCTTGTTTCACGACAACATATTCAATCTCAGCCCCGACTGCCAATCCCACGTTCCCTGGCAAAGTCCACGGCGTCGTCGTCCATGCGAGGATGTATGTGTTTTCCGGAAGCCCATGTTTTGTCGGCTCTTTTACCTTGAACTTCACAGTTACCGCTTCATCGATGACATCTTTATATGTGTTATCCATCTGAATCTCAGCCTTCGCGAGCGGCGTCTCACAATGCGTACAGTACATCAAGACGCGGTTACCTTCATATAACAGCTTCTTCTCATGCAAGCGCTTGAGTGCCCACCAGACAGACTCCATATAGGAGTTGTCCATTGTTTTGTATGAATTTTTGAAATCTACCCAGCGGCCGATACGGTCTACATACCATTCCCAGTCAGAGACGAACTGCGTCACGGATGCACGCGCTTCTGCGTTGAACTTCTCAACACCAAGCACCTCAATATCTTTTTTTGTTTTCAGTCCAAGTTTTTTCTCAACAAGTGATTCAACTGGAAGTCCATGACAGTCCCACCCCCATCGGCGCGGCACACGATAGCCTTGCATCGTCTTGTAGCGACCAACAGCATCTTTATATGATGAGGCAAGCAAGTGCCCCATGTGCGGCAGCCCTGTTGCAAACGGTGGTCCATCATAAAAGACGAAGTCTCCCTTCGGTGCCTTCTTCTCAATAGAACGTTCAAAGATGTTGTGCTCCTTCCAGTACTGCACGAGTGCTTCTTCTCGAAGTGCTGTCTCGCTTTTAACAGGAGCTATATCTTTTGCCGCTTGTTGGGGCTTTGTATCTGCCATAATGCTACGGATAGTAGCAAAAAATGGACATTGGTGCACCCCCATCACGAAACAACCCCCGTTCGGGGGTTGTCGTCTTAATTACCAAATATGCGCACCGGACTAAATGACCAGAGCAGGTCATACGGATTTACTGTACTTCCTGAAACGCCACCTGCGCTACTTCCTGCATTCCCTTGGCTCACGGCAGGATTGATAGTGATGTATACAGGATTTGACTGAGCATAACGTCTCCTACCAAGACCTCCTTGTTGGTCATAGTTATACGTACAACCTTGCGGTTCACAGTCAACCCAGTACACAGTTACTGCGTATGTTCCTGTAGCATTGAGCCCTCCATAACCACCAGTCTGCCACGCGTATGAGCCATTTGTTTGACCAGGGGTTGTTTGTATTTCAGCGCTTTGCCATATACCACCACCATTACCTCCTGTTGTATTGACTCCTTTCAGCTCCACTAGTACCTGCGTCTTCTGACGTGCATTTGGGACCGGTATATTCCACGCGATTGGTATCGGCTGACCGAGCGTGTAGAACGTGCTGGCAGCAGGTTGCGTCAGAGATATAGAATCTGGAATCGTGCTACTTGAAAATGAGAACGGTGTATCGCTCTTATCATCAAGGTATCCTGTGCCATCTGAACGTTGCCCCGTGATGTATATCTTCCAGATTGACCCTGATGCAATGTCTGCATCAGTAATGTAGTTTCTTGGGGTCCATGAAGTACCACTGTTTCCACCTGGGTAATCTCGCAGTATCCACTTATACCATTGATCATTTTTATAGAGCGCGATTGAATTCTGCGCAATCCCCGCAGAAGTCCACTTGATAGTACTCTCTTGGTCAGCGTTGACAACACCACCGTTTGGCTCAGTGATTGAGAGCGCAGTAAACATTGGCTTAATATAGACATATCCTATACTTGAGCCTTGAACTGAACCAGTTGCCGCATGGTCACAATGAACACTCACACTGAAGAATGGCTGTCTTCCGTCATGAAAGAGACTGATAGCCTGAGTGCCGCTTGTTGGAAGATTATCAATTTTATCCAGCGTATTTCCAGTTGCTGCCATAGTTCTTCCAGGGTAAATCAGAGAACATGTACCCACCGCTACAGTTGATCTCCAAGAAACAGTGTAATTTCCAAATGAGTTCAGCAATTTCTGGTCTGTAATTTCTACAACATTGCGTGCATCTTCATGGAACTGCGGGTCATATACTACTCGCGAGCCTGGAGGGTAGCTCAGCATCTCTACAGACACTTTTATGCTCCCTTGCGGCATGATACTGAACGGATTGTCACTTCTGTCAGAGGCTCCAGTCACTTTATTTACAACGCGGATATAGTATCCACTGCCTGGTCTCGCCATCCTGTGATTTACATACCCCTGTGCGACGTCATCTTCAAGGTACCCGTTCCAATGAATTGACGCCTTGCCCGAATCTGTGATGCGCCCGACGGTGACAAAATTACCGTACGCGTCTTTCTGCTCTAAGTATGCCTTCACATCCCTTGAGGGATTGACGTCGGGATTGTAACTATACGGTGACCAGGTGATTGAGTTTGTACTACCGAGCTGCCACTGCTCACCACCATTTGGTGCGGTGACAGTAATACCATTTGAAGCTGTCGTACCTCCTATTCCTATTGGACCAGCCACACCTACTACATACCCTCTCTGTTTCTTTGAAGGTACATTTACATAAATATAGTAGCGCCCCGGTGCGACTCGGTCACCAAAGAGTCCTTCTTGTGTGACGTTCCAGGTGAATGTGTGTGGGAATACGCCCGTCTCAGCTACACGTATAACACGGGTACTCGCAGCTGTTGGATTATCTACGGGGTGAAGCTCAATGCTTGTTTCTGATTTTCCGTATATCCCCCATCCTGCAGTCTCAACATCGCTCGGGTCTGATACATTCCATTTTATAACAAGTTGTTCACCAAATGGAAATGATTCACGTCCAAGACCTTTTGGATCTGCAAGTGATGCCTGTACTGTCAGTGGTCCAGAGTTGGTATATGTAACAGAGACTGTTTTTTGGCAAAGCGCACTCTGACCTTCTGGTCCGACAACTTTTAATGTCACGTATGGATTACCATAGACAGTTGCGCGTATTTGCTGTGAACCTTGTGCTGGCAGCTTGTCGCCAGGTACTTGTAAAGCATCTTTCCCAGAAGTATCGGAGAGGAATTGCGCGTACGAAGCACCTGTAGAAGTCCATGAAAACGTTATTGTGTCATTGAGCTGGTAGGATGATTTATCAGTACTTATTGTACATGTCGGAACTGAGCTTGCCTGCGTGACAGAAATTGTCGTCTTTGCAGAAGTAATGACTTGGTCAGTCGTTACACCAATATAGCTACCGCACGGTAATGATTTGTTTGTACAGTACAACTCAGTTCGAATCACGTGTGCACCACCGTTATAGCTTGGAACATAACTGCCTTCCCAGTACCCTGTACTTGCGTTATATGTTGGGTTGAAGTTTGTAATGAATGCACCTTCTGGATACGTTACAGTGACAAGTACTTTGTATCCTTCTGCAGGAGTTGCAGCACCGTAATCATTCCCGAGAGTGCGTGTCGCTTTTGTTGTGACAAGGACTGGTTCGCCAGTAATGTACGATGTTCGGGGTGTTGAAATACTCACGTTTGGTTGACCGAGATTTACTACATCTACACAGCGACCAACCGTTGGACATCCACGATAATCATTCCATTCTTCAAGCAATTTTTGATTCGGACCACAGGTAGGCTTGGGGTAGTTATTGCATACAGGAGGTTGTACTGTTTGACTTGTACATATCTCAGCGATTTTCATCCGCGTGAGTGTTCCAGCGATTCCGTACGCCGGAAGTCCGTACTTTTGCTGAAAATTCATGACGTATCGCTGTGTGTTTCTTCCAAAGAAGCCTGAGATTACGTCTTGCTCGTTTAGTTCAAAATAGTCTGCAAGAAAGTTTTGAAGTTCTGAAACCTGCCCTGCTGGGTAGGTGGAGGCGTCACGCATTCCTCGTTTCAATGTTTGAGAGAGTTGCGGGCAGTACAATGCATTCCCTGTGTCAGGAATATCATCTGTCTGCGGGCGTACACGCAGCGCATCTGCTGATGAGGTAATAGTGAGCAGTGAAATAACTAATACGAGCGCTTTTTTCATAATATACGTGCTAGCAATAATACTAACAGTGTAGCGCGTGCACGGACAGCCGCAATGAAGCCATGCACCTGTATCAATTATTTTCTCTGGTACTATTAAGTGTATGGATGAACGCGCATGCCCATTTCATGACCCAAAAACGCATCTCGAGCAGATTGGACGTGCAGCAACCATCGACGCACGGACACTCTCCCTCATCGGCTCAGTAACAAAGGCACTGAAAAACACACCCGAGCCACATACAGACATTGTCGTGCTCCTTGGTAATGAAGACTTCCACGCACTGAACCCAAAGCAACGTGCATATGTATGCATGTTCACCTTTTATAGTATTGTGTATAAAGAGCGCGCTGCGGCAGCGCTTGCCTATATAGAGCAGCACGGCATCCCTCATGGCGATGCATCGCTTTCAGTCATCTTTGGAGCACCCTATTCGGGAAAAGGTCTGAGCACTGCTGAGTTTGATGCGGCACTACAGAAACTACCGCAATCATATCAGCGCAGCATCCGCGCATGCATGCTCAGTTTCAATGAAGCTGTGCGAAGTGGAAACGCCTTAAACAGTCATGACACTGAGACACTCCTGCGAACAGTGCTCCAATTTTCTGCGAAAGAGTCTGCCCTCACAAGCCTCCCCATGTTAATGACAACAAAAGGCGCACTTGCGGCGTTTGCTGACCATGTCGACGCATTTACCGAAGCCGCTGTTCAGTTTGCAAATGAAACTCCAGAACTATTCGCGCGGAAAAAGGAAATCATTGAGTACACACTCTTAAACAACTTGCTTCCTCTTGCCTCACACGCGCAAGCTGTCGAGTCGCTCTACAATAGTGCCACACAATCGATAATTTCTGAACCATCCCCACTTGTCCTATGCACAGATGCAGAAGGTCATCTGTTTGTGACACGACAGATAACTGCAACACAGAACCATCTAGACATTGTCAAAGCTGTGGGCAAAAACAACACGCTTGAGCTCAGAGTTGGATGCCCAATGTTTTACCATCCACTCCTTAAAGATATGATACGTGCCTGTGCATCACACGCGGCAGCGAAGTACGCATAATTACATCTGAGCAGGTGCTTTTATACCAAGGAAATGGAGCCCTTGTGCGAGTGTCTGTTGCACCGCTCTCACTATCGCAAGTTTATGTGGGACCGCATCACTGTCATCGAGCACTTGCACTTGTGCGTACCAACTGTTGAAGAGCCCTGCAACATGTGTCAGAAAATGAGCAACATGGTGCGGCTCAAGGTTCTCTGCTGCTCGCGCTACTACATCGGGGAATCGATAGAGTGTGCGCTCTAAATCACTCAAGTCAGTATGTACTGTTGCAGCAGGGAGAAATCCAGCTTCTTTCCCTTTATGGAGGATTGAAGTGCACCGCGCGTGTGCGTACTGAATATATGGACCGGAATCACCTTCAAGAGAAAGTGCTTTTTCTTGCTCAAAAATAATATCTTTCCCTGTTCCCTGTCTGAGTACTTGAAACTTAATCGCCGCTACGGCGATTTCTTCAGCAAGCTGCTGGGGGTTTTCCGCGCGCGACTCCGCCGCACGCGCCTTTGCCGCCTCTATCAAATCAGCTAGCAATGACTCACCAGTAATGACGTTCCCAGTGCGTGAGGACATTTTCCCGTCAGGGAGTCGCATCATGCCATGCGGTACATGGTGCATCTTTGCTGCTATCACTGGGTCTATCTCTTTCATTGCTGCGATGACCACTTTATAGTATTCAGTGATTTCGTTTGCAGTTACGACATAAAAGGTCTCGGCGTTTGGAAAATACTTTTGTTTTTCATATGCAAGCGCAAGCTCTTTGGTCTCATAGATTGGCAAACCTTTTGCGCTTAAAAACACTCTCGTATGTAACCCGACTTTTTCACCCTTGTACACTTTTGCACCATCTGAATCTTCAAATACATGTGGATGCGCAAGTACTATCTCCTTTCCATGTTCTGCAAGCTCTGACTCAAAGAAATAGCGATTGAATTTTGTACCTAGGAGCGCGTAGAGTTTCTCAAAGAGGTCGAGTGATGCCTGTCTTCCGATACGATATTGTTCATTAAGTGTTTCGTCAGTCTTATCGTAGACAATTTTGTTTATTGCATTGATTTCTTCTTTTGCCGCCGGATCATTCTTGTATGCTGTCGCACCGTGACTGTACGCGCGCCCGAGCTCAGCGCCGTTACCTGCATCAATACCGAGCTGTTTGATACCCCACAATGCACAGGCAATGTGTATACCGACATCACCTTGGTAGTTTGCTCGATAGACAGTCACGCCCTGACTCTCAAACAGGCGTGCGATTGATTCGCCGATTGCATTACTCATCAAGTGCCCGATATGAAATGCCTTGAATGGATTCGGGTCAGTGTATTCAACAACAATCTCTTTTTTCTCAGTCGCTTGAGTACTCCCCCACACAGCCGCAGTAGATATCTCATTAAGTGACGCGGCGAAAAAGTCAGGACTCAAGTGGAAATTTATAAACCCAGGGCCTGCAATTTCAATACGCACAACACCATCTACTGTAAGGTCGCGTACAATGTCTTCTGCAACAGCACGCGGTGGTTTGCCTGCCTGCTTACTGAGCGCAAGCGCGATAGATGTAGCAAAATCACCGTATGCGAGTACATCTGGGTGTGTGAGTGTAATTGTCACATCAAGAAACCCAAGTGCAGCAACCTTTTCTTTGAGTGCAGTCTCTATGCGAGAACGGATAGACATATAGGGAAAGACTAACAATTCTCAGACCAAGTGCAACTTACGCGCGTACCATGAGCACATACTCATCAAGCGAACCGAGTGGACCATTGGTGATATTCGTAAAGCCAGCATCCAGATATATTTTGCGCGCTGCATCTCGCTCAGGAATATTTTTGCAGTGCAGATGAATAGTTTGCGCTCCAAGCCTCTGCGCTCGACTCAGCGCCTCAAGAAACATGCGCTTGCCGATACCCTGTCGTCCCGCATCGGGATGTACTACATTGTGACGAATCCATATATGTCCCTCTCCAACATCATGGAGCGCAATCATCCCAACAATAGTCTCTCCTTGATACACTCCAATAATCCTGTGCGACGCATCATTCATTTCCGCTAGAAGGTCTTCGTATGAAGCAGCAGCAGACTCGCCACGCAATAACGCATTCATTTCAAGGATACGCGCTTTATTTACACCACTCAGTGTCGTGAGCTGCATCTCGTCGATGCGCTCCTCTGTACTCGCGTCTCCCTGTCGTTGTTCTTCCATACTATCGGTTATCACCACTACCATGAATCATGCCGCGCTCTTTTCGAGACGCAAGTTTCTCAATGTTTGCTGCAGCAACAGCACCAAGTTCAAGTCCAAGCTGCCGCGCGATTTCACTCACATACCAGAGTACATCCCCGAGTTCTTTTTTGATTTCTTCTCGTTTTGCATCAGTTACTACCCCACCTTCATCTCGAATCACTTTTTTTATTTTTTCTGCGACTTCCCCTGCCTCGCCCGCAAGTCCGAGTGTCGGGTAAATAAAAGGAATGCCGCCTGGCTCAGGATAGCCAGCTGTTTTTGATGCAGCTATTTGATATTCATTGAAGTTCATCAATGCAGAATATCACAGAGCTTTTTCATAATCGACTCGACTACCGTCAAGTTGTACTTCGACGCGACGAAAACCGCAGTGTTCCCAGAAGTCTTCAGCAACCAACATGACTCGTGCGGCACGTACATACTTAAAGTGTGATTCCTGAGCAGCAGCAATGACTGCGGCAACGGCTCGCCTCCCCATCTCAGCACCGCGCTCATCTGGATGCACGGATATATAGTCTACATACACGATACCTCTCTGCGGCACCGTGCGCAGTGTCATACCCGTATGAGCGGTATGAAATGCATCTGCAGGCCCATACACAAGGCGTGATGCGCTGTGTTCAGTCAGGGCTGGGAATCCAACTTGTTGCAGTGCCCCAGATAGACTGTGTGTAAATTGTTGCGCTGATGCTTCATTATGCTGTTTGTATGCATCAGCATTTCTGGTTATATGCGTTGATCTTCGAAAATCATCCATGTTTATTCTTTGATTCGCTTCATCATGTCTGTTGCTGCCCCTACATAGTCATAACCATTTCTCTTCCACATATGTGTTGCGCCGGCCATGGCAGTATCTGCAATGATGCGTGTGTAACCGAGCTTTCGAGCAACGTGTTCAAACTGAGCAAGAGCGAGTGATGCAAGACCTTTGCCTTCTGGGGTTGATCGAATATATTCGACGACACACTCTGAGCCCCGCATCAAGGCACGAATCCTCACTTCACCACTCCCAACCTCGTTGTGCACAGCGACAGTAAAGAGAACTTCCTCACCACTTTCACTGATGAGCTTGCAGTCTGGGTTGAGCTCTCGCATCGCTGTAAAAAATGCCTTGCCTCCGGCGGAGTGGCGCTGAGTATCTGCGGTAGTACTACTATGCTCTCTCATACTCTACAAATTCATAGCAATACTTCTCATTACCTGATGTTTTTCCTCTGATTCGCTTGAACAGATGTTCATATGAGGGGAAAAAAGCGTCTGCTTCTGGGAAAGTCGCATCAATGTGCGTGAGATAGAGTGTATGTACATCCTTGATACCGAGTGCGTACACTGTTGCGCCGCCGATGTTAAATACCTCCTCAGCTCCCGAGTGTTCTGCGCAGGCGTATGCATCACGAAGTGTTGAAACAACGGTCGCACCCTCGTATTGTTTCGGCTCGCGAGAGAGTACGATGTTAAGCCTTCCCGGGAGCGCGTGTCCGATGGATTCAAATGTTTTTGAGCCCATGATGACTGGCTTACCCTTTGTCTTCTCCCTGAAAAATTGCATGTCTTCTGGAATATGCCAGAGTAATGTATTCCCCGCGCCGAGTTCTCGATTCTTCCCTATCGCAGCAATCATCGAGATTTTCATATTTATATTTTTTGTGCGTGCTTTGTCTTCAACTCTCGGATTTTCCCTTTTTCAATAAGCTTTGATTCTGTGGCTCTGTCTTTTTGCGCACCATCTGCGATGTCTCGTTTATGGTAACGACTCGCAATCGGCGCTACCGCTTGTTCGAGTGTCTCAAACACTACCTGACAAAAGCGCTCACCTGGATATACACGAATGACCTGTGAACTGGTGTTGTTTCGTATTGGAATCATGAGCTGGCCTTCGTATCCTGCATCGACTATTCCTGTAAGATCAACTGCAAGACCACGGCGCGAGACTGATGAGCGTGGATACAAGACTGCCATAACATCCTCGGGGAGCTTTATAGACTCAAGGCTCGAAACAGAGACATGCTCTCCAGGAAGGAGTTCAAAATACTGACCTTCTTCAAGCTCAATGACATCGAAAAATTCTTGCGTATAGCCAGTCTTTAGTGGGTCTACAACACGAATCGCCTCGCGACCTTGCGGTGTGATGCGAGCGAGCTTCGGGATGATAAATGTGTACCCGAGGCGTAAGTCAACCGAATGCGCCCGAACTTGAAACGTATCGAGGTTTGGGCCAAATGCAATACTTCCCTCTTTCACTCGTGCAAGAATTTCTGACTTCGTAAGTACTGCCATGGTATAAATTTAAAAAATAATTACAACGCTATCTGCAAACCTTTAATGACTGGCTGTGGTGTGTACAGTTTATCGAACTGCTCGAGAAACTCCTCCACAAGTGCATCATCTTTTATCTCAGCTCGAGAAAATGCATCTTGAGGAATCTTAATATGTATCGGCGCGTGAACGTTTGGGCGCAGTATCATTTCGCGTGCCGCATCGTAGTGATTGTCATATATATGCGCGTTTGAAATCGTATGCGTATAGATGCCTGGCTTTACTCCGAGACGCTCAGCGAGGATCATCTGCAGCAGCGCAAATCCCGCTACATCTGCTGGGCAGCCCAGCACCATATCGTTACTGCGCACCACATTGTGCAGATGCAGTCGCCCACCGATGATGCCGACAGTAAATGTGTAGGGACATGGGACATTTTTTTTCGCAACACCACCTAAGCCATCTGATGTTGGGTCCCATGTCACAATCACTCCATGTCGTGACGATGGGTCACTCTCGAGAAGCTTCACGAGGAGCCCGAGTTGATCACGTCCAAAATGTTTCCTCCAGCGGTAGCCGTACGCAACAGTGACCACGTCTCCTGGGTTCGTAAACAAGTCCCATATCTTGGTGTACTTTCGCAAAAAGTCTGCAGGCTTTCGAGCTCCAGAAATAAACCAGACTTGTTCAGCGATAAACATCTTTGTGGGAATCTTTCGAAGTGTGAGTAGTGGAAATCCATCTTTCTCTATATCATGCTGAAACGTGAGTCCCGGGAGTGCCGCTGTCTCGTGTCCGGTTCGGTTATTTTTTTCTCGTATTCCTGTATCAAGAATTGAGCGGAGCATTTCTTGGTACGTCTGGTCAAACCGGTTCATAGCACTCAGTATACAAGCCCCGTGAAAAAGTGGACAGTTGACAGTGGACAGATTACAGTGTGGACATGACTTCAGAACCGCGAAATACCCTTGGTTGGCCTGCTCACGTACGAGTTCCCGATGGTTTGCGTATCAAAGCGGCTGAGATGACGCACCCGATGATGCAGCGGGCATTTATACATGCAATGAAACACCAAGCACTGCAGGCAGCTTCAGGAATGCGCGCTGTAACTTCTACCCTAGTCGCAAAAAATGGGACAATTACTCTTGGTGTAGCAGGTGAACTTTGCGATACAGTGACTGATGCGAGTATGGATGACATCACCTACCACGCGCAGACGGGAACATGCGATCGCATGCAAAGTGATGGAAACGTCGACTACAACAAGTGCCCTGGATGCAAACACGACCGCCACAGCGAGCAATGCGCAATCCTCAAGGCAGTGCGTGACGGAGTGGACCTTGCTGACTCTGAGATATATTTATACGGGCAATGGTGGGTGTGCGAGCCATGCTCTGGGAAAGCAGTGGAAGCCGGAGTCAAAACTATTTATTTGCTGCCGAATGCAAAAGAGTTGTTTGACAGAGGTACACCTGGACAAACTGAACGCTTGCGGTTGTTTCAAGATGAATGGAGTATGAAAATTAAGTAATAAAAAAGACCGCTCGTGCGGTCTTTTTTTTGTATTCTGTTTGCTTAGAGCGCTTCAGTATCAACACCCATTGAGCGTGCAGACCCTGCAACGATGCGCATAGCTTGCTCGATGTCTGGAGTGTTCAAGTCTGGCATCTTCTTTTCAGCAATGTTTTTCATCATTGCCTTTGTGAGCTTACCAACTTTCACCTGCGTGTTCTTGCCCGAGCCACTTTCAATACCGAGCTCCTTCTTGATGAGCGCAGTCATTGAAGGCTGCTTTGCAATGAAGTCGTATGAGCGATCTTCATAGACCATGATGACAACTGGAAGTGTGTCACCCATGCGGTCACGAGTCTTTTCGTTGAACTTGTTGACGAAATCACCAATGTTTATACCTGCCTGACCAAGTGCTGGACCGATAGGTGGCGCTGGTGTTGCCTTACCCGCTGGGATAAGGAGCTTGAGCTGCTTAACAATTTTCTTTGCCATATACGCTTAAGTTATTGATTACAAATCAACAAACGGTAGAAGCTTCGTTTGATGGGGTTATACTACCTATTTTCCGGAAAAATTCAACTACACCTTCTTCACCTGGAGGAAGTCCAGCTCAACTGGGGTCTCACGTCCAAACATTGGCACAAGCACTTTCACCTTGCCCGATGCTGCGTTTACCTCACCAACCTTCCCTTCCAGATCTTTAAATGGTCCATCAACAATCATGACTGAGTCATCTGGCTGCAAGTCAATATCGTGCGTCGGAGTGTCAGCTGACATGCGGTTAAAGAGGTCTTGCGCTTCTGCTTCAGAGAGTGGCACTGGCTGTGTCCCAGAGCCGACGAACCCTGTAACGCGAGGGGTATTGCGCACGACATACCACGAGTTGTCGTCTACAATCATATCCACAAGTACATATCCAGGGTAGACACGCTCACGCTCCTCAATGCGCTTTGCGCCCTTTACCTTTATCTTCTTCTCTGTCGGGACTACAACGTTAAAAATCTTATCCTTCATGCCCATCGTCTCGATGCGCTGACGCAAGTTACGACCTACCGCCTCCTCATATCCTGAGTAGGTGTGGATGACGTACCAGTGTCGCTCGTTGATTGCTTGCAGTGCCATAGTGAAATTACTTAGTGAGTACTAATGTGTGCTACTGAATCAAGAACTTATCGAGTCCGAACGTAAAACCGTAATCAAGGAGTGAAAGATACACACCGACGATTGCAGAAAACGCCACAACGAGCGCGGTATAGATAAGTGTCGTGCGCTGTGTTGGCCAGTTGACGTGATCGAGCTCTGCTCGAGTCTCTTTGAAATATTGAATGAGGTTATTCATAGTATTTGTTTATAAAGCAATTTTAAAAGGCCTCGCGGCCCTGTATAGCTGTATAATACCTTGCTTTTCGAGTAAGTCAAATAGGGTGTCGAGGGCACGCGAACGCGCCCTCGACTGGTCTCAAACGAAGATGCGACATACTGACGCCGCAAAGAGCCCGAGACGGTAGTACCACCACTCGAGGTGGGTATACCAATCTACAGGTTGCTGCACTTTTGGCGTCCGCACGTGGCCACCCCACCTGGGTGAAATGGTCACCTGACGCATCTGTTTTCGCGTTGCCATTTGAAGGCCCTCTCGCTATTGACCGAGAAGCATCGTACCAGTGAAATATTTGTGGTCAACTGCATTTTTCTACACGTAATGATATGCTACTTTCGTGACCTATGCGGCTCCGCCGTTGAGTACCTGGTCACCGCGCACGGAGGAGTCCGTGTGCTCAAGTGCTCGCGCGATGCCCCTGGTTCAATCCAGAACGCGCGAGCACTTTTATATTTTCAATATAGAAAAGCCCCGTACCGCGGGGCTTTTCTTGCGTAAACCTATCTATCTATCTGATCTCGTATGTCACAGTGACATTTGAGAGAATCTTATTTTCACCTACAGGAAGCTCAGGTGCTGGTGCTCCGGCATCCATGGCTACTGCCTCCATGCGCGCTGCTTTGTACATGACAGGCTGGTATCCCCCATCTTCAGAGAAACCAACGATGCGTACGATAGATACTCCCAGTTCGCGCGCGAGTGTATCTGCCTTTTGTTTTGCGTCAGCAATTGCCTTGCTTCGAGCATCTGCCTTGAGCTTGTCCTCATCATCATTTATGAACTCAAGTGAGCCAATTTCAGTTGCACCGCGCGCACCAGCTTCACCCAATACATCACTTGCCTTATCTGTATCCTTTCGAACTTTTACTTGGAGTGTCTGCGATACGGTAAATCCGACAAGCTTGTTTTGTCCGTTTCCACAGTACTCTCCAGGGCGGCATGGTGGCTGTATCCACTCATACTTTGGCTGTGCAGAATAGTTAATCGTCTTTATATCTTTCTCTTCGATACCCGTTGATTTGAGGTACGCGATGATGTCATTCATCTTTTCTGTCGCCTCCTTTTGGGCAGCCTTTACATCTTTCGCTTCTTTTGTTACACCAAGGGTAAATTGTGCAATATCTGGCACTGCAAAAATTTCTCCCTTACCAGTAACAGCAATGGTGTTAGTCGCTGTTGTGCCTGAGCCTATAAACTTCCAGCCTTTTATCTCAGTGATTGACTGAACTGCAAAGAGGAGCGCAAGTGCACCAAGTGCTGCGATGCCTACTTTCTGAATAATTGGGTTTGCAAAAAATGTTTCCATAATGAAAGTATATATCCTAATACTACTACTGACGAATGAGGTCTGTGTGTCTTACAGCTTAGCGCAGCCCATACGACTCTGCGGTGGGTAGTACGCATAGCTGTTTCCCGCACTTGAGTACATACGGAATGTGATGCTTTCACCCGCAATGAGATTGTAGAGTCCGATAAGCTGTGATGTTGACTGGTCATAGCCCGAATATCCTTGTGAAGCAAGCGTATAGTCATAGTTTCCGAAGTTGTTGCATACTGAGCTCGGGCCGCCTGAACATGTAGATATGGTGTGGTGAACATCAGGAGTGGAGTAACTCTTATACCCACTGAAAAAACAGAGGTAAACTCCAGCCTCTGGAGCAGTGAAGTACCCTGTTGCTGAGTTAAAACTCGCTGCGGCATTACCTTTTTTATTATCAAGCGCAGTTGGATAGAGCCAAGTCGCAGCACCCTGAGACTGCCACACTGCTGAAGTGCCGTTTGCAATAAACCATGGCTTATCTATAAGCTTGCCCCACGCTCCCCCAGAATCTTTACCTTCGAGCACACCTGCGTTACTGCGAATACCGAAACCACTTGCACCGTCTGGGTTACCGAAGTTGAGATACAAGTTTGAACCATAAATGTTCAGAATGTTTGCTCCAAGCACGCCTGGTTTTGCCTGAGTCCCTGTTCCGGTATTTACAGGTGGTGCTGCATTATTATTGCCCGGTGTTCCCGTAGGAGCAGTCCATGCAGCAAGCGTCTGCACCCCACAGGTTGCAATCAAAAACGCTGCGACTACTGCTGAGCAAATGGTACGTATCAGTGTGCTATAGCTGTTGTTGTTCATATATACATCTACTATGGGAGTGGGGGCGGAATCGGTGCCCCAATAAAACCAGGCTTCCCCTGCTGCATATGGATATTGTATTTTGCTTCAAGCTGTTCAAATTGTGCCTGCAGCTCAAGTGCCAAACCCTGTTCAATTGCAATCATCTCCTCAGGGTCGCTCACTTTTTTTTCTTTTAAGACGCGCACACGATACTCTTGATGCGCGACATTTGTTTGTATGCGCTCAGCTTCATATTGCTCTGCAGTCTCTCTTGAAATATGTGGATTGTCCTTCAGTACTCGCTCAACAAAACTTGGTGGCTTCGGTAAGTTTGGTGGTTCAGCTTTTTCCTCTTTGTGAACCGGTACTCCTATGATACTCGATGAGCCTGAGTCAGTACTTAAAAACCACCACGCGCCTGCAAGCGTTGCAATAAGGACTATTGTGATGAATAGTGTTTTACTCATAGTTACAATTTTGCGCATCCCGTGCGTGAGTATGGTGGGTAGTATGAGTAGCTGTTTGCTTGTTCAGAGTACATACGAAAGCCAATTGTTTCCCCGAGTGCGAGGTTATAGATTCCAGAGATTTGTGATGTTGATTGGTCATATGAGGTATACCCCTGTGATGCGAGTGTATAGTCCCAGCTACCAAAACCATTACAGACCGTGCCATTACATGTTGAAATGGTATGGTGATACCCTGCAGCTGTATAACTCTTATACCCCTGGAAGAAACAGAAATAGAGACCTGCTTCAGGTGCTGTGAAGAGCGCCGTTGCAGGGTTGTAACTTGCGGTTGCATTGCCTCGTAAGGTTGTGAGTGTTGTTGGGTAGAGCCACGTACCTGCTGATTGTCCCTGCCAGCCGTATCCATCGCCACTTGCGACAAACCATGGCTTATCTATAAGCTTAATCCATGCGCCACCTGAGTTCTTTGCCTCGAGCTTCCCTCCGTTGTTGCGGATACCGTATCCTGTTGAACCAGTTGTGTTACCAAAGTTCAAATACTGGTTTGAACCGTAAATGTTGACAATGTTCGCGCCGACAATTGCAGGCTTGAACTGGTCAGTACCGCCGACGTTGACTGGCGCAGCGATGTTGTTTCCAGGTGGTGCAGCTGTCGGACCTGTCCATGCAAAGAGTGCTGCTGGAAAAAGTACAGCGCAAATAATAGTGATGATTCGGTGCATACCCTACCATCGTAGCACTTTCCCCGCAGGGGCTGTCACTCCTACGCTTCTATATGTGTATATGTCTACCGTGACTGCAACTCTCTGACCTGTTTCTTGGGGGCATCTATTTTTTCTGTTACACATCGTTGAGTGCTTTTAAGTCTTGTGCATACTTAATCAGCGGTACAACAAGGTTCTGATGCGTGACTGATTTTGGATTTTCAATTGTTTCTTTCGTGCCATCTTCGTTAGTAATTTCCTTACTTGGCATAGTATCCACAGCCTCAGGAATCACTTGTTCAACTTCTTGTGCGATGAGACCAATTTGTGGACCAAGTTTTTCTGAAGAAGTTTTGTCTTTCCATGTAAATTGCACAGGGCGTAGCTTCATGATTGCTCCAAGACCATAATCATCTGACATATCTTTAATATCTTTTTTCAACCGTTTGTCAGAATAGTAGTACGTATGCACATACCACAAACCATATATCGTTGAGCAATATGAGTGTGCAGGGTCGCAGAGATTGTTTGAGTCGAGCGATGCATCACCTCTGATTGTGCCTGGTGTATAGACATTTTTGTTCCCGTATGCTCTGAGCCATGTCGTGTCGGACATATGCCAGCCACCTCCATACGTTTGTGAGTACCACCCAGTTGCACCATAGGTACGAATCCAGCCACCCCCCGCATCGCGCACTGTACCAACCGCAGTATCGTATACCTGTCCATTTGTATAGATGGTCCCATAGAGCCATGAACTTGCACCATTTGCCCAGATGCCTGAGGGAAAATATGCAGCGGTTCCTGTTCCACCATAATTTCCTGATGAGATGATTCCCCCGTTACCTCCATAGGAATTTGCATCGATTCTTCCATTCACCTGTAGCTGATTGCCCTGACTTGCCGCACCATTATTTCCTGCAATCTTGATGCCTGTTGAACCGTTAAATGTAACCCACCCGTCATTATAGTCAAAGAAGCCTCCATCGTCTGCGATGAGTATTCCTCCACCTGTTGCGTTGTCACCGTTTGCATTGATACGATATGAGCCACCATAGAGCGTACCGAGAGTACCACTCACACTTAAGCCTGCAGTAAATGGTGGGCCGAAGCGGTTCCATGCACCACCACTATTTTTGAACTCTAAATAGCCTGCATTATTTCTGATACCAAATCCGCTCGCTCCCGTGGTGTTCCCAAAACTAAGATACTGACTTGAGCCGTAAATATTGATGATATTTGCCCCCATGATACCTGGTTTGAACTGATCGGCTGAACCGATGTTCACTGGAGCTGAGACATTGTTTCCTGGTGGTGCAGCTGATGGTCCTGTCCAGGCAAAGAGTGCAACAGGGATCGCGCAAGACAGTACTACCAATAAGAAAGTACGCTTAGACATGCATGTATCGTATCATGTCAAAACATCATAGATGTTTTCTGTGCACACCTTTCAAGATAGAAGCAGTTTTTTTATTCACTACTCATTTGAGGAGGCACAGGAGGTGCTGGAGGTAGATTGTCTTGCTGGATTAGTGGTGGAGTTGACGCCGGACCACCCTTTGCCGCACCACTGTTTGGATTTGCAGTTGGACCGAGTGGTTTCTGCGAGCCTGCGGTTTGCAGAGCAGGGCTCTGCGTAGTGGTGCTCTGACTACCTATCTGTGACGGAGGCATGTACATTGTATCGGTCTGTTGTGGTGCAAGATGTGGCTGCGGGTACCCTGACGCTGGAGCTGCCTGGGTATCTGCCTGCGGCATCATGTTGTACTTTTTTTGGATTACCTCGACTGCTCCTGCATACGCACGCATCGTCTCAATATCCCCTTTTGGCTCACCACCTGAAGTATACCCATATTGCTTGTTTAAAGTTTTAAGTTCATCCAAGTACTCATCGGCAACTTCTTCGGTTATATGTGGGTGCATGAACATAAGTACTCGCTTCACTTCCGCTTCCATGGTCATAGTATCAGCCGAAGTGGTTTGAGATTTTTGTGGTGTAGATATCCCGTGAGAGAAAATATACCAAACAACCCCACCAGCAACGATACCACTCACAATTATGAGAATAAGTCGATTCATACGATTTAGTTCAGACGAAGTATGTCGAGGAATGTATACGTATCGTGTGCCCAGTAACTCATCGCAACAGGGATATAGTATGCATATCCTACTGTGTTTCCAGCTGAAAGTTCAAAAGTGAATTCAGTTATGTTTTGTCCCCACCACCCTGCTGGGTAATATGCGTGCTTTAATCCTTCACCCGCTCCGAGTGGTCCACAGTTTTCTACTCCGTTTATCATTGGACATCCGTATGCAGTCCATGCAGTGCTTGCGGTTGGAATCATCATTGTCTGGAGGCGAATACGATACACGCCTGCTTTATTTATTGTGACGGTGCCAGTGCCGTTTGGTGTGAATGTTGCAGTGTCAGTATTGGTATACGTTGTCCATGTATATCCATAATTCGACACGCGCACCCAAGTGTTGAGCGCATGGTAGCTTCCACAACCGCCACCACAGTAATTGAGTGCGATACGTACATAACTACCACGGCCCTTCCCCACTTCAGTCCATCCTGCTGCAGTATTTTGTCCTGCACTTTGTTTATATTCTATGATGCCACCATTGTTGCGGAAGCCAAAACCTGATGAGCCTGTGGTAGTGCCGAAGTTTATGTACTGTCCTGAACCATAGACATTGAAAATATTTGCGCCGATGAGTCCTGGTTTTGACTGGTTCGCCCCTCCTACGTTTACTGGCGCAGCAACGTTGTTGTTCGGAGGTACTGCTGTTGGACCAGTCCATGCACTTACCAAACCTGCGCCCAAAAAAGAAACGAGCAGGATAAACATGATTCCCTGTGCCTGTTTCGTATATTTTTTTATATAAAGTTTTGTGTGCATGATACAAGTATGATTATTAATTAACTCGAGTTACTTCAAGAAACGTGTAGGAATCGTTCGCCCAGTATGAAAGTGTGTATGGTGTGTAGTAACCATACCCGACGGTCGTACCAGCAGTAAGTTCAAAAATAAACGACGTAATATTCTGACCCCACCAGCCCGCTGGATGATATGAGTGGCGCAACCCCTCAGCAGAGCCAAGCGGCCCACAGTTTGCAGAGCCATTTATAATCGGGCATCCGTAAACATAGGCAGCATCAGTAGTTGGGACAAACATAGTGCCAACTCGTACACGATATACACCAGCCTTTGAGACAGTAATTGTTCCTGTATTGTTATGCGTAAATGTACTTGAGTCTGTGTTGAGCGCGGTAGACCATGTGTATCCGTATCCAGAGACATTTATCCATGTATTGAGTGCATGATAACTAGCGCAACCGCCACCACACTGTGCGAGTCGTATCTTCATCAGACTCCCTCGTCCCTGCCCAAACTCGGTCCACCCTGCGGCAGTGTTTTGTCCTGCATTTTGCTTGTATTCGACAATACCGCCATTGTTTCGAAAGCCAAAACCTGCAGAACCGGTTGTATTGCCAAAATTAAAGTACTGATTTGCCCCAGTGATATTTAGAATATCTGCACCCATTACAGCAGGCTTGAACTGATCTGCACTACTTGTATTTACTGGTGCAGAGATATTGTTCCCTGGTGGTGCTGCAGATGGTCCCGTCCAGGCGAGTGCTGAAAATGGAAGTAGGAAAAATAGTACGTAGAAAGATTTTTTCATACTTATGTTCGAACTGTACGTTCGATTTACTTACTTCTCTTGCCACTTCGGAGCAAACTTGATGATTGCTGTCTGTGTAAGGTTACCTCCGAGTCCAGTACAACTGAGTGTATATGTTGAGACTGTGTTAATAGGGTTGGTTGTCTGAGTACCGGTCACACCAGTCCACGAGTTGCCGTTACCGCTCACTGTACATGAGGTCGCGTTCTTAATGTTCCAACTTATAACCGATGTACCTCCTGGCGAGACGAGTTGTGGCGTCGCACGAAGTCCCGTGATTGCAGATGGTGGTGGCATAACGACACACTGGTTTGTACTTGTTGAACATGTACTTGGAGCACAGTCGAGTACCGTTGTCACAGTACAGTTTGGATGACGATGCTGCCACAAGTCTCCCGAGCAGAAATCACCTGCTGTCTGCGCACATGAAAGTTGTGCTGACCAGAGAATCCAACCCGTTACATCACTTCCCCATGCCCAGTTTGAAAGTATGTTGTCTGACTCGAGCATAGTTTGATAGTTTGTACCATTGAGTGAAATCCATCCGTCCCAGCCACCCGCTGCGTTTAATGCCTTCATCCATCCTGACACACGTCCAAGCGATGAGACACTGACATCACACGAACCACTTGGGCACCCTGCAAGCTCTGACGCGTTTGCACTAATCCACCCGATGTTCTCACTCCATGCGTATCCGACAATTTTGTTTGAAGTATTTTTTCGAAGCGCATAGTTACGCGTCGCACAAGTCCCAAGGTCAGAACAGTTCACTGATATCCAGCCAATGTTATCACTCCATCCCCATCCTGTGAGTGGTGTTCCTGAACCTGGACAGTCTGCTGGGCAGCTGCCGACAGTTTCATGTGCATCACAGACACCATTTCCACAGGTGCTTGTGCAGAGTGAGTCAGATGGCGTTGTAGCGCTGCAGGTGCTATTGCACTGAATAGTACCCGTATTCGTAAATCCACAGATATTTGCGCCACTTGTACATGCTGTACCGTAGTTTACAGGTGGGCTTGCACAGCCACATGTTGCGGGGAGTACTGGATCAGCTGGAGCTGATGTTGCGGTACAGTAGAGTGTTGGACTACCACCAGAGCACGTTAACGTTCCTGAGTTGGTACTACCACAACTGTTCGCGGGACCTGAGCATGCATTACCATACCCCACAGGGTTTGCTGGTTGTCCGACACTGCAATATCCATCACATTGAATCGTTCCTGTGTTTGTCTGACCACATGCATTTGCTGCTGAAGTACATGCCGCACCGTAGGTAGCACCAGTAGGAGTTGTAACTCCTGGGGTAGCAGCGCTACATGCCCCATTACACTGAATCGTTCCAGTGGCTGTTTGACCACATGCATTTGCCCCTGAATAACAGGTAGCACCATAGTTGACTGGAGCATCGTGCAAGTGAGAAGGACATGATGCAGGAATAATTTCACCTCCTGTCTCTCCGAGTGGTGACTGCTCAGTGTATCCAATCTCGACAAAAGTGCTATCTGCAGGTTTGTAGAGCACCATCAGGACTAATGCGAGCGCGATTCCAGCTGGAATCAAGAGCGTGCTACTAATTTTTTTCACACGATGGTGCTTTGTTTTCATACTTCACTCTAGCGTATCATTCTTGACTTGATTGTATATCAGGTTTTCCACTGGGGAGGAGCGCTGACTCGGCACGTTCGATATTACGTTCGACTGCACTCAATGATGCAGCAAGTCCGCGCTCATGTTCGTCAGGTGAATTACCTGGGTATGCACCTCCCCACTCTGCAGCTGTCATGTTTTGAAATCCTGTACGCGCATCTTTAAAGTAGAGCGCCGCTTCCGGACCTCGCCCTTGTGCAAGCAGCGAAACGCCGATTGCGTTGTTCAGCCATGGGTTGCCTGATGCACGAGCGAGTCCCTCGCGTGCGATTGCCTCTGCATCTTCATAGTACCCTTGTGAAAAATATACCCATGCAAGGTCGTTGTACCCAGCCCAATTAAAAGAATCGAATTCAATGAACGCACGAAATTCTCTACCTGCTTCATCAAACTTTTTCATGTAACCGTATACAAGTCCTTTCATGTAATGCACCTTCCCGAACTCCGGTCTGAGTCGCTCTTCTTCACTGAGGTACATGAGTGCAAGCGCATGGTCACCGACGAGAAAATACGTTCTTCCGATTTGATAGTTTGCTCCTGGGTATGCTGGGTCAATGGTAAGCACACGCCCATATGCTTGGCGCGCTTTGGCAAGATTGTATGATTCTGGACTCAGGAAGCGATTCCCTAACTCCATGAGTACATCAGCATCATTCGTATGTAGCAGTGCTGCAAGCCGTGGCATATTGAGTGTGTAAAGTGCCGGACGTGCACCATATACATATGTAGCGGCGGCAAGCGACCCAACACATACAACCCCAACTACAACAACACTCATACGATGAGCCCATCGACTATGTTGCACCTTCGGAACTTTTGGAGTGCGTCGTGTTTTTTTAATCTTCGTTGTTGGTTTTTTTTCCGGAGTTTTTTTCACTCGCTCACGTTTCATCCGAGTAGTGTGACACAGTATCCTGTTTGAGCTATGTGCGTATCCACACAAAAACCCCGCGAGCGCGGGGTTTTGTGATAACTCTCTGTGAAGAGGATATTACCAGCGGCGGTCTCCCTGAGGAGCACGTGCTGGGCGGTCAGCTCGCTCGCGAGCTTCAGAGACGTTGAGCGCGCGGCCGTCAAGCTCAACTCCGTTGAGCTTCTCGACTGCTGCTGTTGCCTCCTCTGCTGTTGCAAACTCCACGAAGCCGAAGCCACGTGAACGACCAGTCTCGCGCTCCATTACTACAGATGCAGAAACTACGTTTCCACACTGTGCAAAGTGAGCCTTGAGACTATCGTCGTTTGTCTTATACGCGAGGTTGCCTATGAACAATTTTGTCGCCATAGATGCAATATCAATTTATTAACTTCCAGAATTACATTCGACAGCGACTCACGAGGAGCAACGCACATGTACCTTGGACACCACCATAGTACCAGTTACACCACAGAAAAGCAAAAGCGCTAGATTTGCGCAACCGAGGGCCCGACACGGCGCAGTTGCTTTGAGAGCAGGAACTCGCGCGCAAGTTCTTGCCCACGCTTGTAGAGCATCACATGTTCCTCTGCCTTTGTAGACATCTGATAGCCGGGCAGGTCGTTTGCGATGAAGTGTAAGTACGGATGTGCAGCCTTCATACGCTCAACATCAATATTACTGAAATCTGACTTTGCGGTCTTCCGTGCCTCTCGCAGCCCAAAAAAAGGAAACATGACTGCCGCGATTGAGAGCTTATTAACGAGATTTTTAAACTTCCCCCCTACCCACTTTGGGTTGTTGAGTACGCAGATGATTTCTTTGTCTGGGTGGCGCTCTATCATACGCATGATACGTCGCTCGTCGTCTATTGTTCCTCCATCTACATATAGATTTCCATGGATACGTTCCGCATGAGGATATGCTGGGTGCCCACCGCCCGTTGCTCGAAGTGACGGGACGATGTCTTTCTCGGCTTCTATCTTAAGGTAATCATGATGGGAAGTATTTAAATTGTACGCAATCATATAAAGGTCGATGCCGGAGCGCACCATCGCTTCATAGTCCCATTTGCGTTTCGTGAGCACAATACGCTCTATGTAGTCGATATCAAACACAGGCAATAGCTCAAACCGTGTACGAAAAATTGCATTACTCAAGGATTTCAACACATACCCAGGAAGTCTGCTCCAGCGAATGTATTTATCCTCATTGAGGTCTTCCCAGTAGAGCCCCGCGCCCAGTTCCTCTTGCCCTGACACAAAATATACAGCAGTCAGCGCGCCAGCTGAGTTTCCGTAGACACTGTGCACATGCTGTTTGAGCCCAGCATCTTCAAATACTTTTGAAAACCCTGCACTAAAGACTCCTGACATTGCTCCAGCACTAAAGTAGATAACGAGCGGTCGTTCGTGATTATTTGGTGGTGTGCTTGTGGTGGTGTCCATACTTCAAATCATAGTATGTATTGATACACAACAGTACCAAGCACCAAACTGAAATGTGCACAAGTACACAGAGCAGAAAGATTCTTTTATTTTTTATATTCTTTTACTGAAGAATAGTAGGCCGCCATAATGATGACGAGCCCCACACCCGCAACAACAATCTCAGAAACTTCCGTGAGCAGCGATAGCACCATAGAAGCAGCAAGCCCGAAAATAGCCCAATGAGCTCCATGCTCAAGATATTTTATCTGTGATAGCGTTCCCTCTCGAACTAGGAAGACGGTGATTGAGCGGACAAAGTATGCACCAATACATAGACCGACAGCGATAACTGCAAGATTTGTTGTAATTGCAAACGCAGCAATGACCCCATCGAGCGAAAAAGCAGTATCAAGCACCTCAAGATAGAGAAACCCTGCAAGTCCTGAATGGGCGACGCTTTTCACATTTGAGCTTAAGATGTGTGTAATTGCCTCCATAAATATGAAGAGCACGACACCAATAATCCCTGCGCCGAGTATGAGCCCGCGTTCTTCTGGGATGAAGAAAGAAACTATAAAAAGGAGGAGGAGTACCAATCCAATTTCAAATGCCTCAATATTACCCCACTTACTCAAGCGCTTCTCGATACTCTCAATCCAGTGTACTTCTTTTTTTTCATCGAAGAAATATCTGAGTGCTACCATGAATAGAAATGCAGCGCCAAATGCTGAGATGGTGTGATGTGATTCATGAAGTAAATGACCATACTCTTTTGGATCAAAGAATGCCAACTGTGTAACAACCATAGGCGAAAGCCCTGCAACTACTGCAACGATTATGATCGGCAGAACGAGACGCGTACCTACAACGGCAACGATAATTCCCCATGTCAGGAAGCGCTGTTGCCACTTGGGCGACATATCTTTAAGAATCTTTGCGTTCACTACAGCGTTGTCAAAAGAAAGTGTTACTTCAAGGAGTGCGAGGAGTGCGGCAGTAAAGAAGAGCCCGACACCATAACCAAATAAGATGACAAGGAGAGCACCGACAGACACAAGCGCTGAGTAAAAGAAAAACCCTCCCGGGAGAATATGTTTAAGCATGGGCGCTATTCTACAACATGTTGTACAAGAACACACGCAGCGACAGCTGCAGTCTCTGCACGCAGTACCGTCGGGCCAAGGGATACAAAAGCAGCATTATGGGATTGGAGCAATACACGCTCATCATCATTCCACCCACCTTCTGGGCCAATGCAGAGATAGATTACATCTGCGGTATCGATGTGTGGCACATCTGAGAAGTGCCCGCCCCCCATATCACACGCGACAACACATGCGTCTCCAACTTCTGGAAGCATATCTCCGAGCGTGACTGGTGTGCCAAGCTCGGGCATGTCGCCACGCCCACACTGCTCAGCTGCTTCTTGCATGATACGTTGCGCACGCTCATGTTGCACAACACCACGCTCACTGCGAGCGGCAATAAGTGGCACAACTGCTGATACACCAACTTCAGTACATTTTTCGAGTGCCCACTCAAAACGCTCTTTCCGTATCGCAGAGAGACATACAATTATGCGTTGTTTCGGGACCCAGACCTGCTGTTCCTCCAAAACCTGCACTGTTACAAAACGCTTCTCAGTCTCAACGACCTCAGCAAGGAACTGTTTCCCACCGCCAACAACAAGCGCAATGCGCTCCCCTGTTCCGATACGCAGTACACGAGTAATCTGATGCACCAAATCTTCATCTTGGATGACATAGGTTGCACCCACGATGTCATCTGCAATAAAGAAACGATGGATTTTCATACAAGAACCATACCGTTATCTTTCTGTGAATACAAACCGAGCCTGTGAGCACCTTGACTCCATGGGCTGCTCCCTATAGAGTATGTATAGATATAGCCATTGATAGCGATCTCTCGCAGGAGTACCTGTACGGGAGACTGGGTCGCTATCGCGCTTCATGCGCATGGTAGTAGTTGCACAAGTGAATACTCGGGAGCTCCCGTAACAGAGATAATCGATGTCATAGCAGTATGGAGTCGATGAGCAACAAATAAGGTGGTACCGCGGTGAAAATCGCCCTTATAAAATGAATGTTTGTCATTTTATAAGGGCGATTTTTAATATCTTCTATGAACCCACCACGCATCATACTCGGCAAGAAACCACAGTACAGAAAAGTTGCAGACGATATCGATTTCTTTGAACTTTTCAAAAAGATAGAGCGACGCTTTGACACGAGTTTCATTTTTGAGTCTCTTGGTGAGGAAGGACGATTTGCTCGCTATTCAATCATCGGCTTTGACCCGAAACATCTCATTGTCGGAAATAATACTGATTTCTCTATTGATGGGACTGCATATACAGTCACTAACGCATACGACGCGCTCCGGAAAGTGATGCCTGAGCACACGATTGCACGAAACTACAGTGGTGGACTTGTGGGATATCTCGGCTACGAGGCAACCCAATACTTTGAACCAACTGTCCCTGTGAAAACTCACCCTGACTTCCCCACCTTCCTCTTTGGCGCATACGACGATGGACTCGTCTATGACAAAACAACGAATGAACTCTTCTACTTTTGCTACGAACGAGACCGTGAGTCACTCGTGCACGAAGTACTCGCTGACACATACACTCCTGCGCCACTTGCAGTCACCTTTGATGGTGATGAGCTGACCGCAGATGAACATGCACAGATTGTTGGTCGAGTGAAAGAACACATTCGTGCTGGAAATACATTTCAATGCGAAGTTGGCTTGAAATCACACTACACCATCTCAGGTGACACACTACGCATCTACGAACGACTGCGCGAAGTGAACCCTTCTCCGTTCATGTATTATCTTTCTTTTCAGAAGCGAAAAATAATTGGTGCTTCTCCTGAGTTATTGTTCTCACTGCGCGATGGAGAAATGACAACTAAGCCACTTGCAGGCACAACACGCCGCGGAAAAGATGAGGCAGAAGACCAGCAGCTGGCACGTGCACTCATGAATGACCCAAAAGAGCGCGCAGAACATGTGATGCTCGTTGACCTGCACAGAAACGATATCGGCCGTGTCGCACAGTTTGGCACGGTGCGTGTGCGAGACCTTATGAAGGTAGTACGCTTTTCGCATGTGCAACACCTCTCGAGTGAAGTTTCAGGCATCATCAAGCCTACAGAAGATGCCTTTTCGGCACTCGCGAGTAACTTCCCCATGGGAACAATATGCGGCACCCCAAAAGTTGAGACGCTGAAAATTATCGAAGCAAATGAAAAGGAGGCACGCGGACCATACGGGGGTGGCGTCGGGCAGTTTGGTTTCAACGGCGACTGCACGTTTGCGCTCGCGCTGCGCTCGGTATTTATTAATGAATCGCGCGCGTATGCACAGACATGTAGTGGAATTGTGTACGACTCAGAGCCTGCGCATGAGTACGAAGAAATCGTGCGTAAACTTGCTGCAATGAAAAAAACTCTAACCGAAACTTTTAACTAAATCGTATGAAACTACTCATCATCGACAACTACGATTCATTTACGTATAACCTTTACCAATACTTTGGAGAGATTTTCCTCGCAAAAAATAGTACTGGTAGTGTGGATGTCATCCGTAATACAGACATCACTCTCGATGAGATTCGAGAGCGCGGCTACGACGGTGTTGTGCTCTCCCCCGGGCCAGGTGACCCGAGTGATCGTGCATACTTTGGTGTGTGTGCTGACGTACTGACAGATGAAGACTTCCCCGTACCTATTCTCGGCGTATGTCTCGGCATGCAAGGAATAGCACACTACTGTGGGGGGCATGTCGTCAGAGCTGCCCTTCCGATGCATGGTAAAACAAGCACCATCTCCCATGACAGTGCTGGGGTTTTTGCGGGTCTACCGCAAGGTATAGAAGTCATGCGGTACCATTCACTTATCGCCGAACGCTCTACCCTTCCAGCGTGCCTCAGTATTACCGCAGAGACCAGTGAGGGAGATATCATGGGACTTCGCCACAAGGAAAGACGAATTGAAGGTATACAGTTTCATCCAGAATCTTTTGCAACTGAAGGCGGCAAACAGATGCTTACCAATTTTATACAATCACTTTCATGAACCCAACACAACAACTGCTCGCACAGCTTGTAGCACATACGGATTGTTCTACAAAAGAGATACGTTCGTTTGTCAGTGCGTTGATGGATGGGACAGTCGACGGCGCACTTGCAAGCGCATGCATTACAGCGCTGCGCATGAAAGGAGAAACGACAGAAGAGATTGTCGGTGCAGTTCATGCATTGCGCGACCACATGAAACGAGTCGACGCTCCAGGCGCATTTGATATCGTAGGTACTGGTGGCGACGGCGCACATACATTTAACATTTCAACAACTGCAGCATTTGTACTTGCCGGTGCAGGGGTTTGCATTGCAAAGCACGGTAACCGCGCAGCGAGTAGCAAATGCGGAAGCGCTGATGTACTTGAAGCGCTAGGTGTGAACGTGCAACTGACTCCAGAGTTAGCAGCTGCAGTGTACCGCGAAGTGGGAATTGTATTTCTATTTGCTCCACTCTTTCATCCTGCACTGAAACAAGTTGGAGCACTCAGAAAAACACTTGGTATACGAACACTCTTTAACCTCCTTGGCCCCTTTGCAAACCCAGCAGGAACACGAACACAGCTCATCGGTGTCCCAAGCATAAACGGACTCCACAGACTCGCACCTGTTGCTCAAAAACTTGGATACGCCCGAGCACTTATCGTTCACAGTCGCGACGGCCTCGATGAGGTGAGCACGAGTGCTCCGACAGATGCGGTGCTCGTCGAGCGGACTCGTGTGAAGCGCCTTACTATCGACCCGCAAAAGCTTGGGTTTAAAAAACCGAAGAAAGGAGCCCTCACTGGTGGTGATGCAGTGGCAAACGCAGCTATAACGCGTGCAATCCTCAGTGGTGAAACTGGTGCGCGGCGAGACGTAGTTGTACTCAATGCAGCAGCAGGACTCTATGCAGCAGGGGTGACACACTCAATCGCGCAAGGTATTACGCACGCGCACGAGAGTATTGATACTGGACGCGCTCTGCACGCACTTGAGTCACTTATCAGCGCATCACAAAAATATTCTGCACTATGACTCGAATAAAAATATGCGGTAACCGAAGTGTTAATGAAGCACTCCTTGCAGCACGGAGCGGTGCAGACGCTGTAGGTATTCTTGTTGGACCGCATACCGAATCACAGAAGCATTTTGTCACTCCAGAGACTGCTCGAGACATACTCACTGCTCTGCCCCCCTTTGTTCAGGGCGTCATAGTGACCACACATGAAAGTATTGAGTCTATCGCTGCACTTATATCTGTAACTGGTACTTCAGTTGTCCAATGTCACTCACATATTACTCCCGCACATATCAGCACGCTCCGTGTGCAATTCCCCTACGTGCAGTTTATTGCTGTCGTCCACGTTCAAGATAGCAGCAGCGTGGAACGAGCACAGAGTTTTGAAGCTGCAGCACATGCACTCCTGCTTGATACATCACTGAAAGGCACCACCGGCGGGACTGGGGTTACCCACGACTGGAGCGTCAGCGCAGACATCGTGCGAACGGTATCTATTCCAGTTATCCTTGCGGGCGGATTAAATCCAGAAAATGTGCGTGGAGCTATCGCGCAAGTGCGCCCGTATGCAGTCGACGTTCGCTCAGGGGTCTGCAGAGCAACCGGTGAAAAAGATGAGGAGAAAGTGAGAACATTTATCAGTCACGCACACACAGTATGACAAACATCTTGGATGAAATCATCGCACATAAAAAAGAAGAAGTCGCAGCACTCAAAGCGCGCCTGCCGCTTGAGACACTCCAGGCTCGTACCGACTTGTACAGACCCCGCCGTCCTTTTTTTGAGCTATTTGAAAGTACAGGAGTACTCATTGGTGAGATAAAACCGAAATCACCATCTCATGGGACTCTCACCAGTGACCCACTTTCTGTCGCGAAAAAGTATGCACCAACAACGATTAACTGCATATCAGTACTTACAGATACAAAGTATTTTGGTGGCAGCCTCGAATTGCTTGAGCAAGTGCATGCTCTTGCCCCGCAAACCATTTTACGAAAGGAGTTTGTTGTTGATGTCTACCAGATATACGAAACGGCGTTGACTAGTGCTGATGCTGTTTTACTTATTGCCTCAGTACTTGATGAGGCAGAACTTGTTGCATGCATCGCAGCGTGCACTGCATGCAATCTTGGATATTTTGTAGAAGTGCATACTGAACTTGAAGTGGAGAAAGCCCTCCGTTGCGGCGCGCGTATTATTGGTATCAACAATCGAAACCTTGATACGCTCACCATTGACCTGTCGGTAACCGAACAACTGATCACCACTATCCCGCACTCAATCCCAGTCATCAGCGAATCTGGAATACAGAACGCTGCAGATGTGTCGCGTGTACGTGCAGCGGGTGCGCGAGGCATACTCGTGGGTGCATCAATATTGCAATCATCGCACCCTGCTGAACATATTGCTTCATTACAAGCCGCATTAGTAGTATAAATAGATATGAAAAAACACTCAGTCAGCGGGAAAAAAAATCAACACCCACAGTATGGTGGCGCCTATGTTCCTGAAATGTTGCATGAGCCCCTCAGAGAACTTGTAGAGACATTTGAGAAAGCGCAGCGCTCAGCCCAATTCCGGAAAGAGTACGCACAACTACTGAAACACTTTTCAGGTCGCCCGACACCACTTACCTTTGCCGCACAAGCAACAAAACATTGCAAAGGTGCCCGCATTTATTTAAAAAATGAAGGTCTGAACATTACGGGCGCTCACAAAATTACACACTGCCTTGGACAAGCACTCATCGCACGCACCCTCGGAAAAACAACACTCATTGCAGAGACTGGTGCAGGTCAGCACGGCGTCGCAACAGCGACCGTCGCCGCAAAACTTGGAATGAAGTGCGTAGTGTTTATGGGCGCAGAAGATATTCGCAGACAACGCCCAAATGTTTTTTTTATGGAACTCATGGGTGCCCGTGTCATTTCAGTTGAATCAGGGAGCAAAACATTGAAAGATGCGGTCAACGAAGCGCTCAAGTATTGGATGGAACACCTTGCAGATGCTCACTATGTGATTGGTTCTGTGCTCGGGCCGAAACCATATCCTGAAATGAACAGATACTTCCAGTCAATCATCGGGCGCGAAATACAATCACAACTCAAAGAACACACTGGTGCCACTCTCCCCGCTGCTGTCATCGCTTGCGTTGGAGGTGGTAGTAATGCAATCGGTGCATTTGACGCATTCATTCCTCATACAAAAGTGCGACTCATTGGTGTTGAAGCGGGAGGAAGAGGAAATGCAGTTGGCGAGCATTCAAGCAGGAAAATTGCAGGAGAGCCAGGCATCTTCCAAGGATACAAATCTCTGTTCTTACAAACAAAAGATGGACAGATTGCCCCGACGCACAGTATCGCTGCTGGGCTTGATTATCCAGGGCTTGGCCCCGACCTTGCGATGCTCTATGAAGCGAAGCGGCTTGAGCTTACAACAGCCACAGACACTGAGGCACTTGCTGCTGTGGAGTTTTTTGCGCGAAACGAAGGAATTATTCCAGCGCTTGAAAGTGCGCATGCGCTTGCGTATGCACTCAAGCTTGCACCAACCCTCTCAAAAACAAAGACGATTGTGGTCAATGTTTCTGGTCGAGGTGATAAAGATTTGTTCACTCTCGCAAGAGAACATGGCGATGGCACATTCAAGGCATTTTTAGCAGATGAACTTTCTCGATACTAATATGAATACCCTCACGCAACTCCTCGCAGAGAAAAAAGGGCAGCTCTTGATGACACATATGATAGTGGGCTTCCCCGACATAGATGCTTCTGCACATATTGCAGACGACATGATTCGTGGCGGCGCAGACATCCTTGAAATGCAGATCCCCTTCTCAGACCCTATGGCTGACGGACCAACAATTGCTGCTGCATGCCAAATAGCTGTCGAGCATGCACCAGCTCCAGCTGATGCTTTTGAGATGGCACATGTATTTGGGCACAGACACCCGAGAACACCTATCGTTATCATGTGTTATGGCAATTCAGTGTTTCGATATGGAATTGAGGCATTTGTGGCAGATGCTGCCGCAAGTCACGTTGCAGGACTCATCATCCCTGATATACCACTCGATACTGAGGAAGGGTCTCGCATCGTTTCAGCCGCTCGAGCACATGACATACACATCATCCCCGTAATCTCGCCAGGAGTTACGAAAACTCGCCTCAAAAAAATACTCCCTCTTGGAAGTGGATTCATATACTGCACCTCCCGACAAGGAACGACCGGAAAACAGGCAACACTTGATGGAGTCAAACACTACCTGAGTACTGTGCGAGCCCTGACGCAGCTCCCGATTGGTATCGGTTTCGGAATCAGCACACGAGATGATGTCCGTGCGGTGCATGCCTTTGCACCAATTGCTATCGCGGGTTCTGTGTTTGTAAAACTTGTGCAAGCACATAGAAGTAAGGAGGTACATCGCGCTGTGCAGAGCATGAAGTGAGCGATGCGAAATCTTGTATACTAGGCATATGCGCACATTTGCCTCTGTACTCCTCATACTGCTACTGCTCCCGTCACCGGCACACGCAGTACTCCCTCCTGATATTATTTTTTCAGTAACTTCGACACTCACACAATCATTTGTCGCCATAAGCGTGATTCTTTCAGGTATGTGGCTGTCACTGAGTACATATATGCGTGCTAACTCATTTCGTTTCTGGATAGTGCAAGTATGCATTGCAGCGATACTCATCGGTGGCATCGTGTCTATTTTTCTCTTTTCACAACAAGAACCACCACGAACACATGTCAGTGTTCCTCATGTGCAAGAAGGGGTACGCCCAGAAATGAGCGCTTTGCGTATTGTGCTTATTGGAAAAAACACCGCTGAGCCACTCGCAGTTGAGTTTGATTTAAATGTGCGGGAGAAAGAAGCTTCTTTTGAGTTCTATCACTACGCTGCATTTGTATCTGGAACACGCACCTATAGCGCGTACACCGCAGGTACCACGAATGCACTCACCATCGCCCCTGTCGGATACTTGCATACCCTTGAAGTAACTCGAGCTCCAGACTTGTCAGCGCGCTATAGCATCGACCTCAGTGCAGTCATAGAAGAGCAGCGCATAGATGCCCGTATCAAAAATCTTTCTGGTGACTTCTTGGAAAAAAATACACCACTCTATTTTAAAGAAGCGAGTATCGGGACCGCCGAGCTACAAGTAAATGGTGTCAGTGTCGATGCATATGTGTTTGTCTCCCCTGTCTACTCACGTGATTACACAAAGCAAGTGTATTTTGAAGGCTTCAACGATGTACGCGGACTTGCTACACAATTTATAGTTTTTGATACCGAAGGAAATGCGTATGTTGTCGATAGATCAGATGTAACCAACCCAGTTCCAGCATATACTTCACATCAGTGGGTCCTTCTAAAACGAATTGATGGTGCCGCGTATAAAGGCTTCAGAGCGACAGTGCAAGGAAATGCACTCAATGAAAAAAGTACTGCGTGGGAGGTAACCTCACTCGATGTACCTTTTACACTCTCACTCAGTTCAGGCACACGCTATGCTGGTGAACTCCATGGACGTACTGTTTCGGGCACAGTCAAACGTGCTGATGGTTCCGTAGTACCTGTCGTCGGTATCGCACACATTGAATCACTCTAGATATATGAATCCACTCATAGAAGACGCTGCAGCAATCCAAACGCACCCACAGGATTTTGGACCAAAAACAACACGACTCTTGCCACTCATGAAAAGTGGTATGGGCCTCCCCGTATTTGGCGTCAGCGCATGCAACCTTGTTGCGCTCTGCGAACCATCAATTGCTACTGGCATCACTCAACTCTCAGAGGCATTACTCCAATCTATTCACACACCCTGTATTATACGCTCAAGTGGCTTGCATGAAGATGGCGCAGAGCACGCGCATGCAGGGCAGTTCACAAGCGCTGTTGCACAGACACCTGCAGATATCGCGCAAGCGCTTACGACAGTCCTTACAGATGCACAGGAAAAACTTGCTGGATTCACCTCGTTTTCTCTCCTCATACAACCTTATATTACTCCGCACTACACAGGTGTCTTATTCACTCGCGACCCACGCGGCGGCTTGATGAGCATGATGGCATGGTCAAAAGGTGCGACACCACATGTTGTCTCAGGTACTGATAGTTCTGAATGTACCTTCCACCGAAACAACACAAAGCAATTGCCATTTTCGTGGATGCACTCCATTGTGTCGACTGGTTTCTCTCTCGAAGCGACATATGCGTGCCCACAAGATATTGAGTGGGTGTACGACGGAGTCCGCGTACATATCGTACAGACACGCCCCATCACTACCGTCTCAGCAGCGTTACATGACTTGTATGTGAAACTTGAAAAAGAGCGCGGCGAGCGTATATACCTTGAGCGCTCAGGTCCTGCAGAAACATACCCTCACCCTGTACCACTTACATACTCACTCCTCTCGTATTTGTACAGCGAACGTGGTCCCATCCAAGCTGCGTATAAACAGCAGGGCGTACAGATCAGCATGAAAGAACCTTTTACCTGCGTTGGTGTATATCTATATACTGATAAAGAAGCTGAGTTGCGGAGTTTTTTCCCTTCTCATTCGTACTTTGGAAGTTCGAATTTGACGCCACATGTCGCATCGCTGCGTGGGTTTTGGAGTACCTATACAAATAGTGCTGCATTTGCTCGTATTGATACCGGTGCAGAAGCGTTTACCATACAGAGCGACATGCTCGCATCGGCACTCTCTCGCTGCGAAGCAGCAGAGATACATTCTTGGCAAGAACTTACTGCACTCCTGCATGAGGTGTACCAAGTTGTTTTTACAATAAATATATTAGCATTTGTCGCCGAATCAAAACTAAAAGCTCATCTCAAAGGAAAAGAGACATCGATTCCACTCTGTGTTGCCGAAATTCCTCAGGCACCATATGCACTTCGCGCTCGGTACCCACAAGGTAATTCACTTGCAATCGAAGACCTCAGTACATTTATGCACGCAGAACGAAATGAGAGACATTTTGCTCCAGTCCATGCACATACCGACCACACTGCGCGAGAGCTCGCAAAAAATCTCGCTGCACTCCTGACACTCCGAGAAGAAGCGCGCTGTGGGAGCGCATGGTGTGCGCATCACACACGTCATTTCGCTGAGCACATCGCAGATACTTGTTCGATTCCACATGAGCTTGCGCCATACATGCTCTTTGAAGAATTGGAGAATGGTGCTGCGATTGAATCACTACTGCGAGAGCGACTGATATACAGAGAACAATCCCTACCTATCGTGCCGTCACTCACACTGAGCACTGTGCCACTTGGATCAGACACTACGGTCCGCATCATTGCGCATGGGTATGCTCGCGGTTTGGTAGTTGATGAAACATACCTAAGACAAGCTCCTGCTCAAAAGAAAGAGTACATTCTCTTCACAACAGCTCTTTCGCCTGACCTTGTCCAATACTTTCCGTCTATCACAGGTATTATCGCGACGACAGGCAGCACATTGTCACATCTCGCAATTATGGCTCGAGAGGCCGGTATCCCTGTTATTGTCGACCCGCATGCAACACTCCTAACTGATGGGACTTACATGTATGAACTTGACGCGCGAAGTATCCCACCACAGAAATAGCTTGTATACACGCATGCGCAAGCTACAATTACGCGATGATATCTCACACACGGGGCGCATTTATTTCCCACTCCTCACTACTCATACTTTCAGCCGCCGCGCTCTGGGCGCTTGATGGAATACTCCGCCGCAGCCTCTATCACCTCCCTGCTATAACCATAATCTCAATTGAACATTGGATAGGCGCACTCCTCATTGCACTATTCTGCTGGAACAGCTTAAGAAAAATACATCTAGACCGCACTTCTCTTGTCTTAATCGCGGGTGTAGCACTCTTCTCGGGCATCTTGGGAACATTGTTCTTTACGCAAGCACTGCTCGCGACACAGTTCATACCTTTCTCCGTAGTCTTTCTTCTTCAGAAACTCCAGCCTCTGTTTGCAATACTTTTTGGATGGATTGTGCTTAAAGAAACACTGCCGAAGCACTTTATGCCATGGGCAGCACTGGCACTTATTGCAGCATTTTTTGTCACATTCCCACTCGGCATTGTAAATCTAAACACTGGTGACGGGACAATGATTGCGGCATTATTTGCACTTGGTGCGGCGCTGCTCTGGGGTAGTAGCACAGCGTTTTCTCGCAGACTGACCCTCATGCATGGAGCCGTCAACGCAACTGCGCTTCGTTTTATCGCCACTGCCCTCTTTGCGCCATTTTTTATTGTAGGAATGGGTCATGTCTCATCACTCGCCTCGGTTACAGGTATGGATATCGTCATTCTGCTCACAATTGCGCTTTCTACAGGTATGGTTGCACTCTTTTTGTACTACAAAGGACTTGAGAAAACTCCAGTGCGCGTTGCTACGATTCTTGAACTCGCATTCCCGCTTATCGCTGTGATTATTGATGTAGTATTATATGACTCAGTACTGCACTTCACTCAGTACATTGCAGCCATCGTGCTCCTGTACGCCATGATACAAGTCAGCAACACTGCGCATGATGATTACCTATAACACAACTACGAAACCTGGCTTTGGTAGAGGAAAAACGCTTGGATTTCCAACTATTAATATGGAGATTCCTGATGCACTACTCAACGAAAAAAGAGGTATTTATGCTGCGCGCGTAACATTGCAAGGAGCGACCTATTCCGCAGCACTCTACTTCGGCCCTCCAATTACCTTTGGTATAACGACCGAACAGCTCGAAGTGTATTTGCTCGACGTCACAGACCTTTCTCCTACTCCACACAACACCCCCATTGCATGCACACACGTCGCATTTATCCGTGATATCGCAACATTTAAAGATGCCGAAACACTCACACAACAAATGCACGCCGATGTCGCGATGACACGGCGTGCATTGCAGTAAAGTGCTAGTTATTCTGTTTCAATCTCGATCTTTTTCTTTTTTGAATGTTGTGCCTTGGGTACTGTGATTGTATAGACTCCATGCTTCGCCTGTGCACGTATACCATCGCTGTTAAGAGCAGCACCAAGTGGTATATGTCGCGCAAATGAGCCGGATTCCCGTTCATAGTGAGACAGCTTGCCTTTTTCTTCTTTGCGTTCCTCGCGCGAGTAGGTTCCTGAGATATAGAGACCATCTTCGGTTGCCTCAATGTGAACATCTTTTGGCTCAATACCCGGGATGTTCGCTTTTATTACGTATTCATGATCATGCTCCTCTACGTCAATCTTTGGGAACGTGTGCATGCGCTGCATTGTTTGCAACGGCCTGACAGTAAACATTGGCTCAAAGAACGTATCGTCAAAAAATGAGTCGAAAATTGAACGATTATGTTCACGGTGTGTTGGTGTATTATTCATGTTTTATCTTATTACCATCGTGGAAATGAATTCCACAAGTCTTGGAATAACTGTTCCTGCTTTCTAAAATGCTCATGCAATATTCGGTCACGCTCAAGCATGCGCCCCCGCATGTTCAGTATTTCTGCTTCTGTAAGTGGTACTGAATCAGTGTATGTGCGAGCATTGGCACCGTCGTAAACAGTGCGTACTTCTGTTCGATACCCATACGGAGCATTCAATCGCTCTTCTCGTGGTGCCATACGTTCAGGTGGAGCCATGTATGCAGGATGTGGCTCCGAGGTGCGCCATACGTACAAACCCATATAGATATTTATGAGTACACTGCACGCTACAATACTCCATAGGAGCTTCTTTTCGTGCAAACCAATAAATGATACTGCCTGTGAATACAATTCCATAGCGATAATTACATATTACTAAATAATCATCTGAGGTTTCCCTCATGCCTGGAAGACATACCCTTCCGAAAATATAATAAAAATCTCATCTAAAAAGTCAAGCATTTGATGTTACTTTGTAAAAATTGTAACTTGTAGCAAAAAATGCTATAAATCCACGCATTGGTGGCCATGGTGTAACGGTTAACACAGAGGCTTGTGGAGCCTTTAATTCGGGTTCGATTCCCGATGGCCACCCCAGAACAAAACGCCCTTTGGGCGTTTTGTGTTAGTCAGAGTTGCTTGTCAGTATAGATGATACTGCGAGTAAAGCTTCTACAGCCCTAGCATATTGAGGAAAGAGCCCCATATACCCTTTTCTTGTCCCTTATCTTTCAGGAGTGCTTCTCGCGTTTTTGCTTTTTGTACTGCTGATTTCTGCTCTTGTGTTTGAGTATCTTCGAGTGTTGCTGGTTCCTTACTTGCCCTATCAAGAGCTGTTGCAAGACTCAATGTTCGAACGGCTTCTTTTATGTCTGCTGAAGAGTTCCAGTATTGCTGATCACTATCTTTATACAATTCTGCAGACTTCACCAAACTCAGCGCTTTACTATACAGTTCTTTTGCTTTTTCGCTCTGTGTATCCTCCATCGCAGTTTCAATCTTGTACTTAATGAGCGCGAAGTGTTGTTCAGACCATTCTTTCAGAGAACCAGTTGGAGGAGTGAGCGCGACAGGTTCTGATTTTGTAAGTGGAGTGAGTGTCGCAAAGACGCCATACAAAGAATCACTGATTGCTTTATTATCTGCATGCTCAGCAATCATGAAAGCTGTCAACTCTGTCGCACGTGCTGCGTCATTGAGAACCTGTGTAGTGTCGAAGTCAGCTCCGTACGCCGAACCCGCCAATTGCTCTGAGAGGGCAACAAGTTGTGTCGCATGCCTGTCTCGCTCAAGCTGACTCAGTTCACCTTTCTCATATGCACGCATAATTGTCTTGATGGTCTGACGTATGGTCGGGACAACGACTGTGTATGACGTTCGAGTAAACGCAATTTTCTCAGGGAGTGGAATCTCCTGAATACGAGGCGCAGGTATACCTTTCTTGATTGCCTCTTGGTCAAGCATGCTTACGAGGCTACTTTTCTGTGGTACATTATTTTCACCTTTTGCATTTTGAGCGTCTTGCGTAAATGGCGCAATGTCCGAGTACGTTGGCTGAACACGCCGCTGTGTCTGCTGTGCAACACGCTGCCTTTGCTCAATCTTTTCCTCAATTACCACTTTCGTTTCTTTCACTTCAGCTGACGGCTGCGTCGGTGCAGGGCGCTGCGCAATCGTTGTCGTCTTTGTTTGCTCCTTTGCATACGCTTCCCGTTCTTTTTGTTGTTCCTCTTCGTACTGCTTTGCCACCTCCTCAAGAGACGGGGCATCCATAAGCGCCTTTAGAAATGTTGTTTGCGGGTCAATATCTGACACTGACTCTTCAGTATTCTTCTGCGTTTTTGATAACTTAGTGGCAGATGTATTCTTCGCGAGCTTTTTTTCTTTTTCAGCTTTTTGTTTTGCCTCTGCTTCTCGTTTTAGGGTATCAGCAATCTGCTTCTTTTCGAGCTCAGCTTTAAGTCGCGCATCCTCCATGCGCTTCATTTCTGCTATGAACCATGGCTGCGCATTATTGTTGTTGATTACAACGGGAGCTTGTTGTGGCGCTTGTGACTCTTGTCGAGGGGAAAGCCACGAACTGAGCCATGATTCACGTTGTGGGGTCGCCTGTGCCACTCGAGGTGCTGAGCTATAGTCGCGCTGTGGTGAAGCATAATCACGCTGCTGCCTCCCTGTTTGAACTCCGGTTGGCTGTTGCTGCTGGTTTCCTGTTTGATATGGCTGCTGTACTGGAGCCTGTTGTGCAGCTGGTGCAGATGGGGTTTGCGCTGACGGTGTTTGAGCAGCAGGACCTTGCTGATTTGAAGCAACAAATGGAGCTGCTGTATCTGTGGTTGTTCTTGTGACATCTCTTGGGGTTTGTTGAGCTGGCTGCTGCACTGACTGCGCAGATACCGCAGTGGTTGTTCTCGTGATATCTCTTGGAGGTTGCTGTGGTGCTGGGGCAACCCCTGTTCCAGTTTTATCTATCTTTGGTTGTTCAGGTTTTGCAGCTGGAGCGGGTGGAGCAGCTGCTGCCGTTGTAGTTTTTAAAATATCTTTTTCCTTTTTTTTATCATCTGGGGCTCCAGGTGAAGCATCCGTCATCGTACCGGTGGTATTACTTGCAACCTGAATACGCCTTGCGCATTGACTGGGAATATCCTTTTCTGGTACACCACTCATGCGCGCACGTTGTTCGCAGAGCTTACTGTCATCCTCATTACATATCGTTACAACTTTATTTTCAACGCCATAACAATTAATTTTTGCAGCTTTTACGAGGGACTCGTCGATAAGTGAAGAAGATGTAGAGCCCGTTTTACAATTACACTTACCTTTAAGTTTCTTTTTCTCAGACTCTTGCGTCACACAATTAATTGGCGCCTTCTCATCTTTGTTTGCTTTAGCAGTACTTGTTGTAAGACGATGTCGTTCTGGTATCGTACCATTTTCACACGCTAATTTGAGCTTACCAGCATCAACTGTCTTTAATTTTTTATCATCAGCGCATTTTTTCTGCGCAACCTGAAGTTGCGAGTCGCATTCTCTGCGTTTTTTAGCAACATCGTCTTCTTTGTTCTTGTCAGATGCTGCTGGTGCAGGAGCAGGCACAAGTGGTGAAGTGACTGGTGCGGGCCTTACGGTTGTAGTGGTTATATCGGGGAGAGCCGCATGAGCTACAGTGAAAATAAGCATTGTTATTACAGCAAAAACAACACTTATTTTTTCTATCATTACAATATTTTACTACCTAAGTGTCTAAGTATGTCGTTGTTTATCCCCAAACCAGTAAACTAAGCTTGACTTGAAAGATTTAAAGTTTCATGTCATGATGCTGAAGAGCGCACTCGAAATGCATTCAAATTGAAGATATTTCGAGGTTGCTCACCCGAGCTTCCTCCCCACCCAGGGGGCCTTGTCCTGGGAGAAAGGGCTGCGCCATGCGCACGCTCAAAGCCGCGGTTCTCCTCACCGCACTGTTGCCTATCGGCTGGGTTAACGCCCAGGACGCCGAGGAAGAGTGGAGATTCTTCCTTGGATGCATCGCGCAGAAAGGGTTATACCAAGGTGTGCATTATACCGTCCACGACCACACCTTCGTCCCGACACCCGGAACGTCGCTCCAGGCGCTCGAGTCCGCAAGGGCTTCGTGCGTACAAGTTGCGCTCCAGCGGCGAAAGTCGAGACAAACTGCTGATGCAGCCCCGAGAACATGACAGAAGGGGGTACGCTCCGCAAGGAAAACGGCCCCCTGGCAAAAAAACCGCGCGTGCGGCTTTATTTTTGCCTCATTGCATACGTGAATAATAGTGGAATGTTGAGTGAAGGTTTTTGGTAATTCATATCTTTAGTTTTCATACCCGCACGATGCCAAAGCGTATCCCATACCAACACTCGACGATGCTGCACATCATCAAGAATATACCCAAGCAAGTGTGCATTGCTGATTAACTTGCCTTCTTTTTCTGAAGCGATCATATGTATTGGATGTTCTGCTTTTGTCAGAGTTGCTGCTCGCTGTATGTCTTGCGTGCCATTACACGAACCAAGGAAGATGAAACTGAGTGCATCATGCTTACTCGCAGCAAGTGCGGCAAAAAATTCAGCTGCTCGAGGTGTATGAGAGCGAAGCGCTGCGCCATGGAGTGGCACACCGCTCAACACTTCATCAAGTTGTGTGTTACCTTCATGCGCCCATGTATACGGCTTATTCATATATAGCGTCACAGTTACGCCCTGCTTCGTGCGAGTAAAGACACTGTATGGGTCATCAGTGCTCGACGCCAACACAAAACCTTTTTGGAGTAGCGTGCGCTCAGTATATCGATACGTCGTGACACCATCACTATCAGGATAGAAGTACCATCGCTGCCTATGTTCGCGCGTGATACCGTGCTCAGACTTTTCGATACTAAACAATCGCTCTTCAGGAATTGAATCGAAGCGTGGTGGCACGATGTCGTTACTTACTTCATTCAGTTTTTTTCTGTTGAGTGGTTCAGATATTTGTTGATAGAGCGCAGCCACGACTTTGAAGCGACGCTGCACCGTACCTTCTGATGCCGCAGTTCTACGCAACAACTCCGCTTCAACAAAACGGCGAATGGACGGGTGCGCGTACCCAGCTGTGCGATTTTTTGCAAGAGTGTGCATCAAGTGCAGTAGTGCTACTGCTGCCCCATCGTTTTCACTACGGCTGACTGCATCAAACAAAGCGATACTTACCGTCGTTATCTGCTCAGGTCGCTCCCCTTGGAAAAGAACATCAAGTGCGCCGAATTGTGTAGCTGTTGCAACAAAGTGTGGGAGCGCATCTATTCCTCCAGGGTATTGGCGCGCAAACACGACCAAACCTTTTGAACGAATTTCGGGAAGTAATGCTGGTAAAATAAATTGGGTATATGTTGATGTATATACAACCTCACCATTACTCACCAATGAGAACAACATGTCCGGTGGCAATGTTTCGACAAGCTTTTGCCGTTCCGCTTTTGGAAGTGAGTATACTGTATTCAAAACCCTAAGCAGAGTACTACCGATTATCTTTTGCTGCTCAGGTATGGACTTACTGTGCGCAGCTTGCACAGCACTTGTGCGCCACGCAAGAATACCTGCCATTATGTGCTGCCTAAGGGAAGTCGAAATATCAGTGCTTTCAGCGTGCTTCTGAAGATACTCAGCGGCAATGAGTGGCACCGACTGGGCAACTGTCGGTATAACAAGTGCGTGATATTGTTCGGGTATCCGAGATAGTCCCCGACTAAAAAAAGCCTGTGGTGCAGCATGGGCGGCAACAAGTAGCGCACGTTCATCAAGTTGCACACCTTCAAAAGTTCCATGCTTCACACGCATCCAGAACATATGCATGTTACCCCCTGACACGCGAATATATTCTTGTACAAGCAATCCTCCATCGATCACCTCCGAAGCTGGTAGTTGAGTATTCTCCACGATTTGTGCACTTGCACGCTCATGAGAAGATGCCCCTGCTAAAATTGTCGTGGCAGCAACCGCAGCACGTAAAACCTCACGCGAAGACATGCTCGTATCGTACCACGCTGCTTACTTATAGTCTGGCGCTGACTCTGTGATGCCACGTTGATGGTTTGCGTAGCGAGCGAGCGCGTAGAGGATAGATGAGAGACGATTCAGATAAGCCAATGTGTGCTCCCCTACTTTTTGTGTTCCTTCTTCATGTACCCCGACAACACGCCGCTCTGCGCGTCGTGCAAGGGTACGCGCAACATCGAAACGACTTGAAAGTTCACACCCTCCTGAAATGAAGAATGTGGTGATTTTTGGTAACTCACCTTCTATTGTGTCTGTGATTGATTCGAGCCAGCCAATTTTTTTCTGTGACACGGTCTTCTCTGCCCCGGCAACTTCTGCCTGAATGATGAACAAATCATCCTGCAGTTCATGAACAATGTCTGCAATTTTTTGTTCACCCAATGTGAAATCATCGACACGTGACTGGATTTTGCATAGACCTAAAAATGAGTTCACCTCATCGAGCGAGCCAAGTGCCTCAGTAATCGTAGAACTCTTTGAAACTCGCTGCTGCGCGCCAAATGTCTTGGTTGTTCCAGCGTCACCCTTTCGCGTATAGAGGGTCATGAGTATTAGTTATCTGTCTTTTTTTCTGGCTCAGCTGGAGCAAGTGTACCCGGCTCTTTCTTTCCTGATGCTGATGCTTCGCCGACATTGACCGGTCCAACGTTTACGAGCTTATTTGTGCGAGGATTGAAGAGTACAGCCTTTCGAGCCTGCGGATAGATAACAAGCACATCACCATTGGTAACACCCTGATAGAACGGCTGCTCTGCAATAAGCTGGTCGGCGTTTGTGACAAGCGCCATCACCGGCTCTTCTTGTGGAAGATTGATGAGCTTTGCAATTTCTGTTTTCACTTTCTGAGCTTCGCGTTCTGTTATTTTCCCATCTTTTGCAATATCACCTGATGGAAGAAGGAATAAGAGGAGGAGTCCGATAATAATCACTGCAGCTCCTGCAATAAGCAGACCTGCCTGCTTCTTCTGTGATGGGTTTAATACTTCACCTTGTGTTGCTTTTTTTGCTTCTGCCATAGAATGATGTGATGTGGTAATGGCAGTAGTATACATTATTTTGTATGAGGAGAGAATGTAGGGATGAGGACTTGGCGTAGACTCACTCAGTTGATTACAATCGGCTTTGTAGGCTCGGATGCAGATACCCATGAGGTCACACGTATTTTCTCTGACGAGAAAATCTCGCGACCCCGCCTCGGTATGCTCGCCTTCTGATTACAGAAACTCGCATAAACCTCCGGCTCGCACCAAATGAAAAAACGACCAGCAGTGGTCGTTTTTTCATTTGGTGCGCAGGAGAGGACTTGAACCTCCATTCCCTTAACGGGAGCTACCACCTCAAGGTAGTGCGTCTGCCAGTTTCGCCACCTGCGCAATGTGCTGCATTCTACAAGTAGTTTCGAAAAAGGCAAGAAAAAACCCCTTTCGGGGTTTTTATTTATGCTGTAGTTGTTTCTGCTGGAGCTTCTTTCGCTGCTGCAGCCTCTGCTGCGGCTACTTCTGCTGCAAGTTCTGTCTCTCCCTTTGTTGAAGTACCCATGAGCTTCATCTTGCGGAGTGCTCGCTTCTGCTCACGAGAAACTGCATCGCGAATGTAGTAGAGCTTCGCTCGGCGAACCTTTGAGCGTCGGATTATCTCAATCTTGTCGATAGCAGTTCCATAGAGTGGGTATGTCTTTTCGACACCAACGCCACTGGTAACCTTTCGGACAGTGAACGAAGCACCTGCTTCAGCTCCATGCTTTGTAGAAATACAAAGACCCTCAAATGCTTGGAGGCGGTATTTAATCTTGGTCTCCTTCTTCTTTTCGTCGTAGACCTCTTCGGCAATTTTCTGCCATACGCGCACAGTATCGCCACTCTTGATGCCGAGATTCTTGCGCTCCTCCATGTTTACTGGAGAGATAGTAACTCCTGATTTCATGGGCGGTAATCTAACACAGTACTGAACGGAGTGCAACCTATTGAGATTCTAAGCCACAATTCTCGTAAATTGCTCAGGGAGGGGTGCAGTGAAGCGCACTTCAGTACCATCTTTCAGGGTAAAGTTGATTTTATATGCATGCAGAGCGATAGTTTCACACCCAAGCCCCGTACCTAAAGCACCTGCGTAGAGCGGGTCACTCACGATTGGGTGATGAATTGCCTTCATATGGACTCGGAGTTGGTGCGTTCTCCCTGTTTCTGGAAACATTGCTATGTAACTGTATCCATTGCTGTTCCAGTCAGCAAAACCATGCGTGTTGTGTGTGATACGGCTGAGCACCGTAAAGCGCGTACGCGCATCCCGCATAACACCGCGAGCGCCGCGCTGCGCAGAAAACTTTCTAAAATCCGCCGGGCTCTTCCCGATTGGCTTATCTATTACACCACTTGTTTCAACAATTACTCCGTGAACAAATGCACGATATTCTTTATCCATTTGCCGCTCTCGGAACTGTTCTTTTAGCCACAAGTAGGTTTCCTGATTTTTAGCAATGACTAACACGCCAGTCGTGTCTTTATCGAGACGGTGCACGATGCCTGGTCGAGGGAGCACTCGTCCGTCAGGGCCCTCCCAAGGCTCTCCGACGAGTGCAATGTCTGGCCTCCGCTCAAGCACCCAATCAACAAGCGTCCATTCCGTACTTCTGCCATCTGGATGTGTTAAACAGCCTGTTGGTTTATTGATGACCCAAAAATCGTCAGTATCTGCAAGAATCTCTACATCTCTCATCGGGACATACTAGCACAGCGCAGGCAATTGTTTCGTAACGAAATCTATGGTACAAACTCCTGACGCGCGATTAGCTCAGTTGGTAGAGCAATCCGTTTACACCGGAAAGGTCGGGGGTTCGAGTCCCTCATCGCGCACATAGTAGAAAAGTCCCCACTGCTGGGGACTTTT